>JBPCJO010000040.1:0-67895 GCA_051005235.1 Saccharimonadales bacterium (SeqCode)
CAATACGGCATGCTATTCATTGACCGCATCAATGTAGTCGCCAACAAAAAAGCACAGTTCGCTTCTACTATTCCTTTAATATAAATTTAGACTTAAACGGGGAATATTATGGTTAAATCATTTAATAAATATTTTAAAATTGGAAGTAGCAACGATCCTATCCACTCTAACCAGAGCAGCCATAGTGTCTATAAATATTCTATGTACATGCAAAGCAAAGATAGTGCGTGGCTAAATCGAAATTTAAAGAAAAGCTACGAAGACGAAATTAACGAACCCGTCGAAGAAGATATTCGGGATTAGTTCTAAATAACAAAAAACTGTTAGATCATGATAGTCTAGTAGGTGGACTATAAACTATGGACTAAAGTATAGTTTTATATTAGAATAATCTTAATGAACCGGAGACAGGCCTAGCCTACAATATGCACATTCCTGAAGAACTACTTACTATCTGTAGAGAGCATTCAATCCAGAAACGCGCACCCGGCGAACCAATCTTGTACCAAGGTGAGGTTCCACGCCACGCATACATACTTACCGAGGGAATTGCAAAGATTTACGACATTGGCGGCGCTGGCGACGAAAAAATCGTCAACTTCTTGTCGGTAGGTGATTTATTGCCCCCGGCTTGGGTGTTTAAAAAAGCTCCGGTAAGCCTGTACTACTACGACGCTTTTACACCATGCAGTTATTACCGAATACCCCGCGACACTCTGTTAGCGGCAATCCAAAATACGCCTGCTATCACTTATTTTATGTTTGAGCATTACGCTACTTCTTTTGTGGGTTCTTTACTGGAAATTAACGCTCTCGAACAGTCCAAAGGCAGTGAAAAGATTATTCATATGCTCCAGTACTTATTGATGCGCTTTCCGAGCAACCGCGGCCAAGGCAAAGACTGGCAACGTATCGATCTACGTATTACGCACCAAGACTTAGCAAACATGACTGGCCTTACCCGCGAAACAACCTCAACTGAACTCAATAAACTACGCCGCAAAAAAATCGTCGAATACTCTAACCAACACTACTCATTAAATATCCCACTACTTCGCTCTTTGCTGAGTTCCGAGGAGTTCCTCAGCTTCAAATTGCAGTAGTTTCTTTAGAAATATTTATTTCAAGAGACCCAGAAATGCCAAAATTAGGCATTTCTTGCCGAATATAACGGAGTCTCCTGAAATAAATATTTCTAAAGAAACTACTCGTCCATTAAGCTGTTGCGGACGATGCGTACCAGTTCTTTAGGGGAGGCGTAGGCTTTAAGGACGTAGTGGGTGGCACCGAGGTCGAATGAACTGTCGATGTCTTTTTGGACGTCGTAGTTACTGAAGACGATGATTTTATAGTCGGGGTGGGGTTTTTTCTGTAGTTCTGCGAGAAAGGTTAGCCCGTCCATTTTGGGCATACGCAGATCGAGTAAAATCAAATCAGGGGTGTGTTTTTTTAGAACTTCGAGAGCTTCTTCGCCATTAAATGCCTTATGAACCGTGTAACCTTCATGCTTAAGTACTGTTTCGTAGGCTTCATTTAACAAGGCTTCGTCTTCGACGATCAGGATCTGAGCTTTTTTTGGTGTGGTCATCGCGTTATCTGTACTCCGTAATTGTTTAGTATTTACATTATTAGCCATTTTTAGCACTATGAACTATCCTGAACAGTTCCGTCTGTAAGATTGTTGGCACTGCTTGGTGAACTCTGGGGAAGATTAATTGTAAATGTTGAACCTTTTCCGGGTTCACTGGTAACTTCAATTTTTCCGCCGTGCAACTCAATGAGTACTTTATCAATATACAATCCGATACCGCTTCCGCCAACTTGTAATGACAGATCATTGTCGATGCGCGAGAACTTTTGGAAGAGCTTATCGAAATCTTCGGCGGCAATACCAATACCTTTGTCGATAATTTCAATACATATGGAGTCGTTCTTTACAGTGGTGCGAACGGTTATTTTAGCACCTTTATGGCTGTACTTGCTGGCATTGGAAATTAAGTTTTCGATGACCATTCGCAAACTAGAATCGTCAGCATATACTTTTAGCTTTTTGCGCGGTCGCTTAATAATAAGTGACTGTTCATTCTGCTCGAGCGTATCGGCGACATCAAGGGCGATCTCATCAATCAGCATATTAATATTAAACGTATGGGGATTAATTGTTAAACGCCCGGCGTCTGCTTTGGCAACATATAATATTTGGTTGATGGTATCGAGCTGCCGCTCATTGCTGGCATACGCCTTTTGAAGGGCAGGCAGCTGTTTTTTGCTAATTGCGCCGGTGTAACCCTCTAAAATCATACCGAGGTACTGTTTGACGGCAGTAGCAGGCGTACGTAGCTGGTGCGAGGCGAGAGATAACAAATCGTCTTTAGCTTGTTGGGTTTCGTTTTGCTTGCTGTATACAATGGCGCGGGCACGGGTTAGCATAACTAGAAATAAGAAGCCAGCAATGGCAAAACTGATGGTTGTACCACCAATCAGTATTATATTTGAGCGTTGCAAGTCGCCACTTGCACCATTAATAGGTCCGGCAAAACGAAAAGTCCAGTCACGGGTAAAGAAGTTGGCAGTGTATGTCTGGGTAACACCCTCGGGGTCAGCGTCGCGATAACCCGCTGATTCGTATAGCAACGCATTTTGATCCGCAGTTGACCCATCAAATATCTGTATGTCAGAATAGGCACTGAGATTAGACGGATTGATAGCTCCTTTAAAAAAATCTGCTGAGCGGTAGCCAGCGTTTATAAAACCGCCCAAATTAGCCCGCCGCTCTTCGACGGTCGTCGGCTTGGTATCTTTAAGATATATCGCCAGGTACATGACAAAGCTGGAGTTATTGTTACTCCCACGATCAGTCAAAAGAGTCAGGCGTTCTGAAATGCCAGTTTTTCCACTATCTCGAACTTGGCTTGCGAGTTGGTTCCTAATAGGATCAGAGTATATATCAGTGCCAAGAGCTTTTTTAGCTCCCTCACCAAATGGTTCGACATAGGTGACTGGAGCGTACTCTGGGCGGGCGCCGGCGGGGGTCACCGAAAAGTCTGAGAAGCCTTCGGCCCGTATTGCTTGGGTATAGCCTTCAAGCGAGGCAGCCGGAACATGTTGCACATAGGTGATACCGGCTGCTCCCGGATAGGTTTTCTCGAGGTCGTATTGCTGGATATATCGCCGCCAATCGTCTCGGGTTACCAAGTCCGAGGCGCTGAATAAACCACTGGCACCACGAAGTATCTGCTCGTAGATAGCCAGGCGATTTGCAATATCCAGCTGAATTGAAGCGACTTGCTGGTTTAACTGTGTGGTTTGTTCGGTCTGGATTCGCTGGCGATCAACGTACCATGACAACAACGTGACCACCATTCCTAATACAAAGACAAGTCCCGTAGCGAGGACATAGCTTTTGACACCAGGTACGATCCTAATATGCCGCTTATATAGGGTAGATAATTTCATTAGTAATTGAGTGGTTTAATGCAACGGCATTCATATATAAGCTTTACTATAATGAATTATCATACAGGGGTTATAAATAATCTTTTGTGAAAATTTTTACAGCTTTAGGTAGCGTCGCGAGAGCAGGTGTTATTATTAAATAACGAATGGCCAGTACACCCACAGACTTTACTTTTACGATTTCACACCGCTCTGGTTTAAGCCGTTCTGGCCAAATTACAACGCCCCATGGCACAATCCAAACTCCAGCCTTTATCCCAGTAGGAACCCAAGCCAGCTTAAAGGCTTTAACCCCCGAACAATTGTCAGAAGTGGGTGCTCAAGCAGTTCTCGCAAACGCCTACCACCTCTACTTGCGGCCTGGACCAGACATTATTGAGGAGGCAGGCGGGTTAGGCAGTTTTATGCACTGGGACGGTCCAAGCTTTACCGACAGCGGTGGCTTTCAGATCATGTCGCTGGGTACAGGTTTTAAAAAAGTTATTAACATGTCAGCCGGCAGCGGCCAGCCAGCCATACCAAAAAAAGATCGTATGGCGTGGGTCGATGACGACGGCGTAACTTTTAAATCACACATTGACGGCTCTAAGCATCGCTTTAACCCCGAACTATCAATGCAAATTCAGCACAAACTCGGCGCCGATATTATGTTTGCCTTTGATGAATTAACAACGCTACATGACAGCCGCCAGTACCAAGAAGAATCTCTGGAGCAGCGTACCCACCCCTGGGCAGTTCGATCTTTGACCGAGCACCAACGCCTCACTGCCAAGTATCCCGCCAGGCCCTATCAGGCATTGTTTGGGGTAGTGCAGGGAGCCCAGTACGAAGACCTGCGCCGCCATTCCGCCCGTTTTCTTGCCGGATTGGAGTTTGATGGCTTTGGCTTGGGAGGAGCCTTAACCAAAGATGGGCTCGGTGAAATAGTCCGCTGGATGGTTGAAGAATTGCCCGAAGATAAGCCACGACACATGCTTGGCATTAGTGAGCCGAATGACATCTTTGATTGCATTGAGCATGGCGCCGACACCTTTGACTGTGTTTCACCGGCTCGCGTCGGACGAAATGGCGCGCTCTACCTGCCAGATGGACGCATCAACATTACAAACCAAAAGTATCGCCGCGATTTCAACCCTCTCGACGAATCATGCGACTGCTACACCTGCCAGCACTACACCCGAGCCTATCTTAACCATTTATTTAAAAGCCGAGAACTATTAGCGAACACACTGGCTACGATTCATAATGAGCGGTTTATCATACGCCTGGTTGATGATATTCGGCATAGCATAGAAAGCGATACGTATATCGATTTCAAAAATTTTTGGTTAAGCCGTTTTTACGCAAGTACTTGACACTGCCCCGCCCCTTGAGAGCCTAGACTATCGCACTTTTATGCAGCCCAGGGTTACTCGTGGTGATACTTGCCGTCAGCCATTATGCTATACGTTCGATATAGCTGTTCGATCAGCAATAACCGAACGATCTGGTGGGGGAACACCAGCGGCGAAAGCGCCAAAATGTAATTGGCTCGACGCTGAACATCAACAGAGACACCATAGGCGCCTCCGATTCTAAAGATGAGGCGTTTAACCGATTGGTTCTGCAAAGTCTCAAGTGCATAGGCGAGCCGGTCGTTGGCCCACATTTTACCGCGCTCATCAAGCAAAATGACGGTATCGTCTGGTTTGAGCTGCTTAATAATCGCGGCGGATTCTTGCGTTACATCTGAAGAGGGAATAAGTTGCCAACTAAAATCACAGTACTTGGTAAGCCGTTTTTCGTATTCGGCAATTGCAGTCGCCAGGTTTGGGTCGTGTTTTTTACCAACGGTTATTGTTATGATTTTCATAATTAGTATGAGCGTAGCGCTTCTATTGGATCTTTGCGCGAGGCTTTGACGGCAGGGATTAGGCCAAACACGATACCAACCGCCACCGACACTCCGGCCGAAACAACTACCACCGGCCACGTAATAGTGGGTTCGAGGTTGGTGAGAATACGGAGCAATACATTGATGACGCCTGATAATCCAATTCCAATGGCAGCACCCCATATTGAGATAACCATGGCTTCAACCAAAAACTGGGATTGAATCTGCCGGTTGGTCGCGCCAACCGCTTTACGAATGCCAATTTCGCGCGTTCGTTCGGTCACCGAAACCAACATTACATTCATGATTCCAACTCCACCCACAAATAGAGAAACGGCAGCCATGATGGTAACCGACGTCGTTACCAGGCCCAACACACTATTAGCGACCGCGGCCATTTCATCTTGTCGCAAGACTGTAAAGTCATCTTGGCCGGCGTGATTTTCTTTTAAGCTGGCAGTTAACCCAGCAATTGTCTGGTCGATCTGACCCGGATCTTTTGGCCGGGCGAGAATTTCATAAATAGTTAAGTCATCTTTTACTAAAGCAGTGGCGCTTTCATAGGGTATAAATACGGCATTATTAAAATCTGCCTCGGGACTTAGCGGGTTAGTTGGGAAACGCTCAAACACCCCACGAACAATAAAATCCTGGCCACGTAGCTGGAAGGTTTTGCCCAGGGGTACATTTTCTTTAAATAGCTTTTCGGCAATTCCAATACCGATAACTGCCACTTTGCGGTCTTTATCGGTTTCGCCAAAGAAATTTCCAAATTCTACGCTCTGGTTAATAACTTTGGGTAAATTTTGATCAGTCGCCATAATAAAAGCTTGGTTTAAATGTTCTTCGCCGATAGACGGCGTGCCAGAGATAATACTCAGTGGTACGGCAACACTGATATCAGGATTTTTCTGGACTGACTGTAGGTCTTTATTGGTAACTTTACTGGCTGACAAGAACGATAAGATATTTATACCATCAATATTGCCAGCCGCATCACGCTTAACCAGCGAGCCTGGCCGTATCGTAATTAAATCGTTGCCCACAATATTGGTTTGGCCAGATACCTGACGTTTCACGCCTTCGCCTAAACTTACAGTCGTGATCACACTTACAACGCCAATAATTATACCTAGCATAGTGAGGAAGCTGCGGAACCGGGCAGCCTTAATTGAGGATCTTGCCATGCGCAGATGTTCAGACAGCATCATTTCTTAGCCCTCCGCGGCGCGTGTTTAGTGGGTAATCGGGTTCGCTTCTTGGTTGATGTACGCCTGCGCGGTCTATCATCACCATGCTTGGGAATTTCGCTAATTAGCGCCGAGACGCCGGCCAGATCTTCTTCGCTGAGGTCTTTTGGAACAAATACCACCGTTTGCTCAGCACTCTTGGCGACTTCACCTAACTTAGTTTTTTCGTCACGTACAATATTGCCATCATACATATACAGTACTCGAGTCGCGTAGCGGGTTAACTCTGGGTTATGGGTCACCATCAAGATAGTATTGCCCATGCGGTGCACTTCGTTTAATAACTCCATGACCAGCCGGGAGGAGGCACTGTCGAGGTTACCGGTTGGCTCGTCAGCAATTAAGATTTTTGGCTCGTTCACCAAGGCGCGGGCAATCGTGACACGCTGCACCTGGCCGCCGCTCAGCTGGTGGGGCAGGTAATACGCCCGATTGCTCAGCCCAACGCGCTCTAGCATGGCGTGGGCGAGCTTGAGGCGCCGTCCGGTCCGCTTGCCCTTATACGTCAGCGGCAACGCAACATTTTCGAGGGCAGTAAGTTTAGAGATCAAGCTCGAAAATTGAAACACAAAGCCAATTTTGTCACGCCGCGTTTTAGCGCGCCCATTGGTACTCAATTTTTCTACCGAACGCCCGTCTAGCCGATAGATTCCGTGCGTCGGCCGGTCAAGCATACCGATAATACTCATCAGAGACGATTTACCAGATCCGCTCGGTCCCATAATCGCCACAAACTCACCTTTTTCAACGCTCAGACTCACTTCTTCGAGCGCAACAGTGGTTGCGTCACCGAAGCCATACAGTTTGCTGACGTCCTTTAACTCGATAATTGGCATTATGTCTATTCTACGCTGTAATTAGCATCTATAACAGGGGTTTTGTAGTAAAATTATCTTTGCAGCTGTTTATTTTAATAATTTGTTAGTGCCTAGTTGTGACAACGTATAGCTAATCCAAAACAAAATCTGCAGAATTAGGCTGATGGATCAGTGAGTTAAATAGGTTCATTTTGATTGAGGCATATCGGTAGATATGGCGAGTGAGGAAAGAACCTATTTAGCCACTGAGGCGCAGTCTAAAATGCAGATTTTGCTTTGGAATGGCTATACACTTGTGTTTCGCTACTATACTAGCGTTTCATTAAACGTTCATGAAACGCTAGTATAGTACTGGGTTACGGTATACTAATGTCTTATGGAGGGGTCGCCTAGTGGCCTATGGCGCCGCCTTGGAAAGGCGGTTTGGGAGCAATCTCATCGAGGGTTCGAATCCCTCTCCCTCCGCCATCTAAAAAGGACCGAGCAAAGCCGGTCCTTTTTAGATGCACGGGTAAGGGGATGCGAACCCGAAGGGTTCGGCGGACGACGACCGGAGAGCAAGCAAATGGGTACATTTGCTTGCCGAGCACCGCAGGAAGGAGCGCGGCGAAGCCACGCGATATCCCTCTCCCTCCGCCAAATTGTTTTATATATCCGCTTAAATGATTCGTCGGTGTCTGCTCATAGAAAGAATAGAATTGTGAAGCGCAGCAACACTAAAACGCCTCTGGCGGTCTTGAATCTGCTTCCGTTCCTCGGACGAAAGCTCTGATATCTCAGGCGGCGGCACATCTGTGGACGCATCTAGTTGACCAGGATGGAACTCTGCGCTTAAACGTGTGAGAGGATCGGGTTGAATATCTTTATTTGTATAAACCATGAGTACTA
Source organism: Saccharimonadales bacterium (SeqCode) (assembly GCA_051005235.1). GTDB lineage: Bacteria > Patescibacteriota > Saccharimonadia > Saccharimonadales > 2-12-FULL-41-12 > JALQXV01. Next base: position 8,286 of record JBPCJO010000040.1, read on the forward strand.
TCTTAACTCGTGGTTTTTAATATGCCTGTTAGAAATATCACTGCATACTGTTAGTTATCTTACAAGAATGTCTTAGCTAATTTTGGTACCAATGTCTTTACCAGAGACGGCGTCGTGAATAGCATTTTCGGAAGTCGCATTAAATACAACGACTTTCATACCGTGCTCCATGGCCAGGCCAATCGCGGCTTTGTCCATGACTTTGATGCTGGCATTCTCGACGGCATGTTGAAAATCAAGCGTCTGATAGCGGATTGCGTCATCGTGGTGAGCCGGGTCTTTATCGTACACACCATCAACCTTTGTGGCCTTAAGAACAACTTGACAGTCAAGTTCAAGAGCCAGGGCAACGGCAGCGGTGTCAGTAGTTAAATATGGTCGGCCAATCCCGCCCGCCACAATTACCACCCGATCTTTTTCGAGATGTTTATTAGCTAATCGATGTACAAATGGTTCAGCAACCTGCTGGGCGAAGATATTACTAAGACAGCGCGTTTTAAGCCCTCGGTCTTCAAAAATATCGGTCAGCGCCAATGCGTTAATCAAAGTCGCTAACATACCCATGTGGTCAGCGGTAACGCGTTGAATGCCGTGGCCGGCCGTCTGGGCGCCACGTACAAAGTTACCGCCACCAACCATAATCACTACCTCGGTGCCAGAATCGACGGCCTTTTTAACTTCGGCCGCAAACCAAGCGGCCTGCTCGGGATCTATACCATTGTCGTACTTACCAGCCAGTTGTTCACCAGAGAGTTTAAGAAGAACTCGTTTATATGCCATTAAATGAAAATTATAGCAGAACTGTGGAAAAACTCGACACGATTTCATAAAGATTTAATCTTTGGTTGCTACAGTTAATTATATGAACGGCAAACTCATGCACGATGAATCAGGTTACGGTGTACTGTTAGAGCAGATTATCCACCAAAACGACGTATTGCTCGAAAATATGGGCGAAATGCGTGATTCAGTACGGCTGATTCCTTCTATAATAATCAGGCTCACCACAATCGAGCAGGCAGTAGACACCCTTACTTTTGCTGTTACCGAAACAAACCGTGAGCTGCGACTTACCAACACAACAGTCGCCAACCACGAAGACCGCATTACCGTACTGGAGCAACCAACATGAGTGAAGCTGACCGTCTCTTTTTTATCGAGCAAATGGATGACACAGTTCGGCTTATCGGCGAAATGATCGCGCCGTTAGCCGAAGATATTGCCTGGATGAAGCCAAAAGTCGCAGAGATAGACGGCATCAAGGCCGATATTAGCATGATGAAACTGGCACTCACCGATACAAATAAGGACTTGGGCGCTATGCGGGTTGATATTCGTGAGTTACGCGTAGACGTGAACGAGTTACGTACAGATGTTAACGTATTGCGTACGGACGTAAATGGTTTACGTGTAGACGTGAACGAGTTGCGCACAGATGTTGACGTGTTACGTACAGATGTTAATGGAATACGCGTAGATCTTACCCAAACAAACCGCGAAATGCGGCGTCAAAATAATACTACTGAGCGGCGCTTAGTGGCACTTGAACACGCCTAGAATCTGGCGAACTTCCTGATAGAATTTTCTGTAATTTGACGCTATACTACTACTGATGAAAATCTACTCCTGGAACGTTAATGGCATACGGGCCGTCTGGAACAAAGGCATGTTCCAAAAGTTTATCGAAGAGCACGATCCAGACATTTTGTGCTTGCAAGAAACCAAAGCCCAAGAGGAGCAATCAGAGGTAGACATACAGAGCTACCACGAGTACTGGAACTCCGCGGTTAAAAAAGGCTACTCCGGAACAGCCATTTTTACAAAAACCAAGCCGCTTGAAGTATTTAACGGTTTTCCTGATGTTATCGCCAAAAAGTATACCGCGATGGCCGATACATACGGCGATCCGCTACAAGAGGGCAGAGTGCTTACCGCCGAGTTCGAGGATTTCTATATAGTAACCGTCTACACACCGAACTCAAAAGGTGATCTCGGCCGCCTCAAACTGCGTCACGAACAGTGGGATAAAGCTTTTTTAGACTATGTAAAATTATTGGAGCTAAAAAAGCCAGTGATTTTTTGTGGTGATTTAAACGTTGCCCATACCGAAGATGACCTTGCCAACCCCAAACCTAACATCGGTAAGCATGGTTTTACCGACGAGGAACGTGCCGGATTCCAGAATTTTCTAGATAATGGCTTTGTCGACTCCTTTCGTATGTTTACCCAAGGTAACGGCCATTACAGTTGGTGGACCCACTGGGCCAACGCCCGTGCCAGGAACGTCGGCTGGCGCATCGACTACTTTATGGTCTCAAAAAGCTTGCAACCACAGGTCAAAGAAGCAAAGATTCACGCTGATGTAATGGGTTCCGACCACTGTCCAGTCAGTATCACACTAACAACTGGTTCTTAAGAGCCAAGTTCTAAAATAAGCACATCTTTGACGAACTATGATATAATAAATGCATGATTAAGCGTTATTTTGGATTTTTCTGGTTTACCGGCCCCCAACTGGCGGTTAGTCTTGTGCGTATCAAAAAATAAATACAATCTTATACGACAACACACCGCCACAATGGCGGTTTTTTAATGTAAACGAAATAAGGATAAGAACTATGTCACCCGAGACAGGCAATATACATAAATCCACTATCTTGGCAGAGGCAGAGATGATCAGTCAAGAGTTAACCGGTGTCCAATATGAAGCTGCTGCCGCCTTTGAGCACGTAATGGCAGAACGGCTGAGTAACTCCCGGGAGCGCTTTGACGACCAGTTAGCCACACCTGTCGACCAATCCACTGCAGTAGATACTAACAATGTTGAGCCAATACCCGTAATTACGCCAGCTATGCTCGAAGCCGTTTTGCCGTTGACGCAAGAGTCGTTAGACACCACGGTGAAGGCCCGCAATGCCATCGGCGATATATTAACCGGTAAAAGTGACCGATTATTGGTTGTAGTGGGGCCGTGCTCAATACACGATCCAGAATCTGCCATTGCGTACGCCCACGAAGTTAAAAAAATGCGTGAGGAATATGGGGAATATCTCGAAATCGTCATGCGTTTTTACCCCGAGAAACCGCGCACCGAGTTGGGTTGGAAGGGGCTTATTTATGATCCGCGTCTCGATCAAAGCAACGACATTAATCTTGGCGTCACGTTATCACGCTTGCTAGCCTGCCAAATCACGAACATGGGCGTACCAATCGCAATGGAACGCCTTAACGCCTACACGCCACAATACTTTAACGGCTTAGTTGCCTATGATGCGATCGGCGCTCGCAATACCACCGACCAGAAAGCCCGCGAGTACGCCTCTGGCACCTCTTCGCCCGTGGGCTTTAAAAATACACCCGAAGGCAGCGTCAAAGCCGCCACCGAAGCAGTCAAGGTTGCCAATGCTCCCCACGTCTTTTTGGGTATCAATACTAACGGCTTACCCATGCAAGTTCAAACTACCGGTAACAATTTGGCTCACGTCATTTTAAGAGGTGACCAGCAGGGGCCTAATTATTCCCCAGAACACCTCGAGAAGTGCTTACAGCGACTCCAAGCTAAAGAACTGCTCAACGCTATTGTTATAGATGCTTCCCACGGCAACAATATTGCCATTAACCCGATTACCGACGAAAAAGATCCAGTCGGGCAGATTGAAGTTATTAAAGATGTCTCTAAACAAAAAATGCTTGGCCAGGTTGCCATCTGCGGTGTCATGATTGAAAGCAACCTCCTAGCCGGCAAACAGGAATTTACCGCTGGCGAAACTGACATTTCTCAACTTGAACCTGGACTCAGCATTACCGACGCCGGTGTCGGTGTTCCTGATACAAAACGTATGCTCGGGCTGCTGCAAGGCGCGGTAATTGTCCGGCATACGCTAGAATAAGGGTATGAAACTTTATTTATCGTCATATCAGCTTCCGACCCCAGAAGATGTGCTACGGTTAATCGGTAAGCCTGTCACGGATATCCGTTTGGCGCTTATCCCTAATGCTAAGGATTACTACGCTGAGCGGGCGCGCAATGTGAAAATGGCCGAAAAAGCAGCCTATCTAAAAACCCACGGCATACAATCTGAACCAGTTGATTTAATGCGATTTTCTGATGCGGCGATCCTCCGTGACAAACTCCGGACATTTGACGGTCTCTGGGTAATTGGTGGTAACACCTTTTGTCTCCGTTATGCAATGCAGCACAGCGGTTTTGACCAGATAGCCGCTCAACTACTCACCGACGATGGGCTGGTGTACATCGGCGAAAGCGCAGGTGCCTGCGTGGTTGGCACTAACTTAAAAGGATTGGAAGACGCCGACAACCCCGCCTTTACCGAGCAGATAATCTGGAAGGGTCTCGGCTTATTGCCAAACATTATTTCACCGCACGCTGACAATCCAATGTACGCTGATGATATCGCGCACCTCCGTGAGCTATATAAAGACGATCCGTCGCTTTTAGAACTAAACGACGACCAGGCGCTAGTCGTAGATAATGACAGGCAGACCCTTGTGAGGCGAGTAGACTAACATGGCTGCCGATCAAAACTACTTACAGCAAACTACCGATCCGCTTTTTCCAAATCTTTTGTGGAGCCGCCCCGAGACTAAGCATGGTGCCGGCAAACTACTGATTATCGGCGGTCAAGCCCAAGAATTTATTCACGTTGCCGAAAGCTTTATGCAAGCCGATCAGGCTGGCGCTGGCACTATCCGTGTATTAATGCCCGACAGTACCCGCAAACTTACAAAAATGTTACCCAATATTGAATATGCACCGGCCAACGCCAGCGGCAGCTTCGCCAAGACAGCTCTGGCCGAGCTATTATCTGCCAGTCAGTGGGCCGACACCGTACTGTTAGCCGGCGACATTGGTAAAAACAGTGAAACCAACCTCATGCTCGAAAGCTTTATGACCACTTATACCGGTCCACTCGTTATCGCTTCGCTGGCAATGCAAAGCGTAACGATGCCGCTAGCGGACCTGTTTTTAAGAGACAGTACATCACTCATAGTGACGCGCAGCGAACTTCAGAAAATCGGTATCGAGCTTAAGCTCGAAAAAGCAGTTACTTCTACCGTTAATAATTCTGAACTGGCTGCCATACTCCATAAACTTACGACAGATTATGCACTTAACCTGGTAGTTGCCGACGATAGCCAAACCTGGAATGCCTACCGCGGCCAGGTGGCATTGACCAACAACGCCGCAGCTTATACCGCCGCTCAGGTCGCCGTTTGGACCATGCAAAACCCAGCCAAACTTTTTGAGGCAACCACGACAGCCGTTTATTGCTAGTACGACTTTTCATAGATCCAATCTGGGTACTATGATTTTGACACTAATATGTACATATCGGTGTCAAAATCATAGTCATGTTAGATAAGTTATTGTGAACGAACAGTTGCTTCAATACAGTAAACATATGCTGCAATTACCTAACACCGAAAAATCATTTTGGCGAGAAGCTTATAAAGAATCGTTGTACCCGCAGTTGAGTCAAGATTTACGGTTCGACGTGGTCATCGTAGGCGCCGGAATTACGGGCTTAACCGCAGCCTATTTGCTTAAAAAATCCGGCTATACTGTTGCCGTACTCGAAAAGGACACAGTAGGCGGCGGAACCACAGGCCGCACCACCGGCAAAGTGACTGCCCAACATAACCTTATATACCGCGATCTGCAAAACCGGCTTGGCAAAAAAACAGCTAAAACATACGGTGAAGCCAACCTGGCAGCCGTCGCCCAAGTAGCCAACATCATTACAAAAGAGAAAATCAACTGCGACTGGCAGCAAAAAGATAACTATGTATTTACCGATAATCCAGATAAAATAGGGTACTTTAAAGAGGAGGCTAAAACGGCAGCTAATTTAGGTTTACCGGCGAGCTTCGAAACCTCTACTCCGCTGCCATTCAACGTAAAAGCAGCCGTCAAATTTACCAGCCAAGACCAAGGCAGCCTGCACGCTCAAAAATATGTGATTGGGCTTGCCCAAGCAATTAACGGCCAAGGTAGTTGTGTGTTCGAAAACAGCAACGTTACCGGCATTCGTGACGGTAAGCCGGGGAGTGTCAAAACAAGCCAAGCAACTATAACCGCCACCGACATAATTGTTGCCACAAATGTACCAACCTGGCCGCTTATCGGTCGCGGAGGCTACTGTATGCTTGAGTATCCAAAAGAATCCTACCTTATCGCCGGGCCGCTTAAAAAAGAGGTCGGCGGTATGTATATATCTCCCGACAAAAACCATTACTCTATACTGCCTGCCGAAAGTAACGGAAAACAAATGTTACTGATTGGCGGAAAAGGCCATATCTCTGGGCTGAGCGGTAATACACACGACCGCTACCAGCAACTAGCCAATTATGCCGAGGAGCATTTTGGATTAACCTCAATTACGCACCGCTGGTCCGACCGAGACTATTTATCGTACGACAGTATTCCGTTAGTCGGTAAATTATACCCATGGTCAAAGCACCTGTATGTGGCTACGGCCTTTATGAAATGGGGCTTGTCCAACGGAACGGCTGCTGCCATGATTCTACACGATTTGATAGCCGGTAAAGATAATGCCTGGGCCGCAACGTTTGACTCTACCCGCTTAAAGCCAGTTACTTCGATTCCACGCGTGGCAGCAAAATACCTCCGTGGAGACGGTTAAATAACCATTACCAATGGACTAACAGGAGCTGATTACACTCGTTTTTTAGCAAAGTAAAAGGGGTACAGCAGCAGACTTACCAATGCATCTAACATATACACGCTGTATAGCGGTATAGTGATCAGAATAGCCCGCAGCTTGGCAAAGATTTGTTGGGACCGGTCAAATAGTATATTGAGCAACATTAATACCATAAACGTAAAAAAGGCCAGTAGCAGATAGTCATAGGCATGATATGCTACTGCCAAATAAGCCATGTACGTAATGACCAGTGGTTGCAAAACGAGCAGTAAACTTTTGAGTGAAACGCCAGGAAGTCGCTGAGCTAAACGCATTTTATACGGAATAGCATTTGCTGTAATGACAACCGTTTCTCCAAAGGCCAGTTGGTTCAGTATGCCTCTTTTTTTTAAGACGTTATGAAACGCCCGACTATCGTTAATTACTTTTTTAAAGTCTTCCTTTAGATCCTTAATTAGAGATTTTTGATAAATAGCTGCGTGATTATAAGTTGATACCGTTTTATCAAAGCGATTAGCTTTTTTAGCAGATAAGTCTAAACGTTCCCGGGTTTGCTGCAGTAACCCGCCAACGGTATCGTTGTGCCGAATCTGGATATTAGGCAAAAGGGCAGTCACCCCAGTATTTTGAGCGAGATACTGATTTGCCTGGTGTAAACTTGTACGTTGCAGCGTTCCACCCGCATCCATAACCAGCAGCCAATCACTCTTAGCGTGCGTTTTTACTGCCTGAAGTATCGCAGTCGAACGATCAGATTGCTTTGATCTTGCCACCAACCGAATAGACTTTTTAGGATTATCTGCAACAAAAGCCCGGACGGCAGCAACCGTACAGTCGGTTGAGCCATTATCGACTATAATAAGCCGCACATTGCGGTAAGATTGCTTTACAACACTGCGCAGAGACTGCTCAATAACTCCAGCGCTGTTATGGCTATAGATAATTATGTCCATATACGGACGGGCGCGGTTCCGGGCAGATTGAGCCTTAGTTTTTGGCTGCCGTTTAATCGCTTTTAGCTTTTGTATATCTTTTACGCTTGCCCGTCCGAAATTAAATAAGGTAGACGCCACCGATTCGGCAATAATAAGAAAAAATATAACATACATAACCTGCGCGAACATTTTTTATGTTACCTTATCGAGTTTAAAGTTAAACATCTGGCGAACTTCGTTCCAACGTCCGCTACAGGTCTGAACCGATACCGTCGGAGCGCCGTCATACCGAAATACCGAATTATCCTCTGGTGTCAGTTTTTCGGTGCTCTGATATACATACGTGAAGACGTGGCCACTATCCCCAAACAATTGCATGGTATCGCCGGGCTGGAGGTCAGGGAGGCCGCCAAAGACCCAATCATATTTATGGCCGTATATAAGCGTATTGCCCTCAAAGTCGTTCGGTACCATGCTAGGCAGTGCGTAGTGGGCATGGTTATCGCTCAACGTCCAGGTTTTCTTTTGTGGGTCGTAGGTGCCGTCCGATATCGGCAAATCTATCGCTAAGCGGGGAATCACAATGCGCGTTGGCTTAGCACTGATGATCTTGATCTCTGGCTCGGGCGGCTCCGGCGCGGGAGCCAGGGCCTGTAAGGTTGGGGAGGGCTCGATATTTTGGAATAATTGGACGCCAAAAGCCTGGACGACAAATAACAGTGTCAGCGCGTAGAGGGCGCTGACACTGCAATAGAATCGGATTTTACTGATAATACGGCGCGACACGAGGGTCTTTCTTTCTACGTCGTTTAGTTCAGTACGCGGCTGCGGTAAAAGCTAGTACCGGCTGTTACTGCACCGGCGATACCGGCAAGGCTAGCTACAGTGATAGCAGCGGCTTTAACCGTTTCGTCAACACCAGTGTCTGGCAATACAACACCCTGAGCTGGTGCTGGAGCCGGTGCGGCTGCACCACGGCCTGGGGCTGGAGCTGGAGCCTGGGCTACAGGACCGCCACCTTGTCCGCCAGCTGGTGTAGTTGGAGCTGCTGGTGTTTGTTTAGCGATTTCTTGTGCACAACCTGCCTCAATAAGAACATCAAGATCGTTAATATTTTTGGCATCGCCGCTGATAGCTCTGCCGCCACTGGTATTGCCATCAGTTACAGCTGCGCCCGTTTCAGCAACCTGTTCGTTAGTAAATTTAATATTTAAGTCGTTTTCGCACTTAAATGTAAAGTCTTTTTCTGTACTTGAAGTACAAATATTTTCAGAATCTGGACCGGTGCTATTAATTGAACACTCGAATGTTTCCGCTGATGCGACTCCGCCGAACATTGCGACTGACATTGTTCCTGCTACTAATATTTTTGCTAGTTTCCCCATAATTATTACCTCTGTTACTGTAGTATTGTTTCTTTAGTTTTACACAAAGATTACAGAATGTAAACAATATTATTTAACATAAGCACTTTGATCTGTTAATGCTTATATAGGACTTTCACACTTTTGTGCAGATGCCAGGGTTTAGCTGAAGTGAGATCTATTTTCCAAAAAAATGAAAAATTATTACTGAGAGAACAATTATTCCTAAAGCTTTGCGAAAGTAATTGACGCCACTGGTGATTTCTAAATAAGCCCAGCTAAACAGGAGTGCGCTGGCGGTAAGTTCAAGGCCGGTACGTGGCTGATCCTGCTTAAATATATGAGATAAAATAGTGATTATAAGCCATGCCCATAAAAGAAAATTTGGCCATTGCCACAAAACTATGTGTCCATTTTTATCTCGAAAGATTTTGTCAGAAAATTTTTTAATGTTGCTTACCATCAACTCATCATAACAAGCCTATTTAAATTTTTAATCATAATTTGCAGGAGCTTCTATTCATTAACTTAAATATTAACATAAACAGTTTTGGTACCGCGGGCCGGACTTGAACCGGCACGTCCGTAAAGGACACAAGATTTTGAGTCTGGCGTGTCTACCAATTCCACCACCGCGGCACATTGGGCAGGGGAGTGAAGCCTGCCCACGAACTATTTAATAACTTGACATTATGTGATATAATATATCAATACAACCTGTCGTAGACCGCTCAATTGTACTATAATAAAATCAGTATTACCACTAGTAACGTTTCGTTAGGAACATATGGACCAAGATCCAAAACCAGAAGATAAGCAAAAGCGCCTTGACGAAGAGCGCCGCCAGCAGCAAACCGCTACTGAGCTGATTCGTGGTAAATTAAGCACGTTATACGCCGCCGAACCGAATGCCAAAGAGGAACTAGACGAAGTTTACTCACACATCGGCAAGGATCCTCAGTTGTCAAAACACCAGCAATACATGAAAGATCTGAGTAGTTCCGGCCGTAGCCTAGCCGAAATTCAGGCCGCTTGGCACGAGTACTATGCCGCATTACCCGATGCCGAAAAGCACCAGGTATGGCAAGAATTTTACGACGAGCACTCCCGCGCCAAGCAAACTCCTAAAGCCATAGTCGCACCAACAGAGGTGAAATCAACTACCATCGAAGAGCCGGCTGCCTCGCGCTCAAAGATAGTGACCTCGATCAGCCATAACACCGCCAAGCTCAAGAAGAAACGAGGGCGGCCGTTAGCGCTGCAAGCCGATTTAAGTACTGCTAACGACGTCCGCGAGCATTTAATGCGCCAGGTCCAGCAACGGGCTAACATTCGCAAGAATCCTCACGTCAGGGCGCTCGGTTTTGGGCTGACCATGGGAGCATTAACTTTATTCGTACTGTTATTCGGCTTCTTTAACGAGCGTTTTATTACACCGTTTATCCGGCCTAGCACCAGCGTCAGCGCCACCCCAATTATCATTGACCCGAACGCCAGCGGCCCGATAGGCCCAGAAGCTAAAATCATTATTCCAAAAATAAACGTCGAAGCGCCAGTTGTCTACGACGTTCCGACGATTGCCGAAGACGATGTTCAAAAAGGCCTCGAGAGCGGGGTAGTCCACTACATTACGACCCCAAGTCCGGGCGAAAAAGGGAATTCTGTTATTTTTGGCCACTCCAGTAGCAACATCCTTAATAAAGGTAAGTACAAGTTCGCCTTTATATTACTTAAAAGCCTCGAAAAATAAGACACCTTTATAATCCAAAAGGATAGTAAGCGCTATGTTTATAAGGTCTACAATAAATTTATTGTTTCACCGCAGGACGTATCGGTGCTTGGCCCGACCGATCGGGTGGCAACCCTCACACTGGTAACTTGTGACCCGCCCGGAACCTCCACTAACCGCTTAATTATCCAGGCCGAGCAGATTTTTCCAGACCCATCAACTAATGCCAAGAGCAGTGTACAGCCAGCTGATACACCCGAAACTCGACCTCAAGAGCTACCAAGTAACTCTGTTAGCATGTGGCAACGTGTCAAAAACTGGTTCTAACCGGTTTATTTATCGCCCGGCAAACGTAGCTCCGCACCAAACAAGCCATATTTATCGGCTACGGTAGATACGTCGGTGTTATAGAGGACCGTAAAGTCCCGGTCAAATAAAAGTGGCGTGCCGGGTTGTACACTAAACAGATCTTGCTGGTTTGAACCATCGAAGTCAAAGATAAAAGCTTTACCATCGCTTCGGGCGCTCAGACGATGCCCGTCCATCCAACTTACCGGACTGCCCGAATCAAGGACTTTAGCGATATCGTAACGAAATATTAAATCGTACTGGGAATCATACACCTCAAAGTGCTGGCTGCTCCGTGTCACGATAAAACGGGTGTTCTGCGAAAATGAGACATCGCTCATGGCACCGGTCGCCTTTAAGATTGCCAGCGGTGCAGCTATACTGCCGTCAGCTTTTTGCAATATATTCATCGGGTCTTTATAGATATAAGTTTTTTGATCAGCGTCTGAGCCTACTACGGCGTACCAAGCGCCGTCAAAACGGGCAATATCGAGCATTACCGCGCCGTCAGTTACATCACGGAGAATATACGCATTATTACCTTGCTTAAGAGTAATTCGCTGGTTGGCAGCAACACCACTAACTCTAGTCGAATAGAGCAAGGTACTGTCGTCATGACTCTTATAGCTGGTTACACCCGTCGCTACCAAAGTAACCACTTTATTGACATTGGCTGACTGTAGCACACCACCGTCTTGCGTATATAGGTACCATTGGTCGAATTTTTTGTCTCGCAACGTCACCTTTGTTGGAGCTTGGCCCAGCAACCGATTAATATTAATGGAGGTATTTGGCGTATCGCGCGATATAACTATAAATTCTGCGCCGCCAGTAAAGGTATGTTTTACCAATAAATGTTTGTTATCGGTCGACCATTCCACGAGTTCTAACGCATGAGCCCCGTCAGCGGGAGTAAATAAACTGGCTGGCAAACTAAACGGACGAGTCTGCGGGTTGTTATTGTTCGGACCAATCAGCGAGTTAAAGTCATACTCGATAAAATCAGTCAGCGAGCCACCAGGATTCACCAGTGCCCAGCGCCGGTCGGGGCTTTGCGTCACAAACGTCGGTGCCGTGTCATAGGTATGAATTTCGCGCCGCTCCAAATTGACTGGCAATAAAAGCGGATAGGTAAAACGCTCGACTCCACCACCACTCAGCGTAAAAGTTCGCTGCCAGGGACGATAACCATCCTTTTGAATCTTTAGATTGTATTCACCGGACGGCAACGAAAAGCGGTTGTTTGTTCTGCTTCTTTGTTCTTGGTCATTAAACTGGACGGTGGCGGCATCTGGAGCGCTATCGACGAACACCAGTCCATTTTGAATAACTTCGCCCGTTTTTCGATCTACGTCAAAGCCGTAGGCACTAAATACCAAGATTGCCGAGGTTACTAATATAACCGAGGCCATCAGGCCGTAGCCTATGAACAGGCGAATTTTGTGGCGGCGTTTTGCTTTTGGGTCAAGAAAATCCATATGTCTAACGTTTATTTATACCATAATAACCGTAAAATAGCATAAAAGCTTTACGATTTTGTACTTTGCCATTACACTAATTACTAATAGGTATAAACACAAGCATCAACACATAAACACAACAGATGTCGAGAGGGTAATTTTGGCAACAGCAAAGACAACTATAGAGCTCAACGGTAAGCTTTATGATGCCCGTACCGGTAAAATCATCGGCGAAGGCAGCGCCGTGGCGGCAGCACCGGTGGCGGCACCGGTGGCAGCACCGGTGGCAGCGTCGGTGGCGGCACCGGTGGCAGCGCATAAAGTAGCTCATAGTTCGACTACAGTGCCCAAAACGAGCACGCCGCGTACCGCGCCGCGCCACGCCACAACCAAACTCGAGAAGTCTAAAACCCTTATGCGGCCAGCGGTCAAAAAGCCAAAAGCAGTCCACGATAGCCATAAAATTGTCAAAAAAGAAGATATATCGCGTGGCGCCAGGGCTTCTGCCATACCGCGCAGCGGCCACGTCCAACGATTTAATCCAGACGTCGGCACTGGCCACCGGCTAGAAATTACAAAAAAACAAGCTCCGTTATCTGTAGTAACCCAGGTGGAACATAGCCTGTCGGGCACCGTCACCCAAGTGAATAACTCGGTCGATACCATCGAAGAAAGCCTGCGTCACGCCGTATCTCATCTAGAAACCTTCGAAGATCGCGCCATACATAGCAGCTTTTGGCATCGGGTTGGCTTTAAGAATAAAGCTGCTAATTTGGCTACTCTTAGCTTTGCCGGCTTACTGCTGGTCGGTTTTTTTGCGTATCAAAACGGTCCTAACATCGAAATGCGGGTTGCAGCCACCCGGTCCGGCGTAAAGTCGGCCAACTTGCCGGACTATAAACCTGCTGGTTTTAGTGCCGTCCGCGGTGTTAAGTCCGAGCCCGGCAAAGTCACCGTGACGTTCAAATCTACAACCAACGACAAGCAGTTCCGCGTCACACAGCAAGCCAGTAACTGGTCCAGCGACTCGCTACTCAGCAATCACATTCTAGCCAGCCGGGCACCGTATCAAACCTATCAAGACGAAGGCAAGACTGTTTATATATACGACAACTCTAATGCCACGTGGGTTAACGGTGGCATCTGGTACCGTATTGACGGCAATGCCAGTTTAACCAGTGATCAACTGCTGCGTATCGCTAATAGTTTCTAGCATTGGGCTGATCAGCTCCATACGCATCAACAGCAACCTCACGAATAAAAGCCTCTAAATCACGGTGTCTGGCCAGTCCAGCCTGTAACTCCTGGCTACTTGGGATAGGAGAATTTGATTGAGTCTGTCAAGTTTTTTCTAGTCGAACACATGCTAGAGAGTAACTATGAGTTTGGCACCAATGGGGGCATATCGGTGCCAAACTCATAGTGCTCCAACAAGCAATGTTTAGAATTTTTAAAATACATGCACTTTCTAATCTGTTACAATACCTCTTATGAACCGACCAGTCCGGACTCGTTTTGCACCAAGCCCCACCGGTTTTCTTCACGTTGGTGGTATCCGTACCGCCGTGTTTGCTTGGTTAATAGCCCGACAAAGTAAGGGCATTTTTATACTCCGACTAGAAGACACCGACAAAAAGCGTGAGGTCGAGGGTGGGGAAGCGCACATTATAAAAAGCCTGCATGCCCTCAGCATCAACTATGATGAAGGACCGGATATCGGGGGTCTGTTTGCACCCTATAAACAGAGTGAGCGGCTCGACAGCTACCAGCGGTGGGCACAGCAGCTAGTCGAGGCGGGCCGGGCCTACGCCGACCCGTACACCCCACAAGAAGTACAGACCTTTCGGGAGCAAGCTCAAAAAGAGAAACGGGCGTTTTTGTATCGTAACCACCGACCGGAAAATCCACCGGTTTGGGACGGCAGTCAGCCATTGCGATTTAAGTCTGATCCAAAACCCTACACCTGGCATGACGAAGTAATGGGAGACCTGGCAACCGGTCCAGAGGTGATCGATGATTTTATTTTGATTAAGTCAGACGGTTATCCGACTTATAACTTTGCCCATATTATTGATGACGCCGAGATGCAGATTAGCCACGTCATGCGAGGGCAGGAGTTCCTCGCCAGCACACCGAACTACTTGAATTTATACGAGGCGCTCCAGATAGAACGGCCGGTTTTAGCGACCATGCCGCATATTATGGCAGCTGCGGGCAATAAAAAACTCAGTAAGCGTGACGGAGCCAAAGATGTTTTAGATTACATAACAGATGGCTACTTGCCGGAGGCACTTTTAAACCAAATAGCCACGCTTGGCTGGAACGACGGTACCGAGCAAGAGATTTTTAGTGTGCCAGAACTGATTGAGAAATTCAGCCTCAACCGCGTACAAAAAAGCGGAGCTATGTTTGATGAAAAGCGGCTACAGTGGATAAACGGCCACCATATTCGGGCACTTTCGGTGGACGAGTTATACGCAAAGGTCACCGCTTTTTGGCCAGCCAGCGCGCTCAGCTATGACGAAGACTACAAGAAGCGGGTGCTCGGTTTGACGCAAGAGCGTTTAAAATACTTTGCCGAATTACCAGTCCTGACAAACTTTTTCTTTGAGGATTTGCCACTTAATACTGAACTAATTACTACCAATAAACAGCTCAAGAAGCTTTCGTCTGGTGAAATTAAGGATTTACTACGCGCTAGTATTACCGCTCTAGAGAGTAGCAACTTTAGCGTCGAAGACATAACCAATAAGCTGAACGGCTTGCTCGAACAAACCGGCCAGCGGCCCGGCACACTATTTAGCCTGATTAGAATTGCCACCACGCAAGCACCGGCCAGCCCTGGCCTGGCTGAAACCCTATCAGTGCTCGGCAAAGAGCGCAGTTTAGGCCGGATTACCGCTCAGATACAGGCACCCTAACCGGTGGCGGTTGTCAGACCTCTCAAAGAACGTTATATTAGTAAGCATGAATGACGATATTCGTCATCCTCGCCAGCCAAACAACAACGAGGATCAAAACAAAAAGACAGCTACCGATATCCCCGAGGCAGAAGGTTTTGCGGCCGTTAAAGCGACCCGCAAACCCAAGCAATGGCGATGGCCTCACATTATCGTGCAGCAAGCCACCAAAAAGCAGAAGATAATTGGCGGTGTTATTATTGCAGTCTTACTGGTCGGTGGCGGGATCGGCGTTTATGCATTAAGCAAGGATTCTAAAGCTTCTCCAGCGGCTCCATCTATCGCCGAAAAAGCAGTTGAGCCGCCAAAACCGACTACCGAAGCCTCCAAGCTCACCGGTGAGCAGATTGATCCAGCCTTAAATAAGCGTCCAATTACAGGGGTCATGATCGAAAATAGTCCGGACGCCCGTCCGCAAGCCGGAATTATAAACGCCGGTGTCATCTATGAAGCCATTGCCGAAGGCGGCATTACTCGTTTCTTATGTCTGTACCAGCAAAACCAGCCAGACCACATAGGGCCCATCCGATCATTCCGCCCGTATTACGGCTATCTTCTAATGCCGTATGACGCGTCAATTGTCCACGCCGGTGGCAGTGGAGACGGCCTGGCCATAATTCGTAACTACGGACTCAAAGACATTGACCATACCGCTAACAGCGGCGCTTTCAAGCGGGTAAGTGACCGTTACGCCCCGCATAACCTCTATACCAGCATGGCCAAGCTCGATGAGGCTTCGACCGCCCGTGGCTATACCAATAGCGAAGCCAAGAGCCTGCAACGTAAAGAAGAAAAGCCCGGTCAACCGATCGGCGCCAAAGCGATTGACTTATCTATCTCATCGCCGTTGTATAAAGTTCATTACGATTATGACCCCGTCACCAATAATTACCCTCGTACCATGGGTGGCAAACCGCATACCGACCACCGGAGCGGCTATCAGATAGCACCGAAAGTAGTAGTCGCAATAGTTATGAGTTATGCGCAAAGTGGCATTTACTCGGTTTACGAAACAAACGGTACCGGACGGGCATTTATTTTCCAAGACGGCGGCGTCCAACAAGTAAATTGGTCAAAAGGCGGTGAGCGCGAGCAGTTCACCTTCACCGATGAGGCCGGAGGCCCAGTCGCGCTTAACGCCGGTCAAACCTGGATAACGTTAGTCAAATCGCCCAACCAGGTTACCTTCGTTCCATAATTTAAGACTTGCACGGTCGCATAAGCGGGACTATAGTTATAGCACTAGCAAACATACTCCGGTCCCTGCGCGCTTACATATTCAACATTAACTTCCTGTTACGAGCACGCGATGGACGGTCGCAACACTTTACCAGGCAGTTCTCTCGGGGCAACCCTCTAAATCCCGTTCACTAACTACTATTAAATGTACGTTGGTGCTCTTGAACGCATCAGAAAAGAGAGAATGAATATGTCTACTATCAATGAAACTGTTAACGTTAACGCCTTTTACTTCGCCACCAGCTTTGGCACACTGCGCACCTTTCCGCGCCAGGTCGAGCACGCCGGCCAGCGCCTAACTTTCCAAGACGGCTTGCAATACCTCGTCCAAAAAGGGCAGCACGCCGTCCGCTTTTTTGACATGAACGACGGTGAGCACATCTACCGCCTGCGCTGCGAAAACAATATCTGGACGCTCATGGGGACTAAATAATCATGGACGAACAGCAACTCGGTAACCTGGGCGTTTCGATCCATGCCGGCTTTCCTAATGCGGCTGTCGGCTCGCATGCCCGAACACTTGACTTGACCAAACTATTAATCCGCCACCCGTCCACCACCTTTCTTATGCGACTTAACAGCAACAACTGGTCACGCTACGGATTGTTTGCCGGCGATACCGTCGTGGTAGATCGCTCCATCAGTCCACAGCGCCAAGACGTCGTCGTCTGGTGCCAGGCCGACGATTTTGTAATGACCAAACTCAAAGACGTACCCATGAACACACCAACCTGGGGCACCGTTAGTTCGGTGATTCACCAGTTCAAGAAATAATGAGCGCTCTCTTTGCTTTAATTGATTGCAATAACTTTTTCGCTTCGTGCGAGCAGGTCTTTAGACCGGGTTTAGCCGGTAATCCACTGGTCGTCCTCAGCCGTAACGACGGCTGCGTCGTTGCCCGCAGCGCAGAGGCTAGGGCACTCAACATCCCTATGGCAGCCCCTGCCTTTAAGTACAAAGAGCTGTTTAAGCAGCACAATGTTATTCAGTTTTCGGCTAACTTTGAGTTGTATGGTGACATTTCACGGCGTATTACCGAGATTCTAACCAGTGTTACGCCTCGCCTTGAGGTGTATTCAATCGACGAATCGTTTCTCGATATAAGCCAGCTCGATATCGCCGATTACACCAAATGGGCCGAGCAACTGCGGGCGACTATTTTTCAGTGGGTCGGCATGCAGGTGAGTATTGGTATCGCGCCAACCAAGACACTTGCCAAATTGGGCAGCTCTCTGGCTAAAAGAGATGCAACGCTGAGCGGTGTGCTATATCTGAATAGCCCAGCTACCACCGAAAAATATTTACAGCGCAGCCGGGTCGAAGATATTTGGGGCATCGGGCGTAAGCTCGGGCCGCGCCTGCGGGCGAACGGTATTGCCACGGCACTTGATGTGGCGCGGCTAAGCCCAACGCAAGGGCGGCAAGTGCTCGGCTCGGTACACGGCGAACGTCTGGTCCGCGAACTTAACAACCAGAGCTGTTATCTGTTAGAAAGCCTCCACAGCGACCAAAAGATGATCAGTACTAGTCGCACCTTTGGCCGCGACACCGACCAGCAGGGGGTGGTCGAGTCAGCTCTGGCAAGTTTTGTGGCCAGCGCCAGCCAGCGACTGCGCGCCAGTAACCGGGCAGCCACCCGGTTATCTATTTTCGTCTGTAGCGACCGTCACAAACCCGGCTACCGCCGTTGGGGCAAAGAGCTCATTTTAGACCAGCCCACTGCCGATACGGGCCATTTAATCAAACTAGCCTGTGATTTATTCGCCAGCATCTACGAACCGGGCGCCCAATACCATCGCGGAGGAGTACTGCTCAGCGGTTTTGTCTCAAACAGTGAGCTCCAGACCGATTTGCTGGGCTACAGAGACGCCAAAGCCTTTGACCAGTCAAAGCAGCGTATGGAGGCTATAGACGCGCTGCAGGCCCGCTACGGCGCTCAAGCGATGTATTACGCCAGCGAGAAGCTCGCCCCTCAGTGGCGCCCCCGTGTAAACATCCGCAGCCCGCGCTACACGACGCGCTGGGAGGAGCTGCCAACTGTTACTCCTTTGCCATAGAGCCTGACAAAGCTAAGTAGCAATAATCTTTACGCCATAATCGCCAAGCATCGTATCGCTCGTAAGCAATGAAACATCTTCGGAGAGAGCTTGGGCTACCAGCATACGGTCAAAAGGGTCACGGTGAATGAGCGGTAAGCTCTCGTATCCCAGTAAATGCTTGTCTTGCATATTTAATCTACGAAAACCCAAGTCGCGCACAATATTGTGCAGAGTTGGTATCGCCTGTAACTTGCCGATTGAAATTTTGATTGAGATTTCCCATAAAGATACTTCTGAAACAAGTATTTCTGACGCGCCCTCGATAATGCTACGAGCCGATGGCGATAGTCGCGTATCATCGCTTAATAACCAGAGCAATGCATTAGTATCGAGCAGTATTCTCATGTTTATTGTTCAATACTTTTTTCGAAAATATCAAGGATTTCTTTGTCTGCCTTGTCGTAGTCAGGTGCAAAAATTATTTTGCCTTTTAAGGCTCCGAACAGTTTTGGCTTTTTCGCCGTCTCGACAGGCATAAGCTTAAACTTCGTTACTTTGCCCCCTCGGCGAGTAATGATCACTTCGTCGCCCTCAGCAGCAGCATTAAGTAACTTACTAAGATTTGTCTTTGCCTCATGTACGTTTGCAGTTGTCATGTTTAAATACTAGCTAATGTAGCTACATTTGTCAATAGTCGCTTTTGCCACGAGAGACAAATAAAGTTATACTCGTACAGAACTAACTGCGGTGGGAGAATGAGGGTTCTCAAATGGCAGAAAACGTATACCGCGAAGCAATCGAAAAACCAAGTGACCGGGTGATTGTAGCCTTGGACGGAATGAACTGGGCCACGGCTACAGAAGTAATGGGTGAGGTAGGCCAATATGTGGGAATGGCCAAAGCCAATGCGCTTGCCCAGAAGCCCGGCTGGGAAGCAACCGTACAGCGCTTTGCTGACCTTGGAGCATTTACAATGGCTGATGCCAAATACAAAGATATTCCATTTACCATGGAAAATCATCTGACCGAAGTTGCAGAGTGCGCCCCAACGCTTATTACTATTCATGCAGACAATACCCTAGAGGCTATCCAGGCAGCGGTAGTCGGTCGAAATAAGGGCAAAGACAACCTGGTTAGTCCATTTCATCGCGCCTGCAAAGATCGACTCGGGGGGATCTTAGGTGTCACCGTTCTGACCTCATATTCGGAAGATGACGCCCTCTCTATTTACGGCGATAGCCCAGAGGATAAAGTAGTTCAGTTTGCATACACAAGCCTAGAAGCGGGCATTGACGGGATCGTCTGTTCACCAAAAGAGCTAAAAGCTATCCGAAAGATTCCACAGTTAGACAATTTAATAACGGTCGTACCGGGTATAACTCCAGCCTGGACTAAAAAGCCAGACGATCAAAAACGCATTTCTACACCTACCGAAGCGATCCAAGATGGCGCAGATTTCTTAGTGATTGGTCGGGCGATCACAAAACCGCCCGAGGGAATTTCTCGAGGCGAGGCCGCCTACCGGATAGCCGAAGAAATCTGGGAGGCATTATAAATGGCTTATACTAGCAACCCAGAAGCACTCGCCACCGGCTTATACGATCGCGGCTTTGTCCGTTTTGGTGATTACACCTTAAAATCTGGCCTGTGGTCACCGGTCTACATTAATTTGCGCGGTGTTGGATCGTATAACCGAACCTCAGAAATACGTAGAGGCAGACAGGCTGACATCAGAGGCAGTATTGTACGAGCCTACAGCGACCAAGTCGAGGCTTTTGAACATGACCATATTTTGGGGATCCCGGAGGCAGCCTTAACTATAGCTGGCCTGGTAGCCCATCACTCCAACCAATCAGCCCTTCAAATGCGGGTCAAAGAAAAGGCGCACGGTGAACCAGTTAACATTGAAGGTGACTACTGCGAAGACGAACGGGTTGTTTTAGTCGACGATCTAATTACCACCGGTGGCGCCAAAATCGAAGCCAAAGAAAAAGTCGAGGTTCATGGCCTGAAAGTGGCCGGTATCGCGGTACTCGTTGACCGTGAGCAAGGCGGCGTTCAGCAACTGGCTGAGGCCGGAATCCGAACCGAAGCGGCGATTGGCATGACCACCTTAATCAACATACTGGCCCAAGAGCGCCGGATCGACGAAGCCCAAACCGAGCTTCTTAGAGGTTACTTTGCCGGTGATATTACTGAACGGCCAGTGTAAGCATTACCCTATGCTGTTACAACTCTACCAAGCCGGCGAACCAGTTTTACGAAAGACTGCTAAGAAAGTTACTAAGGTCGCGCTCAACCAGGCACATACCCAACAAACAATAGAATTAATGATTGATACCCTACGCGATCATCCTGGAGTCGGCTTGGCCGCACCCCAAGTAGGCGAAAACCTACAGATCATAATTATCGAAGATAAAAAAGCATATCACAAGAAATTGCCAGCCATGCTTCTCAAAGAGCAGGGACGTAAGCCGGTACCACTACAAGTTCTCGTCAACCCTATACTGAAAGTTACAAAATCAGATACAAAACAATATTTTGAGGGATGTTTAAGTATAAACGGCTACCGGGCAGTGGTGCCACGAGCATTCGAGGTTGAAGTACGTGCCCTGGACCGCACAGGTCAGCCTGTGGCGTTTACTGCCTCTGGGTGGCATGCCAGGATTTTACAACACGAGATTGATCATCTAACTGGCATTTTATATACCGATCGTATGCAGGTTCGTTCGTTTATGACGGAGGCGATTTTTAATAAAAAATGGAGTAAAGCTGCATCGGCTATGATCAAGAAACTTGATCATACTGCGTAGCGTGACAGCTCACGTTAGAATCTTGGAACATTCACCATTGCTTACACATTAATCACCAGTAACGTTTAGTCAGCTTATTAATTTAGAGCTGTCAGCTAGTTCCGTTCCCATGTAAATAAATTGTGATCCGGCTTATGTGTTAGTACAGCTTCGGTACGACTAAAGCCAGCACTAAGCACATTGGCTTCTGAAACATGGTTAGCTTTATTAACAAGCGTCCAGGCTTTTCCGTCAAAATGTTCACAAACAATTTCCAGTCTTTTCTGCAAAGAAAGTTTGCCGAGACCTTGTCCACGAAACGCTCCAACAATCCAGCCAGATACATTTGGCCACGATGGATCAACTTGCTCGGGAGGCTGCTTGATAACCGTAATAATTGCTTGACCCACAGTAATGCTTCCGGCCATCACTACAAATAATTCTCGACTTCCAACTTCGTGCGATGTAACAAGTTGGTCAAGGTTCTGCTTAGAGCTTTTTAAATCACGATATTGGTTGAGCGTACCCGGAAACTCTGCGTCTATGTCTTGGTTGCCCGGCATGGAAAGGTACTTACAGAGATCGACTGCAGCAGCATCATAATTTAACACTTCTGTTATAGGTATAAGACTCCCTAACATAAAACAAAGTTACCATCGAAGTGACATTTTGGCAAATACTAGGTGACGTATCTGCTCACTACCCCCACCATCTCAAACATATACTCCTAAATTAGCTACTTTTTAATCGTGTGTATAAAGTGCACACTATACATAAATCTAACACCTTAGCAATATACTAGTGTGTACTGAGTGTGTTTTTGAAAAGTTAGGTAATAGGGTGTGGGCAGTTACCTGGTGACTCGCCGGGAATCCGTCGTCGCATGCGCTCCTTTGGGGAAATCGGCGGTCTTTCTCGGAGCAAGCTCCTGCGAGAGCCCTTGATTATCGCCCCCGTTTGCCAACCGCTTTCAGTGGTTACGGCAATCCGGGTTCAACTCTGTGGCATGCAGTAAAAAGCCCTCCACCCGGAGAGCTTTTTACTGGTGACCTCACCGGGAATCGAACCCGGATTGCCAGGATGAGAACCTGGTGTCCTAACCGTTAGACGATGAGGCCATGTGTACTATTCATACATACATTAAAAATATATGAAACGCCTGCAATGATGCAAAATGCATGTATTATACCTTGCTAACAGAGCAAAATTATACTACACCCATTGGCTACTGTATACTGTTAGGAAGTAATGCTTGTGGTTATAATTGTAACTAGTATCGTCGTCGTAGGGTTGGCAATTGCCAGCTATTTTTGGTGGGCCAATGCCAAAAAGACAGACGGCAATTGGTCGCACGGCAGCAACGAAAAACAACTGGCAGGTGCCTTGCTCAGTAAAGAAATTCAAGCCGAAATTTTAATCACGTCGATTACTGATGGCATTATTGTGACCGATACTCAAAATAAGATTACGCTTTTTAATAACGGGGCGGCGACAATGACTGGCTGGTCAGTCGAAGAGGCAATGGGGATCGATGCGCTCAGTGTATTTCCACTGCTCGGCGACGAAAAAACCAACACCCTAATAGCGCCTGGGGTTCATCCGTTTTCGACAGTTTTACAAACCCGCACCGCGGTAAAAGAAACTGTTCAACTTGTCAACCGACACAACCAGCATCTTTTTATTTCGGCAGCTATCTCCCCGGTGGTGATTCCAAAAAGCAACGAGTTGGTTGGTACGGTCGCTGTTTTTCGCGATGTCAGCCGCGAAAAAAGCGAAGAGCAACAACGGGTCGACTTTGTCAGCACGGCCAGTCACGAGATGCGTACGCCGGTGGCAGCCATCGAAGGCTACTTAGCGCTTGCCCTCAACGATAAAGTCAGCAGTATCGACCTTAAGGCGCGTGATTATCTCGAAAAGGCCCACTCTAGCACGCAACACCTTGGTAAGTTGTTTCAAGACTTGTTAACCAGCGCCAAAGCCGAGGACGGCCGCTTAACGAGCCACCCGGTAGTAACTGAAATGACCAGCTTTATTGAGCACCTGGCAGAAGACTTGCGTTTTGGAGCCGAGAAAAAAGGTTTGCAAATGGAATATATTACCAGTGATATAAATACTGAAACCGGCGTCCTTGATGCCCGCGGCAAGGTTATTAAACCGCTCTATTACGTCTCGGTAGACCCCGACCGGATCCGTGAGGTCATTACTAATGTTTTCGATAATGCCGTCAAATATACCGAGGAAGGCAAGATCTCGTTAGCAATCACCGGTAATAATGAGGTTGTACAAATTCGAGTTATTGATACCGGACCGGGTATACCTGCTCAAGACGTACCACATCTGTTCCAAAAATTTTACCGCGTTGATAACTCAGCTACCCGCTCAGTTGGCGGCACCGGCCTTGGCTTATTTATCTGTAAAAAAATTGTCGAGCTTTATAGTGGCACTATCTGGGCCGAAAGCGAAGTCGGCAAGGGCAGCACCTTTTATATAAATATACCCCGCTTACCGGCTCAACGGGCCCAGCAATTACTACAAGCCGAGAAGGCAGCAACGCTGGCTTAGTCTTACTTGGAGGTAACATAAGCATAAACGTGATATAATCACCCCATACACAAATGCACCTAAAAATATAAACAGGATACTAGAGCAATGGCCAAAATAATGCTCGTCGAAGACGACAACAATTTACGTGAAATTTACGCAGCGCGCCTACAAGCCGAAGGGCACGAAATTGTGGCTGCCCGCGACGGCGAGGAAGCCTTAGCGTTAGCCGTCAAAGAAAAACCCGAGTTAATCATATCCGACGTTATGATGCCGCGTATTAGCGGCTTCGACATGCTCGATATTTTACGTAACGCCCCCGAAACCAAAGATACAAAAGTCATTATGATGACCGCGCTATCACAAGCCGAAGATAAATCTCGGGCCGATAAGCTCGGCGCCGACCGTTACCTAGTTAAATCACAGGTTACCCTCGAAGATGTGGCCAGCGTGGTTCGTGAAGTCCTCGAAGGTCGGCCGCCTGCCGAAGCTCCTGCGCCCGAACCAAACCTGCCATTGCCAGTCAACGAACCAGCTCCTGCCCCAGCGCCGGTGGTTGCAGCGCCAGTAGCGCCCGCTCAGCCCGACCCTCCAATTGTTGCGGCTCCCGTAGCGCCCGCCCCGCAACCCGATCCAGTCGCTGTAGCGCCGCCTCAACCCGTAGGAATTCCTCAACCGACACCAACACCTGCGCCGCCAGCACCCGTTCAGCCCACCGACCCCGTCGTGGCGGCGGCACCAACACCCCCAGCGACACCTGTTGCAGCAACCGATACTAGTACGCTCGAAGACGACCCTTTAAGAGCTATTGCCGAGGAGCTCGCTCGAAGCCAGGAGCCAGCGCCGAGTACCGCACCGATTTTCGAAGAAGTCGAGACGTCGGCGCCAGCACCCGTCCCAGCTGCTTCTGTGCCAGAGACTGCTACACCACCCATCAATGTTGAGTTACCTTCGCCTCCACAAGCTGCTCCCGAGCCAATCGTAGAGCCACCAGTTGTGCCACCGCCAGTAGCCACGGCACCAGAGATAGAGTCCACTCCAGAGCCCGAACAAAGCACGGTTAAAACTAATAACAACACATCTGGTATGCGCGTCATACAACCGATTAGCGACCCACTAGCCAAACCAGATCTCAATAAATTACTTGCCGACGAAGAACGTATGGCAGCAGTCCAAAACCCTACGGCAAACACCGTAGTTACACCTGAGGGTAGTGCCACCCCCGCCAATGAGCCACCGAAAAACAACGATCTTAACAATATAGCTCTTTAGGAGTATGCAAACACGCCTAAATAAATTTTTGGCTCAACATACTGACGTATCACGGCGAGGCGCTGATGATTTAATCGCTGCCGGCAGGGTAGATGTAAACGCTCAGGCAGCCACAGCCGGCCAAATGGTCAGCCCAGACGACGTAGTCACTGTCGACGGTAAAGCTGTTATTGCATCTCATACTCAAGAGTTGACAACGGTTATGCTACATAAACCAGTTGGCTATGTCTGCAGCCGGAACGGGCAGGGTAGCCAGACAATTTACGAATTGCTGCCTCTTGAGCTGCAGCATCTTAATTCGGTCGGCCGGTTAGACAAAAATTCATCCGGCGTACTGCTGCTAACCAATGACGGGCAGCTAGCCAATGAATTGACACACCCGCGCTATCAAAAAGTAAAAGTCTATGAGGTTTCCCTCGATAAGCCACTCCAACCTTTGCATCAACAGATGATCACCGATTACGGCATTACACTTGAGGACGGACTCAGCAAATTCCAGTTAGAGAAACAAGACGACACGGCCAAAACGCTCGTTGTTACGCTTCGCGAGGGACGTAACCGACAGATTAGGCGCACCTTTGAGGTGCTCGGGTATACGGTCACTCGTTTGCACCGGACTAGCTTTGGCCCGTATCAGTTAAAAGAGTTAGCAGTGGGCAAGTTAGTATTATTATAGCACCAAATAATCTATATTGTCAATACGCTCAAACAGAGGTATAATAGGTGTAATGAATAAACGCTCAGCAGCACCGATCGTCGCGATAGTGGGCCGTGCCAACGTTGGCAAGTCCAGCTTCTTCAACGCGGTCCTCGAACGTCGCGAAGCCATTATTGCCGACGAGCCGGGCACCACCCGCGACAGTATTATGGCCCGTGCCCAGATCGAAACCAGTAAAGGCCGCCAAGATTTTTGGCTAGTCGATACCGCTGGCATCAAAGATGCGGCCGACGACTTTGAGCTGACTATCCAAGACCAGATCTTGCAAGCCGCCGACAGCGCCGACGTCATTATTGTCATGGTCGAAGCCCACGTTGGCATTAGCGAAGAAGACCGCCGTGTCGCAAAAATGGCACTCAAAACCCGCAAACCGGTCATTTTAATCGGCAACAAAGCCGACAAAGCCCGTGGTCAAAAACTCGACCATTTGCAGAAACTCGGTGTTAAAGCAATTTTTACTACCAGTGTCACCCAGTCGAATGGTATCGTTGACGTTCTCGAGCACCTGGCAGAAATTTTGCCGAAAGCCACCATCGACGTTGACGACGACCGGATCCGCATCGCTTTGCTGGGACGCCCCAACGTCGGTAAATCGGCTTTGTTTAACGCCCTCAGCCAAAAACAGCAAGCCATTGTGGCAGACCGGGCTGGAACCACCCGCGATATTAACCGCACCATCGTTCGCTACAACGGCCGCGAGATCGAGCTGCTCGACACCGCTGGTATTCGCCGCAGCGGCAAGGTCGAAAAAGGAGTAGAGAAGTTTAGCGTCCTCCGTTCACTGGCCGCCATTGAGCAATCCGATATTTGCTTACTGCTTATGGACGTCAACGAGCTCAACGTCCAGTTAGACCAAAAGATCGCCGGCATCATCAAAGAGGCAGGCAAGGGCCTCGTGCTGGTAATCAGCAAATGGGATAGCCTCGAAGACAAAGATGCCTACACCCGCGACGCTTTAGCACCCCAAATCGCGCACCACTACGCGTTCGTACCGTGGGCCCCACTGATCCTCACCAGCAGCGTCACCGGCCAAAACGTCACCAAGATCTACGACCTTGCCCTAGAAATCATGGAACAACGCGCCAAACGCATTAAAACCACCGAGATCAACCGCTGGCTCCGCCGGGTCACCGACCGCCACCCGCCCGCTGGCCTCAAGAATCGTAATCCAAAACTCAACTATATCGTCCAAGAAGACGACAACCCAATCCCCAGTTTTAAGGTGTTCGGCTCACACACCAAGTTCTTGCACTGGAGCTACAAACGCCACATGGACCGCCAAGTCCGCGAAGAGTTCGGCTACAGCGGCACCCCCGTACAGTTCTGGTTCATCGAAAAGCACGTCACCCACAAACATGGCCACAGTCCAACAAAAGACTGACGCACTTGTTTTTAGCTACTATACCTCGGTTTCATTATATTTTAATGAACTCTAGGTATAGTAGATAGGGGGTAGGGAGGTCTCATGATTTGTCAGAACAAACTGACTAGGTGATACTAGATACCTATGAGCCTATTCGCCAAACGACCGATCCTTGATTCAAACGCGCCGCTATATTCACTGGGCCTCAGTGCAACGGTAATTATCGTCGGACTCGGCAACCCGGGTAAAGAGTACGCTGGTACCCGCCATAATATCGGTTTTGACGTGATCGATAACTTTGCTAAAAAGCAGGGTTTTGACCCTTGGCTGATTAAAAAAGACATGCACTGCATGCAGGCCAGCCACACGCTTGGCACGACCCGGGTTATTTTATGTAAACCGACAACTTTTATGAATGAAAGCGGCCGGGCAGTACAGTCTATGCAACATTTTTATAAGATCGACAACAGTAAGACCCTTATAGTCTACGACGAGCTGGATATTGACTTTGGACAAATCCGAACCCGCGTCGGCGGCAGTAGCGCTGGCCATAACGGTGTTAAATCGGTAACTAGCGCCTGCGGCGAAGACTACGCCCGCGTCCGGATTGGCATTGGCCCAAAAAAGCCGGCAGTCATGGACAGCGCCGACTTTGTTCTAGCAAAATTTAGCAAAACCCAATTAGAAGACATGCCAGCACTCAAACAAGAAGCCAACGCCATAATCAGCGAATACGCCCACGGAGCAGGCCAGCTGCTCGCAGAGACGCGCTCGTTTATTATTTAGACTCGCCCTCGCCTGATTCCATCCATTCATCAAGGTCGCGAGATAATTGCCGAACCGCTTCATCTTCGTGGTAAGCTCCTCGAAAAGTCGCCAAAATGTCGTCTCGTCGTTTTTGCTGGGTCCACAATGAAAACACGTCAGCCATGTCATCGCGTCTCCGCTCGCCAAAGTCTGCGCTGCGCTGAATTATATCGCTGCGGCCATGCCGTACGGCGTTCTCCATGGCAAGCAAGCCCATCTCGTCTAGCGCCAACGGGTTTTCCACCTGCATGTCTCTTTCCTCTTGCGGTGATAAGTGTGCCATACCGTTTTTAAATTCCATGCTCGTATTATACTCCTTGCTCGGGTTTATTTTGAAGTAGCTCTGTGGCACTCGAGTCAAACATATGGTTAGACATATTTTCTAGAATCGACAACCGGTAGCGTGCCTGATAAATCGAATGGGATAGCATGGCACGATGGATTGCGCCCATCTCGCCACTAAGGTTAGCCGTTGCCTGCTTATACAAATACAGCTCCTTAGCAACTTTGTCGGTCTGTCGCGCGACTTCAAATGAGTTCAGCGGAATCTGAGCCGGATAACCAGTTTCGGCTTGTTCTTTGTTGCTCAACAGAGCGTGGTCTTTTTCAAAATTCATAATTATATACCTATTCAAGTGGTTGCAAAACTCCCTTCACCAGCGAAAGCTAGGCTAGATTATAGCTGAAGGAAGTTTTGCAACCACTTGTATTATAAACTAAACGAGCCTCCAGAGGGGGTGGGCACCGCTGGAGACTCGATTTAGAGGATAGCCGAAGCTATCCCCACCACCCTTCAACCCACCCTTGCGAAGCGTCGTTACCGGCAACAATGGCCTCGGTACGCGCCTCCCGGCCTGGTTAACCCAGGGGCGAGAATACGTAAATATTCGCATTGAATAGGGTACGATCTTATCCTGTAAGCGAACTTATAGGTAAGACGGTAGTTAAAGGGATTAGTTTGTTTTAGAGCTCCTCATTTAACAAAAAGTTAATAAGGAAACGCTTTACTAGATGCGGAGGGTAACAACATCCAGTTACGCCGGAGACAAGCTCACTCTCTAAAACAATCTAACATTGGGGTATGGAAGGTACTAAAACTCAACAACCATTAAGATTAACTGAGCTTACAAATTGCTATTTTAGCAAACTTATTCTCTCATGTCAATACTTATTCACTAATTTGTAATTTATGCAAGAATCAAACATTATAACCATTAGCAATTCTGACCCCTTATTTCCAAGTGATTTTAATCGCGTTTTACCAAAAATCACAAAGGTATACGCAATTGGCAACACCGACCTGCTAGCACAGGGTCGCTGCTTAAGCATTGTAGGCTCCCGGCGGCCCACCAATTACGGCCAAGAGACCACCGCAGAGTTTGCTCAAGCGGCCGCCAGGGCGGGTTTTACCATTGTAAGTGGATTAGCCTTTGGCATAGACAGTATCGCCCATCAAGCCGCACTTGATTGTGGTGGTAAAACAATCGCCATACTGCCTACCGGGCTTCAAAACATCTATCCCGTTAGCCATGCATATATAGCTAAACAAATCGTCGCAACGGGAGGGCTACTCTTGAGCGAGTATGCAAACGGCGCACCTCCAATGAAACATTATTTTATTAGAAGAAACCGCCTAATCGCCGCACTTTCCGATACTTTATTAGTCACCGAGGGAGGGAAGAATAGCGGCAGCAAACACACTGCCGACTTTGCGATCGACCTTGGTAAAGACATCTGCGTTATCCCGGGCCACATAACTAGCCCTTTAAGCGTAGTGCCGAACAATTTACTTAAAGAGGGCGCCCATCCGATGATTACACCTAGTGATTTACTTACTATACTTGGAGTTCATGAAAATTTAATGAAACGCAGGTATAGTGCCAAAAACAAGTACGAACAGCTCATTCTTAACCTATTGAGAACCGAAAATTTATCTGTCGAAGCCATGTTACAAGCATCTCAACT
Organism: Saccharimonadales bacterium (SeqCode); assembly: GCA_051005235.1. Lineage (GTDB taxonomy): Bacteria > Patescibacteriota > Saccharimonadia > Saccharimonadales > 2-12-FULL-41-12 > JALQXV01. Next base: position 38,504 of record JBPCJO010000040.1, read on the forward strand.
GGAGGTTTCCACTTTTAACGTCCATCTGACGATGCTAGAGATTAAGGGTGTCATTGAGCAAACGGCGAGCAAAAGCTGGCGGCTTGCAAAATGAAAATAAAGCGGTTAGTCTACCAAGTCGTACTAAGTAAAGATATATTAAGCGTTAACACTATGGATCTATTTTGTCGAAGAATCTTGTAATAGTAGAAAGCCCCGCCAAAGCCAAGACGATTGAAAAATATCTTGGCAAGGATTTTACGGTCAAAAGTAGCTTTGGCCATATTCGTGATTTGCCAAAAAAGGGAATCGCGATTGATAAAGAGAATAACTTCGAACCGACTTACGAAATTTCTGCCGATAAAAAGAAGGTCGTCAGCGAACTTAAGAAGGCTGCCAAGGCTGCCGACGAAGTCTGGCTGGCAAGTGATGAAGACCGCGAAGGGGAGGCGATTGCCTGGCATTTATGCCATGCGCTCGGCCTCAAACCCGAAAAAACCAAACGAATTGTGTTTCATGAGATTACTAAATCTGCAATTGAGGCAGCCGTAAAATCGCCCCGTACCGTCGATATTAACCTAGTTGATGCTCAGCAAGCCCGCCGCGTCCTTGATCGCTTGGTAGGTTACGAACTGAGCCCCGTCCTCTGGAAAAAGGTCCAGAGCGGCTTAAGCGCCGGCCGTGTCCAGTCAGTCGCCGTCCGCCTGATTGTCGAACGGGAGCGCGAAATTAATGACTTTAGCTTAAACTCACAGTTTAAAGTCAGCGCTCACTTTATCGTTGACGGCCAAACACTCAAGGCTGATCTACCAAAGTCGCTACCCGACGAAGAAGCGGTCGAAGCCTTTTTAAACGGCATTATTGGCAGCAATTATACGGTAGAGTCACTGACTACCAAGCCCGGTACGCGCAGCCCCAGCCCACCCTTTATAACCAGTAGCTTGCAGCAAGAGGCCGCCTCTAAGCTTGGCTATAGCGTTAAGCAGACTATGACGCTAGCCCAGCGGCTGTACGAGAACGGTTACATTACCTACATGCGTACCGACAGTGTCAATTTGTCGCAGTTTTCACTAGAAGCAGCTAAATCACAGATTATGAGCCAATACGGTGCACAATATCATCAGTTACGAACCTATAAGACGAAGAGCGCCAGTGCTCAAGAGGCTCACGAGGCTATCCGACCGTCTGACTTTGGTAAAATGAGTCTTGGTAACGACGAACAGCAAAAGAAGCTCTACGGGCTTATCTGGCGCCGTGCAATGGCTAGCCAGATGGCAAGCGCCAAGCTTGAGCGCAGCGAAATCACCATTGATATCAGCGGGCGTAAAGAAAAACTTGTCGCCAAAGGCGAGATCTTGTCGTTTGACGGCTACCTTAAAGTTTACGGCGGTGGTAAAGACGACACAATTCTTCCTAAAGTCACAGAAGGTGACGCGCTCCAGCTCGACTATATCCATGCCCTCGAGTCATTTGATAGGCCGCCAGCCCGATATTCTGAGGCATCATTAGTCCGTAAACTCGAAGAACTTGGCATTGGCCGCCCGAGCACCTACGCACCGACCATTTCAACGATTCAAACCCGTAATTACGTCGAGAAGCGCGACGCCGAAGGCACCGAACGCAACTTGCGCAATGTACGCCTGCAAAACAATGCCATTACACACGAAATTACCACCGAAGTAACGGGGGTAGAACGCAACAAACTTATTCCCACCCACCTGGCCGATATGGCCACCGACTTTTTAACCAAGCACTTCGCGCCGATCGTCGACTACGAATTTACCGCCCTCGCCGAAGCCGACTTCGACAAAATCGCCGAAGGCAAGATCAAATGGCAAGCCAAAATCAGCGATTTTTACAAAGATTTTAAGCCGTTAATAGATAAATCGGCCGACGTTAGCCGGGTAGAGACGTCGCAAGCCCGTGCCCTCGGCACCGACCCCAAATCCGGCAAGCCGGTGGTCGCCCGATATGGCCGCTTTGGCCCAATGCTCCAAAAGGGCGAGACCGAAGACACCGACAAGCCAGCCTTCGCACCGCTACCAGAGGGAACTACCCTTATGACTGTTACATTCGAGCAAGCTCTCGAGATGTTCAAACTCCCGCGCACCGTCGGCACCACCCCCGAAGGCGAAGAAATCAAAGCCAATATTGGCCGTTTTGGTCCCTATATCCAGGTAGGCAAGCTCTACGTATCGATTAAGCCGCTCGATCCGCTAACGATATCCGAAGAAGAAGCCCGCGCGCTGTACGCCGAAAAGCTTGTCAAAGAAGCTGATAAATATATTCAACAGTTCAAAGGTGGCGTTAATATCATCAATGGCCCATACGGCCCCTACATCACCGACGGCAAGAAGAACGCTCGTATCGCTAAAACAACTGATCCTGCCACCATTACCGAAGCCGATGCCAAAGAGATGCTCGACAAAGCTCCGGTCCGCAAAAAACGGGCTTTTAAACGCAAAACCAAGTCTTAGAAGCATTAAGCGCATACTGGTCTTAAAGCAACATCAACGACGCTGTATCGCACTACTATACCTGCGTTTCATTAAATTTTAATGAAACGCAGGTATAGTAGTGATTACTCTTTGTAGTAAACTGCTTCACCCCTGTTAATGTATTCTCTAGCATGAACTTTATTATTCCGGTGTACTTGTTTTATAATTATGCTAATGCATATATTGGATTTGTATTTTATTTCGTGGTACTATTAGTTCACAAATGTATGATATTCTGTTGTCATAGCTGATATTTGGAGGGTGAACCAGCAAACACAAACTTAAAAACAACACATAGTTGACTTTAAAAAACTAAAGTGATATAATTACACTTAAGGTTACACCACTTATATTACTGACACTTAAGATTAACAGGAGCGTGACAACAAGATGACCCAGAATCACATCGAAGAACTCGTAAACAACATTCTTGCCACGATCGAACGCGAGCGAGAGCGAGAGATCGTTTCACGCCGTTACGGCTTATTTGACCGCAAGGAAACACTCGAGCAAATCGGTGAATTACTGGGCATCACCAGAGAGCGCGTCCGACAACTTGAAAAGTCTGTCATGTCACGACTGCGCGCCAACGCCGAGGCAGGGGACTTACCGGGACTGACCGAGTTTGAACAGCAGTTAATCGCTAAATTAAAAGAAGTTGGCAACATCGCCCGCGTTTTAAACCTAAACAAAGAACTAACGGGGGAGAACGGCACTAAAATTGAGCAGTCACGCCTGGCTTTTATCGCTGAACTTTCACCACAGTTAGTTGTTGTGTCAGATAATGACCACTACTTCCAAGCAGTTGCCATCACCGACATCCACGACGAAAAGAAAATCCAGAAGCACGTTACTGGCATTATTGAGGCGATCAAAAAAATCGGGGAACCGACAACAATCCACGAAGTAAGCAAAAAGATCAGCCACGACGACCCAGACCACGTCCACGCCCTATCGACTACTTCAAAGCACCTCGCCACCCTTAACGGCAAGTGGGGACTTATCAAGTGGCCAACCGTTAACCCAAAGAATATCCGCGACAAAATCTACGTTATTTTACAGCAGCACGGCAAACACATGCACTTTAACGAAATTGCTGACGCCATCAAAGATTCTGACTTTAAGCGCAAAGACGTTACCACCCAAGCAATTCACAACGAACTTATCAAAGACAAGCGCTTCGTCCTCATCGGCCGCGGCATCTACGCCCTCAAAGAATGGGGTTACGCTAAAGGAACCGTCGCCGACATTATCACCGACGTCTTGGCTGAAGCCAACCAACCACTACACCGCGACGAAATCGTCAAACGCGTCCTCAAGAGCCGCTACGTCAAAGAGACAACCATCCTTTTGAACCTTCAAGGTAAAGAGCAGTTCAAGCGCGTCGCTAAAGCCACCTACTCACTGGCTAAATAACTGCTGGTTTGGCAATTAGAGGTTGACGCTATAGTATAACTTTTGTTATACTTAAAATATGAAAACAGCTGTGTCGATACCGGATAAAATCTTTGAAACCGCCGAATCCATGGCCAGTGAACTAGGCACCTCGCGCAGTCAGTTGTACGCGCTCGCGCTGGCTAACTTTATTCAAGAACATCGTAACGACAATATTACCGCCGCACTCAATAAAATTTACGGATCATCAGACTCAAGCGTCGAAGTAGGAATAAAAACACTTCAGGCGCGGTCTATACCTAGAGAAAAGTGGTGAAGCGTGGTCAAATATGGTGGGCCGAACTGTCGGAGCCAGTTGCATCTGAGCCAGGCTATCGTCGGCCCGTACTAATCATTCAGTCAGATGATTTTAATATGAGTCGCATAAATACGGTGGTCGTAGCAGTAATTACCTCTAACCTACGCCTAGCAGCCGCTCCGGGTAATGTACGTTTGTCGGCAGCTAAAACCGGGCTGAAAAAGGAGTCCGCTGTGAACGTTTCGCAAATAATTACGCTCGATAAGCAGTTTTTGACATCACAACTGGGCCTTATAGGCCGTCAGTCGATGCAACAGGTTGATGAGGGCATTAAGCTCGTGCTAGGTATATAAACTGATCTCAAAACTTTAATCAGCCCAATACATACCTTTATTAGTACTATACCTCGACTTCATAATATTTTAATAAAACGCAGATATAGTACCGATAAAGGTATGGTTAGTTTGCGGCAGTTTGTGTAATTTGTACCAATGTCTACATAACGGTTCAAACTCCATAGTGTCTCCCGTGCATACAACAAAACGTACAAACATGAACATTTTACGAACAAAGTACATGTAAACGAATATACGACAATCGGTGCAGGTTATTACATTTATGCGTTAAGATTCTAAAAACGTCAGCAGGGCACGACAGTAGAAGATAATTGTAAGCCAAAATGTAATTGGGAATTATAAAAAACGAAAGTTAGCCAAGGCAGGAAAGTGTGTATTTGTGTTAATGTCGCAAATAGATCTAACGTCGCACAATGTATATTTTGCGACATGGATATTGCTATTATAGATGAGTATTGATGTCTCTACTGCAGGGGACTATCTTCGGTCCAAGGCGTATATTATCTGTAATTCGCATCATTAACTCTTTTGGCGCGCGTATACCTACATTACTGTTAAACGCCTGTTTTGTAAGTCTGTCGCTGACATGTAGTATTTATTAAAACGCCTAGAGTTATCCACAATCAATATTTGCATTTTCACGACTTTTCACGCACAATATATTTTTTTGCATGACTCCCCTGTTTTACGACTTGCCTGCTATTTATTTGACATTATGCCCTTTTGCTATAACAATATGTTTTTTTGAAGAGCACGTGATTAGTCAAAAAACTAAACAAAATACGAACAACAAGGGGAGAACAGTGGTAGGGGTTGCTGGTCTTGCCGGACTCCTATTTAACGTATGCCCGTTCCGCGATGCGGACATCAATATATTCGGCCGGTGTTACCTTGGTACGCTCAATGAATTCTTTCGTGGTATAGAATGTGCCAAAACTTTTACGGGCATCTTCGTTGACATTGTATTTAATGAAGTACGGCATGCCTTGATACTTAACGGCCAGCTCCCCTCCCCCCGCGGTCATAGTGATTGATTCAATCACTAGTTGTTTTGCGTCGGATTGATGCTTTACCTCCGTTATAAAAGTAACTTGGGCGAGCGTAAGGGCGGGTTTACCTACTTCTATACGTGTATCAGACTGGTCGCTGACGGTTAAAAAGGAGTCAGCCTTGGTTTTGCTCACATCTTGGGTGCCCAACACTGCCACACCTCTGTTATCAATCAAGAAGGTATCTGTGCCATTGCGGAGTACAAGTTCTGGCCGGGCAACTGTTAACTCAACTGTGGCATACCGAGAAAATAACGGTGTCGTAACTTCTACTGAGGATAACTCTGGAAAGCGAGCTTGTAATTCGGTGCTGATTTTTTGCCGGTTGATCGTAAATTTAGATTGGCTCAGCAGGTTATCTGTCAACTCTTGGCTGGCTTGGCTATACTCAGCATTGTCCCGGATAGCAACCGATTGGACAGTGGTTTTTACCTGTGGCTGGGCTGGTATCAGCGAAAAGTAAATTATGACCCCAAAAGTGATTAAACAACCAGCAATAATTGACGCGCTGTTGAATCGCGCCCATAAACCATTGGTTTTCTTGGCGGTCTCATTTCTAGCTTCCTGGCCTTCGTTGCGGGCACTGGCCCGGGTTGGTTGGGACCGATTGGAACTATACTGGAAGGTTGACTGCTTTTGTCTGGTGATATGGGGCGAACGTTGGACGGGTGGTTGTTTTTTTGACAATCTGATCATGCGGCAATCTCGAGCAGTAGCTTAGCTAAAACCGCGGCGGCGCTTTGATTTGGGGTTAGGCTGTGGAGGTTTTTAGCAAGGTCGGCTCGCTTGGCTGGGTTTTGTAGTAACTGTTTGGCTGCTTTGTATAGCGTGTCACTATCGTCTGTGAGAGCCGGTTCTTGCACAATCACCGCCGCTTTAGCATCGGCATAGACTTGGGCGTTCCGTAATTGATGGCCGCCAGTCAGATAGGGATTTGGAATGATAATACAGGCTTTACCCTGGGCTGAGAAGTCAGCAATGGTCGTGGCGCCAGCCCGGGTAATAATTACGTCGGCGATCGCGCTCATATGAAAGAGTTCGGGGGTAAAATCAAAAAACGTCACTCGGTCGGCTAACTCTTTTGGAAAAGCCTTAGACTGATCGTTGTTGCCTGCCCCTATCTGATGCAAGACATGCAAGGTCGGCTGATCGGTTAGTAAACGCGGCAACATGGCAATAACCGCCTCGTTTAAGCGCCTGGCGCCATTACTGCCGCCGGTAACCAATATAATCGGCGCATTGGCCGGAATACCGTACTTCCCCCGTAAAATGGCTTGCTCGGCTTTAGAATACGCCTTAAAGCGATTGTCGGTCGGTACGCCGACGACCTGAATCGAGTGTGGCGGATAATCGTAGTACTGAGCGGGCATGGCCGTGGCGTGGTACCGCGCCCATCGGGCTGCAATCCGGTTAGATAAGCCAGGCAGCGCGTCGGAATCGTGCGTTATGTATGGTATATGGCGCGCTTGGGCAGCTACTGCCAACGGAACACAGACAAACCCGCCTTTTAGCAGCAGCGCCCGTGGCTTTAATCGTTTTAACAGCCGGTAACTTTGGACTAGACCTGCGAACATACGGAACATATCGCGAATATTTAATAGGTTTGTTTTAACATCAAAGAACTTGGTGATGAAAGATTCGCCGTGGTAGCGCCTTAGTTTTCCGGCAGAAATAAAATGATATTCATCAAATAGTTTGCTTTTGGTAGCAATCGAGGCGAATTTACCACCGCGCTCACCGACGTAAATCAGCCGGACGTCGGGGTGGTGCTGGCGCAGCTCAAGAGCGACGGGCAGAAGCGGCGTAATATGGCCGCCCGACCCGCCGCCGCATAGGACGATGGTCATAGCTAGGCTCCTTCGCTTTCATTTTGTTGCTACTACGGATCGGTTCAAAGCTGGTATAGCGTGAGATCTGAAAAACTAAGCCCAGCGCCGCCATAATAAATAGAATACTGGTACCACCGTAGCTGATAAATGGCAACGTAATACCTTTAAGCGGCAGCAGGCCGATCATGGCGCCGACGTTAATAATAGTCTGGGTGCTGATCCAGGCCAGTACTCCGACTACAAACAACCGGGCAAACGGTTCACGGGTGCGCTCGATAATGCGCTTAAAGCGCGAAAATAGCAGTAGATATAAGCCCAGCACTGCGGCTACGCCCATAAAACCAAACTTTTCTGCTAAGATGGCAAAGATTGAATCGTTAGCGGCTTCGGGCAAATAACCGTAAGCCTGCACTCCGCTGCCGAGGCCCAGGCCGAACATTCCCCCGCTGCCAACCGCAATTAGGGCTTGGCAGGCCTGGTAGCCAGTGGCTTGGCAATCGCTTTGGGGGTTTAAAAAGGTAGTGACGCGGTCACGCCGGTATGGTGTCGAGGCAATCGCCAAGGTGGCTAAGACTGCAATAATAGTAACGATGATACCAATTTTTTTGAGCGGTAAGCCGGCGGTATAGCCCAGCACGCCAATAATAGCGATCATAACGCCTGTGGAACCCAGGTCGCTCTGTATACCCGCCACGACCACACCGATCAAGCCAATCACGATCAATAGCGGTCGCAAAGTCTTTTTGCTATCGTTAATTTCTCCGTTACGCATACGTTCTACCAAAAACATGGTCAGCCAGACGATCAATGTAAGTTTAATCATTTCGGCTATCTGAAAAGAGAAACCGCCTACTTGGATCCAACGGGTCGCGCCGTTAATCTCTTCGCCGGCGATCATGACAATTAAAATACCTGCCGCGGTTAGCCCCAGTAGTACATGACGAGCTTTTTGGAGCATTCCTATTGAAATAAAGCTGGCAAGTGTAAATGCTGCCAACCCTAAACCAATTGCTATCAGCTGCTTAATTACAAAGTAATTATTATCAACACCTTTAGTAGCGGCAAGCCCAGGGCTTATCGCGTACACCACCACCAAACCAATGACAGATAATAGCAACGCGATGATGAGCAAACTATAGTCCGGTCGATGACGACGCGACAGGCTATTAGATGATAGACCGCTCGAAGAGGTAGAGGAGTTACTTGATGTGCCACGCTGCCGTGCGAACTGCCGGTTGTTTGACCTGGCAGGTCGCTGTGGGCGAGTGAAGAAAAGTGACTTAAACATGGTAATTACTCAGTACAAAGATCATTATGCCAATTACGCCGCTGACCTGGCCTAAAATCCAGAAGCGCATGGTGACTTTTGTTTCGGGCCAGCCAGAAGCTTCGAAATGGTGATGGAGCGGCGCGATTTTAAATATCTTTTTACCCTTACGGAGTTTTTTAGATAAGATTTGCAATACGCTGGAGCCTGCTTCGGCCACAAAAACGGCACCGATGATCGGTAGGAGTAAAACAGTATCGGTAATCATAGCTACCACGCCAAGCGCAGTACCGAGCGCGTACGAACCGGAGTCTCCCATAAAAAACCGGGCTGGGTAGACATTAAACCAGGTATAACTGAGGAGCGCACCGACCATAGTCAGACAAAAGCCTGCCACGCCAAAGCGTTCTTGCAAGAACGCAATAATGGCAAAGTTACCAAAGGCAATTGCCGCCAAGCCACCGGCTAAGCCATCAAGGCCGTCCGTAAAGTTAACCGCATTGGTGGTGCTCACCACGACCAATACAAACAGGGGTACAATTAACCAGCCAACTTCGAGCGGCACACTAAGACCCGGCACATACATGCTATGAACGTCTAGCTTTAGATAAAAATACAGGCCACCAATCAGGGCGACACCGACCGTTAGCATAAATTTAATCTTTGACGGCAAACCAGCCACCCCTGCCCCAGTGCCTCGAATATTAATCAGGTCATCAATTAAACCAATCGCGCCCGCGCCCAAAAAGGCAGCCAGTGGCAGCCAGGTTTCTTCGCGCTCTAAGTTAAACAACGAAGTTACAACCAGCACCGACACTAAGAAAATAACCCCAGCCATAGTTGGGATCATGCGACGGTGTTTTTCGGCATGCAACTGGGCGAAGATTTTAGCTTTTTCCCCTGTTACCGCGTTACTGCGCGGCTTCTTCCACCATTTTCCTCGATACGCGAGGGTGGTATAGATAGGCGTAATAAGAATACTAAGCGCAAAACCAAGAAAAGCCAGAAAAAAGATCTCGATGAGCTGACTAGCCTGAAGTGTCAATGTAAATGTATCGTTCATAAGGTATAGATGTTTGTTTTTATTATATAACTATACGACTAGTATACCCTATTTTCTCCTTAACAGCCAACATAAATGCAAGTTTGGCACGTGTCTAATGCCAACATATTAATCGTATATAATTCGTATATAACCCCTACCCCTGTTAACTGTGTATGCTGGGTATATACGAATTATATACGATTAATATGTTGGCTCTTTTAAGTGTGAGGGCGGAGTGAAAGCAAAGAGGTTATGGGAAGGTGTCCAAGCGTAGAATCTACGTGGTTAGTTTAGCGTGAAACTTGTGAAACGGCGTAATTTTGGATGAGCATGTCCATTGTTTTAGCAAATAGCGGCGCGGCGGCGCTTGTACCGGCGTAACCGGCTACTTTTGGTTCGTCCACCCGGACCATAATTACGTACTGGGGTGTATCACCGCCAACGTAACCGAGGAAGGTTCCGTTGTAGCGGTCGTCGTAGTAGCCGCCATTGGGCTTTGGCACTTCGGCTGTGCCGGTTTTACCTCCGACGCGGTAGCCGTCACGCTTTAAGAACCGGTAGTTGTTCTGGACGGAATTTTCGTGCATGCCGCGTAAAACCTCAGAAACCTCTGGTTTAACCGTATCGGTTTTGATAATGTCCTTCTTACTTGAATCGGCGGGCTCCACTAAATGCGGGCGGTAGTAGATGCCTCCGTTAACAGTCGCCGAAAAGGCGCTGGCTATCTGGAGCGGTGTGACGTTAATACCCTGGCCAAACGCGGTATTGGCGTATTGAATATCCAAGCCATAGCCTTCGGTTGGACTGGGCACAAAACCTTCGGCTTCGTAACCTTGCTCAATGCCGGTTTTTTGGCCAAAATGATAGTTATTGGTGAGATAACGGTTCCAGGTAAGGCGTCCTTGTTCGTTTAGCTGGCCGCCGCCGAGCTGCATAAGTACGTACGTCGCGCCGGTATTAAGCGAATAGCGCAGAATGTCAGCGATACTGCGTGTGGCGGCGCCGCCGTCTTCTTCGACGTTGCGCACCGTGGCCGTACCAATTTTATAAAAACTGGGGTCGTAATAGGTTGTGTTAGCGTTGATGACGCCTTCATTTAAGCCGGCCGCTACCGTCAAAGTTTTCATAATTGAGCCAGGTTCCATTGGGGAGCTGGCGGCCGAATTATTAAAAACTGAGGCATCTTCTACTTTTGCAAAGTCGGCTGGGTTATAGGTTGGGTAGTTAGCCATAGCTTTAATCGCGCCGGTGGCCGGATCCATAACGATGACACTGCCCGACTTAGACCGGACCTGCTCTAAATGGGCTTTTAGGGTGTCTTCGAGGCGGCGCTGCATGCTTAGGTCAATTGTTAGCAGCGTGCGCTTGCCTTGTTCGGGGTCACGGCGGACATTATCGCCGGCACCGACTAACGGTACTCCACTGGCGTCCGTGATGGCTTTTAGCTCACCGGGTTTACCTTTGAGTTGTTCGTCCAAGTATTGCTCAACGCCATACTTGCCTTCTCCTTCATCATTTACAAAGCCGAGGAGCTGGGCAGCCAGAGTACCTTGAGGATAGGTACGTTGCGGCGCTACCCGCGTGCCAACACCTTTGATTTCAAGTTTGTTGAGCGCATCACTTTTATCTTGTGGTAGTTTTTTTGCTAATACTGCGTAATGCGTGTCGGTCTTCATTTTTTCTTCGTACTCGCTGGCGTTTCCGCCAATAATACGGGCAATCGCATCAGCCGCCGCGTGTGGATCTTTGACATACTTTGGGTCGGCAAATAAGGTAAAAACTTCTTCATTAAGTACAATCGGGACAATATTGTTGCCGTCGTGCGCTTCGATAACACCGCGTGCAGCCGGAACTTCGTACTCTTTATATTGCCCCTGGTAAGCGGCTAAACTGTAGCGGTCATGTTGAATAACTTGCAGATAAAACAGGCGGACTAGAAAAAGTGCGAATACAAGCAAAATAACCCCATACCATAGGTTGAGGCGGAATGAACTGAAATAATTAAGCTGTGGAGCCTGAGAAGCTTTTGGTCGCATGCCTTCCCTTCTTACGATGAACTTTATGTGAACTTAACCGATCTAACGGATCGTAGCAGTTGGAGCTACCGTGACTAAACCTTGGGTGTTCTGGTTGGCGGCAACACGATCGATCGACTGCAGACGGGCTGCGGCAAGTTCAAGTTCTTGGTGTTCTTTTTGAAGTTGTGAATGTTGTTTACTAAGGCCATCTATTGTGTAGCCATTCGCATTTGTTTTAGTAACCTGCGTTAAGTATAGCAGTCCAAGTAGACAGCTCATAATCACCAGCATGATGGTATTACTGATCGGTCCGAGGGTACGGACTTGCTCGTTAAAACTGACTGCGTTTTGGTGACGGACCGCAAAACGTTTTCGGCTCATGGCGGTTGAACTTGAGTAAGTCATATGCGTGTTTTCTTCTTTATGTTTTTATTTTTGTTTGTTTTTATTTTTCCGATACCAGAGGTGCCCTTGCGGACACCCCCAAGTGGTATCGTCGAACGTACAAGTTCACTGATAAAGTGCTTTTAAACTACTTTAACGTGTACTTTGTAAGCGCGGGAGTTGCTTTTGACCTGGATTGGCATAGTGCAAACACCCTTCCTTTTTATTTTTATTTTCGCTGCAAGGCTCGTAGCTTAGCGCTTCGGGCCCGCGGATTTGAGGAACTTTCTTGGGGAGTACACGTTACCGGTTGCTTGGTAAGCAGGCGTAAGTCCGCATCGTATCGGTTACCGCCGTGTTCGTTAAAATAACGCTTCACCAGGCGGTCCTCGAGACTATGGAACGAGATAACGGCTAATCTGCCGCCTGGCTTCAGTAGTTGGTGCCATAATGGCAAACTTTTACTGAGCTGGTCGAGCTCGGCATTAACGGCGATGCGTAATGCCTGGAATATCCGTGCCTCTAGCCGTACTTTCGGGTAGCGCGGTGTACTCTTATTGATAATGCCAGCGAGTTCGGTGGTGGTCGCTATTGGGCGAGCCTCGATAATCGCGTCAACGATCCGGTTCGCGCCGCGGATTTCACCATACTTTTGCAAAATAGATACAAGATCTTCTTTGCTCCAAGTGTTAATGAGATCGCTTGCGGTAAGCGTGGTACGCGGATCCATGCGCATATCGAGTGGTCCATCGTTTTGAAACGAAAACCCCCGGCTGGCGTTGTCAAGGTGCGGTGACGATAAACCAATGTCGGCCAGTATCAGATCAAACCGTACGCCCTCATCATATAACTGCTGACTGGCTGCGTAAAAATCATTGTGCCTAATTTTGACACGCTGATCGTCTGCAAACATCGCCGTTAAGTGAGTGGTGGCATTTTCGTCACGATCCACCAATATTGCTTTTCCATTGTCGCTTAACCTTTCTAACACGCGCCGAGCATGCCCACCATAGCCTGCGGTCAGGTCCAGGTAATGCTCTCCTGCGTGCGGGTCGAGATATGCGATAACTTCTTCGACTAATACTGGTATGTGTTTGTCTGTCACTTACGTTTATTGTTTTATCTGGTGCTTGTTTTTTATTTTTGTTAAAAATTTTTGTTTTTTCAAGGTCACCTATTTAGCAGTCAGTTTTTTATTTTTTCATTTTTTATGATGTGACCATCGTTTTTGTTTTTGTTTTCTTATCCTAACGACTTGATGATAAGAAGGTCTTTTTTAGTCACCTTAGAACTTACGTTCTTCGGTAAAAGATTTTTAAAGTTTTTAGAGACTTATGTGTGAGGTGGAGTTTTGGGAGGTGTTTTTTTATAGAAGGTACGAAGGTTTTTTCTCGTGGTTTGCCTTAATCCCACATACTGACTGCCAAATAGCTGACCTCGGATACTTGGTTCCGAATATCGACTGCTATTATTTGTTAAAGAACGCTCAAATCTACAGTATTCAGGTGGCTTTTGCCATAATACGCCAGTAACGGCCAACCCCTACCCCAACAATCTCACGGTCGACTCCGGCATAATCCAGAAGGTGCTGCTCGAGCGTAATCCGGCCTTGCTTGTCGTCGATGAGGGCTTCGATCTTTCCGGTCCGAAACTGGACGTTGAGATCAGCAATCCGCTCATCAAGTATGTCACCCTCGAGACGCGGCTCTACCATGTTGTCCCAAACATCCTTGGGATACAGGTGAAGATACGCACCAAAGCCGCGAGTTACAACCGCTCCGCTCGCAAACTTATGACGAATTTCGGGCGGTATAGTAAGTCGCCTCTTTTCGTCAAGCTTGCGTTCGAAATAGTCGTTTGTCGCCATACTTACTGCTGCTTGTTGGTTGTGGTTGATAGATTTTTAATTTTTAGTGGTTTTTTATTTTTGATCGGTTAATGCCCGATTTCTAGTAACACTTTTGGTTACCTACGATTACCCACTTACACAATCATACTACCCACCCTACCCCACATTCAATAGTTTTCTTGCGAATCACCCTTTGAAATGAAGCTACTTATCCACAGCTTTGCTAAACCGCTATATATAGCGCTTCAAATAAATGTATTACGCTAGCAGTAGCGTCTTAAAAAGCAACTCCAGCTAATGATGCTAAATATACCTTCTATGCTTTAAACAGGCATATATTGCTCTAGGTATACGCTAGAAATGGTGTTGTGTCATCGTAATACGGTATATTTATAGGGTTATCAATTGAGGAAGTAGTTATGCATAGCCTAGAATCTCCTAATATTGCCATTATTTGCGGCGGCACTGGTGGTGCTGCGGTTCTTAGTGAGCTGAAATACTTTACTCCAAATATTACTGCTGCGGTTAATATGGCCGATGACGATGGATCGAGCGGAAAACTAGTCAGAAAATATGGCGTAATGCCGCCCGGCGACGTTAATCAGTGTCAGACTGCTCTTAGCAATAATGAAGGGCTGGCTCGGTCCTTACGAATAAGAGACGATGACGGGCATACACCTGGTAATTTATGGTTGGCTGAACTTGAGCTTAAGTTGGGTAGCTTTGAGACAGCTGTGGATATAGTCAACCGAGAGCTTGATATAACTGGCCGGGTTCTTCCTGTGACACTACTACCCCATGTTTTAGCACTGCGCGATGGTAATGAAGAAGTTTTTGGAGAATCCAAGATTGGTCATCGTCAGTTTATAAGTAAAACTCCGACTGTCAGACTTGAGCCTAATGTCCCGCTCAATCCTAGGGTTGAAGCCGCCCTATATGCAGCCGATCAGATTGTAATTGCTCCCGGTAATCGCTACGGATCACTATTACCTGCGTTAGTGGTACGCGGCATGAAAGAAACACTACGCGACTGCGACGCTCAATTGGTAATGATTTCTAATTTACTATATAAAAAGGCTGGCTTTAGCGGAGGGCACGTTGTCGACGACATACATACAATAGAGCGCCACATTGGTGAAGGAATTATTAATGTCACCCTATATAACACCAACTTGCCCTCGGCTGACATGATAGCCCGCTATGGTAATCCTGGTGAAACAGCAGTAGATATTTCACCCGAACGATTTAACGAAGTATCCGCTCGAGCAATCGGTGCCCTACTACTCTCCCGAACAATAACTGAGAGTGACCTTAATGACACGTTAATAAGACATCGGCGGACTCAGATCAAGCATGATGGGCGCGAAGTGGCTCGACAGCTGATGCAGATTGCCTCGTCACCAAAGCTTATGAAAGTTGTTTAATACGCTCCGCAAACCAATGCGCACTTGGCCGTACGGTCCGTTTCATGCCATGCTCTCTGTCGACCGCTACCAGGCCAAATTTCGGCCACCAACCTTCGGCCCATTCAAAGTTATCTACCAAACTCCAATGCAAATAGCCACGCAAGTCGGCGCCGTCTGCCAGGGCTTTGTCCATGGCGGTTATCGTCTCTTCTAACCACCATTGGCGATGTTGGTCGGTCGCATCGGCTAAGCCATTTTCGGTTATAATAATCGGTTTTTTGTACTTTTTAGACAGACGCATGATGACATCGTAAATCCGGGCTGGCTCCATATACCAACCAAGGTCGCTGACGGTATCTTTTGGATTATCAAACACTACACCCTTCCAGTAATTAGTAAAATAGTGGTTCATGCCAATAAAATCTTGACTCCTACGGATACGGTTGTAAAACCATTCGTCCCAAACGTAGTCGCTCAGGCGGGCAGTCAGCCTTTGCAAGGGATTATTTTTATTTATGGCAAAATTTGCGTTCGCCTGATGAGCGACACCAATTTGTAGTGTGGATTTATGCTTTTTAAGCACCTTATATGCAATCTTGTGGGCTTCTGCCAGATTGTAGTAGACTCGCAGCGTGGTAACAATATTTTTTTGCTGGGGCGGCCAGTCGCCATTGAGGTAACTGAGCGTTACGTAGGAGTTAGCTTCGTTAATAGTGAGCACGTATGTCACGTCGTCCAGCAATTCTTCGGCAATTTTTTTAACGAAACGTTTAAAGTAAACCAAGTTCTTGCGCTTGGCGAAAGCACCCTTCTCTTCAAACCAGAGCGGATTTGTCCAGTGCCAGATGTTTAAGAAGGGTTCGAGGCCTTGGGCGCGCAACTCGGCGATGTATTTTTTGTAATGATCGAGGGCGACCTGGTTCCACTGGCCTTCTTGGGGTTCAATGCGCGACCACTCGATCCCAAACCGAAAGGCATTAAAGTTAAGGCTGCGGGCGATTGAAAAATCTTCTTTATAACGCGTAAGGTGTTTAACGCCATCTCCAGATACATAATTTTGTGGTTGCGTCATTGCTGGCTGTAGCTGCTTGTTATGCCACGCCGGTGTCCAGTCAAGTCGTCGTTGGGCGCCTGCCGCCCTTTCAGCGGCATGTCCTAGCTCCCAAACCGACCACTGGTTATGGGTACCTCCCTCAACTTGATGGCTGGCCGTACTGGCTCCCCAGAAAAAATCTTTTGGAAAATGGTCGGATCGCTTGCGGGCTTTTTGTTTCATAGAGAAACTATACACTTTTTACTGTAAGCTGCGCTACTCCCTGGATAATACCTACTTTCTGGATTATCTATGAAATGGGTTCAATGTATCATTAGCGCACTTTTTAAAAGTATGAACTTAATGCATACTTTCAACTGATCATAGTATGAACTCTATTCATACTAAGTTTATACTTTTAAAAAGTGCGCATAATTAGTATTAATTCTTGAGGTAATATGTAGGACTCTAGCTACTGGTGCTGGAATTTGTGCGCGTAAAGTGCGATTATAATGCTTATGTATTGTCCGGTTTGTAATTCACCACTTCAGATTTTATTGAGTGGTTGCTATATTTGCCCAAAGGGCGAAGGAGCTTTGGTTACCGCCGGCCATCTACTTGACCAAAACGAAGACCTGATCGAAAAGCTTAAAAGTGCGCCGCAAACCGTAGAAGGCCCTAATAACCATTTTGAACACGTCGTAGTTTGCCCGAGCTGTTCGTCAATAACCTATCGGGTAAACTACGGGCCGAGTAATCTTCATATTGATACCTGTTTGCAATGTCACTACCGCTGGATCGACCGCGACGAATTTAAAAAGATAAAAGACCATCATGCCCAACTGCGTAATGCCGACTACGACTTGTTAATGGAGATTGAGAAGCAAATGAGCAAACTTAGTTCGTAAAGTCTTGGGTTATCTTAAGGATATCTGGTCCGTATTTGGCGACCTTATTAACGCCAAAACCGTTTATTGCCAGTAATTGGGCTTCGGAGCGTGGTAAACGGCGCGAAATTTCGTCGAGTGTTTTGTCGTGGGCAATAATGTAGGCTGGCAGGCTGTCGCTAGATGCGCGGCCGGCGCGCCAGCGACGTAAGGCTTCGAATAATTCCCGGTTGGGATTCGCTATGGGTTGTTCATCGGCCGCCTTTTCTACCACTACCGGGACCGGGACTTCACCGATTTCTTCGGCCAGCGCCAACGAGGCTGTCCGCAGATGTGCGTCGAACGCAAAAATCTGAGGGTGCAAGCGTAGTGCCATATCGTTAATCCCGCTTAGGTACAGCCCGTCAATTGAGCGAACCCGCGATAACGCTACGTAGCCCATTCCATAGGTAAACGCCCGACTTAGGTCGATTAGGGCGCTGTCGAGGCTCATTCCCTGACTTTTGTGAATGGTGATAGCCCAGGCAAGGCGCAACGGCAGCTGCGACACGCTGCCCCGCTCACGACCGTCTTCTTCGTAGCGCCAGCTATGCGGTTCGACGGTAATAATCTTATTATTAGCTTGTAAACGTACGCGCGGCCAGTCGCCGTCAAAATCAATTACTTGACCTCGAGTACCGTTGGCAAATCCGGCGGCAAAATTATTGGCCACAAACATGACTTCGGCACCAATCTTTAACTCGAGCCGTTCGGGCGCCAAGACACTTTTTTGGAGTTGTTCGACCGATTGTTTGCGGCCCGTAGTATCCATTTCGTAGACCTCGACCTCGCCCGGCAATGCCGCCAATTGCTGGTCGTTAATGGTGTCTACGTTTACATTATGGGTGTAAAGTCGGGTTAGCACCACTTCGCTTTCGTCGGGCTTCATACCAACCCGCTCTTGAAGGGTTTCGGCGTGGAATTCGTCAAAGGTGTCGGTACGTAAGGCGTTTAATAAACCGAGGAGCGCGCCATCATTCTGACGATGCTGGCTGGTTAAGTAACAGATAGCCGGATCCAACTCTTGCCACGCCCGAGAGGCATGCACAAAGTCATCGGGCTCACGGCCGCGATTGATGGGTGGCAGCTGAAATAAATCGCCCGTTAGAATCACTTGCATGCCACCAAATGGCTCCGGGCTATCTCGGAGCAACTTAGCGACTTCGTTAATCATGTCGAGTCGCTTGCCATGCAACATTGAAGCTTCGTCAATAATTAATACGTCGGTCATATTGTAACGCTTGCGCAGCCGCGCGTTGTCGGCCAGCCAGACTTTATCTGTATTGGTAACTTCTTCGCGAATGCCAAGGCCAGACCAGGAGTGAATCGTCGTTCCGCCAAGATGAGTCGCCGCAATACCGGTGCTGGCCGTTACCGCCACTTCACTACCCTGCTTTTTAAGTTGGCGGATCAATTTATTAAGCACATATGTTTTGCCGCTACCGGCCGGACCCGTCAAAAAGACCGATTTTCCAGACAACATAATATGTAGTGCTTGATCTTGCCGCATGTTATTTATACAGTTCCCTCTAATTAGTTCCGCGGGCAATTGCACCGCCTAGTGGACATTCAGTATAGCATTTATGAAACACTCAAGATACTTCTTAGGGGCGTCATAACTGTCCTGCCGTCAAGAAGTTTGCCATGCACATACAATTCTTTGGTTGCAGAGACCTGGACTTGGGTATTGTTATTGACACGTTGATATGAACACTCAGACTGCAAGTAAATTGGTTCGACTTCGAGTATCTTTTCAAGGTTACTAAACTCGGTAACGGTGCTCTCTTCTTCTTCCATATCGGCTACTGCAATATCACGGGTCAGGATTCTAAGACCTTCTAGTAGCCCAATAGAGTTGAGATAGCTAATCCGTTGATGATTTTTTTCTACTTCATTTTCTTCTTCAATAAGAAGCTTATTGGCAAACGATCCTACTCTTTGGATTGTTTCCAGACGGCTGCTTGATCGATCAAAAGCCAAGCACATGAGGTCTTCAAACGCCTCATCTCTACTCAGGTCTTTTATGCTGTGCGCATTAACCGGAACAGTTGGTACTATCTCGCTGTTGGCAGCGCGGACATACATGTAATCAGTTACGAGGTGATGGTTTCCATATTCATCCCAAAATCCTTTAGCCTTTCCTTGCAGCATATGGACCACACAATATAAGGGTCTCTCATTGTCGGGATCATAGACTTTTTTAATATTATAGCCGTAATACCTACCTCGAGGAACGATACGCGGACCTCCAGGAGGTAGTACCATAGCTTTTATCTCTTTCGTATCAGGATCAATGCTAATTGTTAATGTATCGCCATATATTGAGACATCCTGGCCCATGAGTGGATTTATATTATCGAGCGCGACCACTTCTTGGCAAATTTCAGTATGTCGTTTTCTTTGGCGTTCAACAACTTGTCGAGGCTCCTCCTCAGAATTAGGCATCTGGTTGCGGCCATTTTCGTAAATAATATAGTCAGTAGCTATCTCATCAAATTGAACTGCTTCGTCGTTAATGCGACGAACGATATCTAGAGGGCCATCATGAAGTGTTTCACTTGTTGAGCTCATCTGTTCTTATCATAAATTGATTTAGGAATAAGTAAATAGGACTTTCGCACTTTTATGCAGATGCCAGAGTTTAGCTGAGACGAGCGAGAGCTTTTATATTTCTGGAGGGGTAGCCGTAGCTACACTCGATGCGAAAGATGAAAGTTCGCAGCCGCTCATAGCCATTCCAAAGCAAAACCTGCAGAATTAGGCTGATGGATCAGTGAGTTAAATAGGTTCTTTTTGATCGAGGCATATCGGTAGATATGGCGAGTGAGGAAAGAACCTATTTAGCCGCTGAGGCGCAGTCTAAAATGCAGGTAGAGCCTGGGCTGTAGAAAAGTGCGAAAGTCCTATACAGCTTAAATGTGAGAAGTTACCGCTGCCAGACGTCGCAAACTCGTCGCTGTTTCGTTCCTCATCATAACTTCTGAGAGAGTACTGGATTATCCCTGATGGTATGAAGCGCTTTTATGATTGCTGTCGGTGAGTTAAAGACTAACAGACCTGCCTGAAGCATATCCATATCTTGATCAAATATTTTTGTGGCAGGTTGGGCACTATATATTACGATTGTTGGCGTATCTTCATCGGGCTCGTCTGCTTCTTCGTCTTCGTCTGTGCTGTCGGAATACCAGACAATTTGCCCGTCTATACTTTCTACCGACTGGCTTGTCTCGATCTCTACATCGTTGTCAGTACCAAACTTGTATACCGTTCCAGTGTTGACTAAAAGATGCTCAACATCATAGTGTTCAAGCTCATCGCTTTGATAGGCAGCCAACGATAATATCATGTCTTTTCTTTCATCCTCAACAATAGATCGAATATCAATTGTTGCGACTGAGATAATTGGGTTGCTGTCTCCAGGCTCTTCTTCTCTATCAGTTAGCTCGGTGTATGCACCGATTGCTACGTCGAATAGTTGACTATTAATAACACCTCTTTTTAAGACGTGCATCTCATTACCAAGATGGCTCTTTGTACGCCAATCTTGCCACCAGATCTCGTTAACTAAAGGCCAGACCACTGTGTCTGCCAGCTGGATATGATCGTATGTTCGCTGCGGTCCAAAGTTAAAATCAAAGCTAGGCATCTCACCAGGTACTGAACTCATATGAAACATTCTACACAAGTTTGCAACTTTTGTCTATTGTAATCTTTTCTACTTTTGCGTAAAACGAATCACTAGGGCTATGTAAGTGTTATTTTTTTGTCGAGGGCTTTTGCAACCCGACTGAGCGTTTTATAACGTGGGTTCGACTCGCCACTTTCTAGGCGAGCGATGGCAGCCTGCTTCATGCCAACTTTCTCTGCCAATTGAGCTTGGGTAAGTTTATGATCTAAACGCGCCCGAATTAGGGCGTCAGCCAAGAGAAATTCGTCTTCGAGCTTATCGTAGGCAACTTTTACTTCCGGGTCGGATAACAATTCAACTCGGAAAGTTGTCCACTCATCTTTTAATTGTTTTTTCATACTATTAGTATAACGTATGTGTTATATCTCTGTCCAGTCCTTATGCCTTTGCTTAGCTATTTTTAGTTCTTTTACAGGAGTTTGTTGAGTTCTTTTTTTGAAGGCATGCAGTACGACCACAATGTTTCCCGGGACTTGGCAGATATAGAATATTCTAATTTCGTTTCTACCTCTTATCCGTAACTCATGTAAACCATCGCCCATACTTCGAGCGTACGGCATTGTTAATAACGGTCCATGCTCACCAACAAGATCAATTAAGCGACTTATCTTAGCGACTGAATCTTTGTCTTGCTTACGAATGAATTCTTTAACTACTTCATCACCGCGAGAATTTTTGAAAAAAATGATCGAAAAATTTGGCATCCAGTCTAACCCTGTAAACGTAAAGTAAGATCTGTAATTCTCACTCTCTGTTGCTCGGTGGTGTCACGGTCGCGCACGGTTACGCTGTTATCTTCTAAGCTGTCAAAGTCGATGACCACGCAGTATGGTGTACCGATCTCGTCTTGGCGCCGGTAGCGCTTGCCAATGTTGCCGTTGTCGTCCCACATGACATTACCGAACTCTTTTTTGAGTGAGTCGTAAACCTCGCGGGCTTTTGCAACTAGTTCTGGCTTATTTTTGAGGAGCGGACTAACGGCAATGCGAACCGGCGCAAGGTTTACGGGCAACTGTAAGTAGATTCGTTTTTCACCATTTTGCTCGTCTTCGCGGTATGAGGAATCTATTACCGCCAGTACCAGTCGGTCGAGGCCAACCGTTGGCTCGATAACATGTGGCACATATGGTTCAGCCCCGTCTTTTGGGCGATACATAAGATTCTTACCGGAGTATTCCTGGTGTTTTGATAGATCATAGTCTGTTCGATAAGCGCAGCCGCCGAGTTCTTTCTGGCCAATCGCAAAGTCAAACTCAGTGTCGATAGAATACTTACTGTAATGCGCCCGGTCGGCTGGCGGCACTTCAACGTGATGAATTTTTTCTTCGGGTAAACCCAGTTCCATAAAAAATTGTTTTTGGAGCGCTAGCCACTCATCAAATACCGCTCGCCAGTTGTCGGGGTGGGCAAAGACTTCGATCTCCATTTGTTCCATTTCGCGGACTCGAAAAATAAAGTCGCGCGGTGATATTTCGTTGCGAAAGGCTTTGCCAATTTGAGCCATCGCGAATGGCATATCCGGACTAAAGCTATCTACTACATTCTTAAAATTAACAAACATGCCCTGGGCGGTCTCGGGCCGTAAGTAACTAATACTCGAATCGTCCTCCAACGCACCGATGTGCGTTTTAAACATCATATTAAATTGACGGACTTCACTTAGTTCATTACCATCAGGACTTTTAATATTGTGCGTTTTAATAGCTTCATTCATCTGTTCGGAAGTCATTGATGATACATCTTCGACACTTTTTTCTTCGAGTAAGTGATCGGCTCGGTAGCGCTTTTTGTTTTTAAGGTCTTCGACCAGCGGGTCATTAAATCCACCAACATGGCCACTTGCCTGCCAAACTTTTTGATTCATTAAGATTGCCGCGTCAAGCCCATACACATCATCGCGATTTTCAACGAAAAAGTTCCACCAAGCGTTAGAAATATTGCGCTTTAACTGCACGCCAAGCGGACCATAATCCCAAGTACCCGAAAGGCCACCATAAATCTCGGAGCCTTGGTAAATAAAACCGCGCCGCTTACATAAACTAACAATATCTTCCATGGCTATTTCTTTATTCATTATTGCCATTATAGAGGAGTTGGAGGGTGTTTACCAGTATGCGTACACTAGTATTCTTATGCTTGGACTTTGACACGAATATGTACATATTCGTGTCAATATCATAGTCACTGAAAACCTAGTGCCACGACTAGAGTTCGGTCAGATTGGTTTTCACTAGGGTTTGCGTTAACTGCTGCAAGCGGTCTTCGGAGCCAAGCTGGTTTTGGAGGCGCGGAGGTCGCTGCTGAGCCATGCAAAGGCGTAGCACTTTTAAGTCGTTTTGGGTAAATAGGCCGGTGTCGGCGGGCTGGAACCGCTGATGGTCGTGGTCGAACTCAAAATTGGTAGCATCAGAGGCAGCCTCCAAACGTAAGTTAGGAGCGGTGCCGGATATCTGCAAAACTTGGAGGCTAAACCACATATCGACGATTCGCGCGTCATAGGTTGGGTCATTGAGGGATCGTAACGATTCAAGTAGGAACGGATAATATTCTTGGCCGGCAGCTTCATCAACAATACTGTTAATTATTTTTATATGGGCAAAGGCTAGTTGCATGCGCCGCATATTTTTGACGAGTTCACCAAAATGGACGCGTAACCGGGCAGAAGTTAAGGTCATCAGCTTTGATCGTCCTTCGATGAAGCAGACTTCTGATTCGCTGAGCAGTTCAATGCCGCCAGCTAAGCGGCTTTTTTGTGAACGGGCCGCTTTGGCTAAAACCGAAACTCTCCCCTTCTCGGCGCATAGCAGGGTCAAAATTCGGTCATGTTCGGCGTAATCAATCCGTGTTAAGACAATAGCCAGGTCGGTATGTTGCTTCATGCCTCGACTGCTGAGACTGCTGAGTTTTGTAAAATGGCGGCTAAACGTTCAAGCCCAATAGTTGGTTTATACAAGTAGTCAACCGCACCGTACTTATGCCATTCGGCAGCTGACAAGCCGGTATCTTCTTGGGGTATATGGCTGTAGACGATAATTGGGATATTCGTCCAATCGGAATAAGAGCGAAATTCTTGCAAGAACTCAATGCCGTTGTGGTTTGGCATAGCGAGCTCAAGGATAACGACATCTGGTAACGTGGCATCGGCACTGGCAATTGCCGCTTGGGCGGTAGTCGCCGTACTTACCGCTAATCCCCTATTCATCAGATACGACGCGATAGTTTTTGCCAGAATTGTATCGGGTTCAACCAGCAAGACTTGCTTCATACTACACCCACGACAGCTGTTCGCTGCGCGGCAATTCGGTGACTAAACCGCTCAGTCTACCCATGTGTTTTACTTGTAGTGAGCTGCCGATCGCTCGGCATAGCCCCTCGGCAATAGCCAGCGGAATATGAGTGTTACCAGCTCGTGCTAAGGACAAATGCGCCTTCCCTTGCAACATCAGTGCCCGCTCAACGTCCGTTTTTGTTAACGTAGCACTACCAAATAAGCCAATTCCAATTTTGCCTGCTCGAGTTTTGTAGCTTCGGAGTAATACCTTTGCATTCGTGCTATCTTGCAGGTCAAACAGTGTGGTAGCAAAGACTTTAAGGATTGAGCTAAGCGCTGGCTGGTGTGACATAACTGGTTCGTGGGTGCGATTATCTAAGACGAGCGAGATACCGCGCGCCGACGCTTGTTCCCGTAGCTCATACAAGGTGTCGTAGAGTATCGAACCAGTGTTAATTGGCGACAGATCAAGTGCCAGCTGACCATATTCGGCTTGGGCTGCCAATAGGTAACTATCGATTAATTGGAGGGTTTGTTCGGCGGTTGATTGAATCGTTCCCAACGTCGTAACTTCGCCCGATTCAGCTTGACGTGCAATTCTAATTAGAGGTTGTTTGAGTTCATACGCCAGCGCCCGCAGCAGCCTGTCGTGGCTACTATTTTCTGGTAAGTGCTGAAACTGTTGGCTCATATCGTTTGTACGCTTACGCGCGAACTTGTACCCTCATACTCGTTGCAGGGATTATAGCATGGCTATAGCCGCGTGATTACGGAATAAAGGTGAAGCTGGGCAAGATAATGGTATTAAAGTCGTTGATACGGTCGCTTGATTCGACCGAGATTTTAATCGTTTTATCGCGGAGTGGCAAAAAGACGGTCGCGCCGGTTTTTTTATCTTCGATCTGGCCATCAATGCGTAAACCGACGACACTGGGTAGTTTTGGCAATGAGTATGTGACAACTTTTACCTTACCCTGCTTGATCAGGCTATCGAGCTGGGAGACCGCTTGGTCGTAGGCGGTATTAATAACCTCTACCCGTAGAGACTGGGCCGCAGCCGGGTTGGCAGAGATTAAATTGGGTTGCATTAAAAGCTTAAGCTGGTTATTTTCTTCGCTTTCGTAGGCACTCCAGGTTTTTGGATACTGAAAACTAAGTGTTCCGAATTGGGCGGAGCTGGTGTAGTTTTTAAGAGGATTTTTTTCACGCTCAAAAAATTCATTGTCTTTTTCGGTTTTAGCTTTATCGACTGCGACCGTTACTTCGCCGGCAACTTTTTCGTCAAAATTTTTCTTATAGTCTTGCTGGCCAATAAACGCCCAGGCGCCAAACCCAATTGAGAATAGGAGTAAAATACCAGAAATAATTAACGGTATTACGAGGAGGTTAACTTGCCCCTCTTCAGACTTACGCAAGTTCATACCGCTCATGGTAACGCAACTTTAATATTCATACAAGTAGATGCCCGCTTTGCTACGTTTGGCTTTTTTATGAGGAATTTTAAAGGCAAAACTCACTAGCTTGGTAGAGCCGTGCACCTCGGCTTTTAATTTTTCATCGAGTTTTACCATAAATCGGTCAAGCAAAAATACAAATACACCGTCGGCGCGGCTCAGGTCAGCCTTCCAAAAATTACCCCATATAATTCGCACTTGTTTACGGTACTTCCAGGTATAAAGCCAGGCAGTCAAAACGAGTATCGGGTTTAGCTCATAACCCACCACGAGCAGGCCACGCTGAGCTGCCTGTTTTAACACCCGGCCGTCACCGCAACCAAGTTCAAACAATGTTTGGCCGGGCTTTAAATTAAGCAAATCAAGCGCGGCTTGCGTTTGAGCACGTCGCGTCGGCAAATACGGCGCGCCAAATAAAATCACAAACGCGAATAAACTTACAATAACCGCAAAGACTATAAACATTAATTTAGTTTTTTAATGTCGATTTCGGCATGCTTGGCGACACGCTGTAAGTAGGCGTTTAGCTCTTTTAGAATGGCTTGGCCGTCTTCGTGTAATGTAATCGCCGCGTCTATATCAGTGTCTTCGTGTTGCAGACGGGCTAGCACCGCGTCTAGCGATTGCTTTAGTTCTTGGTATGATTTTGCTTCTTCATTTTTCTTCATAGTATCTCCTTGCCTCTCATTTTATTATTCACTCTCAACCGTGCGGATTTGCATTTTCTCATCTGTAAACTGTAAGCTGAACACATCTGCGCCACTAGCTTTAAGCTGGCGGGCTGATTTAATATGCCGCCCTTTAGTGGTACGCACTAGTGTGTAACCAAGTGTTAACGGCAGCAGCGGGTCGAGCGCTTTTAGCAGGATTTCTGCATGGCTGAGCTGCTGACTGCTTGACTGGGCTACCGCCTGCAAGGACTCGCGGAATTGGGTTTGCTGATCAACAAGTTGTTGCTGTTCGTCCTGAATAATCCGCTGTAATTGGGTACTCAACAGCGCTTTACTTTGATTTACTACTTCCAGTTCATGTTGCGCGTTTGGCACCAACAGTTCGGCAGCATTGCTTGGTGTACTGGCGCGCATATCGGCAGCCAGTTCAGCCAAACTAACGTCGTTTTCGTGGCCAATCGCAATCAAGGTTGGAATTCGGCTGGCAGCCACCGCGCGCACGACCGACTCCTCGCTAAACGCAGCCATGTCATCTGCACTGCCACCCCCGCGAATGACAACCAGTACTTCTGGCGGGTCGCTGAGGCTGTTAAATTTATGAACCGCTGACACTATTGCAGATGGCGCCTGGGCACCCTGGACTAGTGTATCAATCAATTCAATTTGCAAGCTCGGCCAGCGGGCAGTCATAATTTTTCGGAAGTCGGCGATTGCAGCCGATTCGGCAGACGTAATTAGACCAATCCGTCGGGGAGGATACGGCAGTTGCCGCTTCCGCTCAGGTGCAAACAAACCTTCTGTTTCCAACTTCTTTAATAAGAGGTCTTGAGCTTTGCGAATCGACCCCTCGCCGACGGCTCGCAAACTATCAACGTTAATACTAAAACCAAAGTTGTTGTGCAGACGGGGCCGACCAACCACTTCGCAGGTAATACCGTCTTCTAGCGGCCCCGGCAAATTAAACACCGTGCCAAAAAACTTAACGCTGGAATGCTCGTCTTTTAAATCAAAGTAAACCCATTTGCCTTTACTAACCCGAAAGTTCGACAGCTCCCCCACCACCGCAATCTGCGGATACATCATCTCCAGCGACTGGTTAAAAATCGCCACAAACTCGCTAACCGTAAAGCTGGGATTTTGGCCAATCATACCGGCGGTTTACTGCGTTTGTTTATAGCTTTATTGTACAGATAATAGCCCGGAGGCAGCTGGACGGCACTACTGAGGACTCGGTACATGATGGTTATGGGCAAGCTGGTTGAGGGCGGTACACCTACTGTGGCCAGCACCGCAGTCATCAGACCTTCGTAGACGCCAATGCCACCCGGTAAAACCGAGATCAGCCCTGCGAAGTTGGCAATTGCGTAGGCAATAATAACCGCGCCAAAGTTAATAAATTCACCGAACGCGACATAAACCGTGTATATAGTCAGAATCTCGGTTAGGCTTGCGAAAAAGGCGTAAACCAGTGGCATTTTTAACTTGGTGTAGTTCTTTTTGAGGATTACGTAATTTTCGTGAAACTCTAAAAATAGCTTGCGGACAGACGCAATATTAATTGTCTCTGGGTGTTTTGGTCGTACAACTTGAATGAGTTTATTTAAAAACTTGGTAAGCGCCGTAAAAAAGATATCGATCCGGCGGCGGCTACTGACGATATAAATAATGGCGAGCGTTCCCACTACTAGCAATGTTCCGAGTGAACTAGCTACCAATATCGTTAAGTTACTGGCCTTGCCGTTAACCGCCAGAATAAACAATCCGATGAGTAATAACACCTGGAACGACATGAAGATGGTAATAAAACGCATAGTCTGCACCAGTGTGGACTGGGCTGGTGTTGCCCCCAGTTGCTTCATGCGTAAGCCAAAATACGAAAAGCCCGACACGCCCGCGCTCGGAAACACATGGTTCACAAAATTAAGTTCAACCGCCACCTTGTACATTGGCTTGTACTTAAACTTTTTGCCTAAAATATCAAATAATCCCTGATACAACTTGGCGTAGGTATGGTAATTAATCACCTGCCAAAAAATAATAAACAACAATATATAAACATTCACTCGGTCAAGATTAGAAAATGTCTCGCTAATCTGATCGCGTAGCAAAAACAACAGTAATAGCAATGCGCCAAGCGTTACCCAAGTGAGGATATGCCGCCACTTGTTACTTTGTTTTACTTCCTGTGCCTTTTCAGCCATATCTAAAAGATAGTATATAGGACTTTTGCGCTATTGCGCAGAGCCTGGGGCTGTAGAAAAGTGCGAAAGGCCTATATAATTAACCTACTATGCAATTACTATGTATTCTTGGCCGCCAGCCCGCCATTGGCTTAGCAGAACTCGAAAGTCGCTTTGGTCCAGCCGATTTCCAGCCCCTCAACAACGACATCGCCCAGCTTGAAACAGACCAAGATATAGCTGTTTTTACTCAAATTGGGAGCACTCAAAAAGTTGCCAAGCTACTTACCTACCTTGATACAACCGATTGGAATAAAGCGTTGCGCGCGGTCCAAAAATCGCTACCCGACCATTTGCAGTACATTCCCGAAGGCAAGGTTACGATTGGCCTCAGTACCTACGGTTTTAATGCTTCGGCGCAACAAGTTAATGCTGCCGCCCTCTCGCTCAAAAAAGTTATCAAGCAAGCTGGCCGTAGCGCACGCGTTGTACCAAACGCCGAAGCCACCCTTAATACGGCGCAGGTCATTCATAATAAACTAACCAGTCCAAATGGGCTGGAACTTATGTTAGTCCGCGATAAAAATCGCACTGTTCTGGCACAGACGGTGTGGGTCCAAGATATCGATGCCTACCGCCAGCGCGACCAAGAGCGCCCCATGCGCGACGCACGGATTGGCATGCTCCCCCCAAAACTCGCTCAAATCATCTTAAATCTGGCGGTTGGCGACCTTGAGCAAGATGAAATAAGCGTGCTTGACCCTTTTTGCGGCACCGGCGTCCTATTACAAGAGGC
>JBPCJO010000041.1:0-2276 GCA_051005235.1 Saccharimonadales bacterium (SeqCode)
CCGCTATACAACGTGCATTATGACTACAACAAAAAGTCCAATAGCTACGATCGCGTCATGGGCGGCAAACCGCACAACGACCAAAAAAGCGGTAAACGCATTTCTCCAAAAGTCGTGATAGCCCTAGCTATGGATTACCGCAAACGCGGCATCTACTCGGTATATAAATACACCGGCAGTGGTAGTATGTTCTTGTTCCAAGACGGAACAATCACCAAAGGCACCTGGAAAAAGAAGGACGATAAATCCCAGTTTAGTTTTAGTGGTCCAGATAAAAAACCGCTACTATTATCACCAGGGAATACCTGGATAACCTTAGTCGATAGTACAAAAGCTGTAAAGTACAAGCCTTAAGAAAGAAGATATACGGTGGGTGAACCTGGATTTTTAGAAAAAGCCTTAAGGTCGATCAAGACCTATATCTTATTATGGTTTTTTGTCAGCGGTATATCTATAGTGGCTACTTACTGGATAATTCAGAATTTCTTCGAACTTGAACCGCTGATATTTACCAGCGTTTTAGCTGCCGTAAGTATAATAATAGGAGTCCTTATCGGCTCGCTAGTCGCCAAGGCAGTCAGCCGCCCCCTAGAAGCTTTGGCCCAAGCTATACTCCATGTATCGCCGTCGCCGCTACCAGTGCCTGCGCCCAACATAGCCAGGTTAACGCTGGGCAAGGAGCTGGTAGAAAACTTGACCCGCCAAGTTTATGACTATGCCGCAAAAGGCGGCGTGGCTCAGCCCAGCAACCAAAATGCGGCTGAGATAAATGTTCAACAAATGCCAATCGGCGTAATAGGAATAGACGGGGAGGGGAATATAACCTTTGCCAATCATCGAGCTCGCGAATATTCAAGCAGCCCGATAGAGATTGTCGGCAAGAATATATTTAGCCTATTTGACATACTTTTTCGCGAGCAGACGCTGCAAGACTGGATCAAAAACTGCGAAGCTAATACCGTTACCGCCCAAAAAGTATGGCGTGGCATCCGGCTTAATCCTTACGGCGAAAAAGTCCAGTATTTTGACATGGCGGTGCAGTTTACTAAAGATATCAGACCGAATCATACAGAAGTAATTATTAGTTTATTAGACCAAAATGAAATCTACGGTGCCGAAGAAAAAGGCCTAAGCTTTATAGCTTTGGCGGTTCACGAACTACGAACACCTCTAACAATACTACGTGGCTATATAGAGGTATTTGAAGACGAAGTAAGAGAGGGGAACATGAATCCGGAGCTAGCAGATTTTGTTAAAAAGATGCAGGTAGCTTCGCAAAACCTATCGGCTTTCGTAAATAATATTTTAAATGTCGCCAAGATAGAAGAAGACCAACTGACGCTCAAGCTCCACGAGGAAAACTGGCCTGAATTATTAAACAAGATTGTCAGCGATTTGCGCTTGCGTGGAGAAGTGCACGGCAAAACTATCGAACTTGAGATAGGCGCCGACCTGCCAACTGTTGGCATCGACAGAATCAGCATAGCCGAAGTTATAACCAACCTAGTAGACAACGCTATCAAATACAGCCCTACTGACAAAACGCTGATAAAAATCCGGGCCTACAAAACCAAAGATAATCAGGTAGAAACTGTAATTCAGGACTTCGGCGTAGGTGTACCGACCCAAGTAGTGCCGCATTTGTTTGAAAAATTCTCACGTAACTACCGCAATAAAAATAATATAATTGGCAGCGGGCTGGGACTTTACTTGAGCAAAGCTTTAGTAACGGCTCACGGCGGGAATATATGGGTGCGGTCGTTGGAAGGCCAGGGTAGTGAGTTTGGCTTTACTATTTTGCCATTTGCCAGCCTGTCTGATGACGAAAAAAACGGTGTCAACAAAGAAATAACTCGCAGCGCACACGGCTGGATAAAAAACCACTCACTATCAAGACGTTAAAAGGTTATAATATATACGATGGCTACTATTTCCGCGGACCCAATCAAAGTTCTATGTCTCGAAGACGAGCAATTTATTAGCGACTTATACAAACGAGCCCTGGAGCGCGAGGGCTACCAAGCAACTATTATCAGCAACGGGCAGGATGCTCTGGCTGAAGCCAAAACTAATTCTTACGACATAATCTTGCTGGATATTATGGTTCCGGGAATGCTCGGAATAGATGTATTGACTAGTATCAGAAAAGAAACGCCGGACCTGAAAGCCAAGATTATTATCACGACCAACCTGGAGCAAGACGACAAAGCCCGCACTATCGCAGAAAACCAAGCCGATGCTTATCTCATCAAGGCCGAGATCACTCCTCGGCAACT
>JBPCJO010000042.1:0-10763 GCA_051005235.1 Saccharimonadales bacterium (SeqCode)
ATTCAAAGCTTGTTCGACGAGAAGTCTAATCCTTAGCCCAGAAATATGCCCGCTCGGTGCCTTCGCAGAAGTAAGCACCGTGACGTAAGACACTCTCTGTCTTGGGGTCATCGCGGCAAAAGGTTAATTCCGGAACAACCGTATAGGTATCGAGTACGGTACCGTCGCTGTTAACCGCCCGAAAACAGTAGGCTCCAAAGGCGTTAAAGTCTTTTACTGCAAAGTCCCACAGGCCATCCTGACCGGCGTTTATGTTGACCGGGTTTGTGAAGTTATTGAGCTCTTCGATAGTTTCCAGGATATTGGTGTCGGTGCCGTGCAGTGGATCACCTGGCAGGGCGAGCGCCGCTGTTGCATCGGCTTGGGTAGGATTATCGTGATACAGAATCTCGCCAGATGAAGTGGTTACATCGACGTATGTTTCACCGACGAAACCAGTGTCACAGGTACCTGTTTTTGGTGAATATTGAAGCTTAAACTGAGTGGCAGAGGCAGCCAGTAAGTTAGTCGTGGAATGGATCAGCATCCGTATGCGGAAAGTAACGCCACTACTAGCTAGACCGGCGGTATTGGTACTTCCCAGCCAATAACCTCCGTCGTCCGACTGGTATTGTTCTATGCGCCACTGTGAGTTTGCATTGCCGAGCACCCGATCCATGCCGACCGCGTAAACTAAGTTTCTATCGACATCTATTAATACCGATGCCGGTGTGTCGTTGTTGGCGCTTGGGTTGCTAGTAACCACCCCGCCGGTGCCGAAAGCCGTGACTAGTGCCCCGCTGCTCCTTTGACGTTTTTCAACCCGCCAGCGCATATCGGCAGAGGTGTTATCGGAACCAATAATAAAGATGAATCCACCGGCACCATCCAGGGCAATATCGGTTATTTCTTCATTATTACTGCTCGGATTGGAGGTGACTGCCCCGCTAGTACCGAAAGCGTTTATCAGGGCTCCCGTGTTTAGATCGATCTTTTCGATCCTCCACTGCTGGTTGTTGTTAGCTATTACTCCATCGTATCCAGCCATATAAATAGCGCCGCCGGCATCATCAACCTGCAAGCTGGTTATGGTGTCTGCACGAACACTCGGGTTACTATTATAGCTGCCCGCTGTACCGAACAGGACCCCGCAGTTGGCGGCCGTACATGGAGCTGCATCGGATGCCCGGAGCTTATCGAGCCGCCAGGCGGTGTTTCCGTTGCCTTCGTCCGAACCGGCGACGTATATATATTGGGCAGTCGGGTCCAGATCAATGGCCCTGATTCTATCATCTTGGTTACTAGGATTGAGCGTGTAGACACCGCCCGTAGCAAAACCGGTCACCAAGGCACCGTTTGTCATGCTTCTCTTCTCGATCCGCTGCTGATTGCCACCGGCACTATCGTAACCGGCAATATATACGTATCCTCCGGCCGTATCTAGCACGATACTGTTGATTATGTCGTCACCCGCGGTTGGGTTGCTGCTCACCACCCCAGAAGTTCCAAAACCACTTACAAGTGCCCCCGTTACGTAGTCACGCTTCTCAATCCGCCACTGCGAATTGGCAGTGCCCGGAACACGGTCATAGCCACCGACGTAAATCGCCCCATTGTTGGGGTCGGTAGCAATAGCTCCGATTTGCTCGGAGGTACTACTAGCAACGTCTTCTAAAACCTGCCCGGAAGTCCCAAAGGCTGGCACCAGGCTGCCGTCGGCCTCGGTACGCTTCTGAATAACCCAGGTGGTGTTATGGCCTGCCATAAAAAAGCTGCCCGTCACCGGGTCAATCACAGCGGCACCGATCGTATCATCGCCGCTGCCTGGGTTATGCTGAATGAATGTCGGGTTGTTATTATCCAGGTTAGCTAGCATCCTGTAGGCCGACTGCTCGGTGGCCGCAAAACTGGTGGCATTGGCAATAGTTAACGTAAATACGCAGACACCGGCAAATACAACGGTGATTCCCCTCTTGTAAAACGCTCTAGAAGCCATGCCAACCTATGTGTGTTATTTGCTAATGCTTGTATTTTAACACTCCAGCAATACAGAACTCAACGCTGGCGATAAACGGCACTATATCGCCAATCGACTGGCGATAATCGGATATTTTATGCTATACTGACACCATGTATATCGCCAGACACGAACAAGCTCATATTTCGTCTATCCTTGGTAGCGGGCTGGTTGCTATTCTTTACGGCGCACGCCAAGTTGGCAAGACAACGCTGTCGCACGAGATTGCCCGTGCCTACAAGACACCGCTGTATCTGAACTGCGACAATCCCGACGTCGTCCTGAGCCTCACAAACAAATCGGCAACCGAGCTCAAGTCCTACATAGGTAACGCCGATTTGGTTATCATCGATGAAGGGCAACGGGTTGAGAATATCGGCATCACCATTAAACTTATCCATGACACCTACCCCGACGTACGGTTGCTGGTAACCGGCTCGTCTAGCCTAGACCTAGCTAATAAGATTTCTGAGCCGCTGACGGGGCGCTCCGAAGAAGTTATTCTTTATCCTTTCGGCATCAACGAAGTTTCCAGTAACCGGCCAGAGGCCGAGTCGCACCTGCGTACCATGCTTGTTCGTGGAGGCTACCCGGCTATCTGGCAGTTGTCCGCCCAAGAGGCGCATGATCGGCTCAGCTCGATTGCCAATAACTACGTTTACCGTGATGCCTTTGGGCCACAAGTCATGTTTGATCAGACAGTCATTAATAATCTGCTTCGTCTGCTAGCCTATCAGATCGGACACGAGGTAAGCTACGGCGAACTGGCGACTAAGTTATCGATTAGCAAGGATACGGTGATGCGCTACATCGATCTGCTAGAGAAAGCCTTTATTATCATTAGGCGCAATCAGTTTCGGCGTAACCAACGAGTAGAGGTTGGCCGTTTGCGAAAAATCTACTTTACTGACATTGGTATCCGTAACGCCATTATAGAGAACTTCAAACCGATCGAAATTCGGGATGACCTTGGGGCGCTATGGGAGAACTGGTGCGTGATTGAGCGCCTGAAGTTCCTGCAATCACAAAAACGTCGCGTGAGATCGTACTACTGGCGCAACCAGGATCAGCGTGAGATTGATATTATAGAGGAAGAAACGGACGAACTGCGTGCCTACGAATGCAAGTATGGTACAAGGGGCAATGTCCGTGTACCGATCAGCTTTACGCGTATGTATGATGATGCAATCTTTAGCGTCATCACACCGGCCAACGTTTTCGATAGTTTTCTAAACATCCATAATAAATAAATCGTCCAAGATCTGCTCGGCTATGCCGGCCTGTTTCTTAAATTTATAGCGGGAGATGCGCTTGCGCTGAGGGCGGACAACCTCGTAAACAAGCGGGTTGTCTTTTATTCTTTTTCTGGTGGTGTGTATTTTAGGTGCCATGACAATTGTTCCTAGAACTTGCTCCAGTAATCCATGCTCAGCTCGCCGGCCCGGATGAAGTTATTGTTTGTACCGACTTCCATGTTAAGAACGATCAGTATCGTGCTGCCGGGAGCCATGTTGGTGGTATTACAGTCAGGATCAGTAGTTTCATCGCCACCAATGGCCGTTTGCTGCCAGGTTGCGTTAGCGGTGTTTACTTCTGTTTCAGTACCGCACAGTCCGCCGGTCGCATTCCAGACAGAAATCTTCAACTTCTCGGTAGAAGATGTGCGCCAGCCGGTCATCTTCATGGCAGTGCTACTGGACCAGCCATCAAAGTCTTGCGGCAACTTGTAACGGACATAGATGTTGTAGTCATTGGTTGCCTGAGAGGTCCAGGAGTAGTAGTTGCGGTATTCGCCGGATGCACAGAGAGCGGTGTTAACGTCAATAAACGGACCGGCGCCGTCGTTACCACAGAAGTCCGATGTCATGGCACCGACGTTGTTTGTTCCGTCTCCGGTTAACACGGCTCCGGCATATTCGGGCAGCAGTCCGATGTTTTTCATATTACGGGCGGTGCCGTTGTAGCGCAGCTGGCCACCCGCAGCAGCATTGGTAATTCCGACGCTATTTGTGGCATTACCAATCCGGAAGGTTGTTGTAACTTCGGCTACGGCTACTTCTAGGTTGCGGTTGGCTAATGTACCTGTAGCTCCGCCAATGGTTATTCGCGTGTTAGTTGTATCGGCGGTAAAGATACTGACATTTGAGGCATTCTGTATCTGGAAAGCCGCCGTAGAGTTTGCCGTTGTACTTCTGACAATGACGCCATTATTACTACTGCCGTTAGCGTATAGATTTATTCCGCCAGTAGCTCCGCCCTGAAGCGTGACGGCATTGGCCGCGTTAGCGCTGGAGCCGATTGTTACCCCCTGCACCCCAGTTCCGTTGCTAGTATCAGCAATATGTATGCTTGAGCCGGTTGTAGCCGCTCCAACCGTACCGATGTTTATCCCGCCAGTTATGCCACCTTGGAGGTTGGTTGCGCTAGCGGCGTTCGTAGAGCCTAGGGCTATGGTTTGAGCGGCTGAGGCGCTGGTGCCGATTTGTATGCCGTGAGCCGTAGCCCCGTTGCCTATTTGGATGGCTCCAGAGCCGGTGCCAGCTTCTATGGTTACAGCATTGGCCGCATTGGAGCTGTTGCCTATGGTTACGGCTCCTGTGCTAGTGCCAGTGTTGATGTTGGTGGCGAAGTTGGAGTTATTGTTTATGTTGATGATGCCGCCGGAGATATTTCCGCCTAATTGACCAGTAAGTAGACCGCCGACTATAAAAGCGTCATCTGTCTGAAGGACATTAGCGGCGGAACGATACAGGTTGGTGTCGCGTGCTACAGCCCCGCTGCCCCACTCCATAACTCCCGTAACCGAGAGTGAAAATCTGCCAAATGTCTCGCCAGCAATTTTTGACTGGAAGGCTTTGTCGCCGACATTATCACCCAGAAGAAGGAATATTGGCTCTAAACCGGCACCACCATCCGTACTCTTAGCTATAAAGGCACTTTTATCGACTGCGGCGTTCACAACAAGGGCCGCGTTTCCAGAGCCGGGGTTGTTAGCACTAGTAATAGTAATCGTCTGATTGACGGTGTCGGCGGCAAAGATTGCAGTGCCAGCGGCGTTCTGGACCTGGAAAGCGGCGGTGGAGTTGGTGCCCGGCTTGACTATGACTCCGGTGTTGGTGGCACCGCTTGGACTTAGATTTATGTTATTAGCTCCGGTAGAAGTAAGGTTTAGGGTCGTACCTGAAGTAATACCGATAGAGCTAGAGCTTTGCAAGGTGACAGCTCCTCCGGCTACAGAGTTGCCAATAGCTACGGCACCAGTACTGGTGCCGGTGTTAATGTTGGTGGCGAAGTTGGAGTTGTTGTTTAGGTTGATGGCGGCACCAGAGATGGTGGCGCCACCAACTCCTGTTAGTAAGCCTGTGGCACTAACGCTGAACTTGCTTGTTGGGATGGAGCCAGACTGCAAGTCTAGTAGGTTGCCGGTTGGGCTGGCGTTAGTGTTGCTGGCGAAGATTAGAGCATTGCCGGCGCCTGGGTTGCCAGCAGTAGTTACTCTTAATGTATTGCCAGTATTGGTTCCGTTGTCTAGGTTTAGTACGCCGGAAGCTATGGCACTGGATGAGTTAGTAAAGCCATATAGATAGTTGCTGGCTGTAACGGCAAAGCTAGAGGTGTCTGGGCTGTCTTTGGCTAGATATCCAGTGCTACCGCTGATGGTGCCTGAGCAGATTAGATTGCCAGTGGAACCATCTACAGTACAACCAGTGCTGCCAGAGCCACCGGCAAAGTTAATGCCGCCGACTCCGACCGCATTGCCAAAGTTTATGGTGGTAGCGTTGGTTTCAAATAAGTTTAGGGTTGTGGCATTGGTTGAGATAGTTGGTGAGTTCAGGTTGATGCCGCCGGTGGCGCCAGATTGTAGAGTGATAACATTGGCGGCATTGGCAGCAGAACCAATGTTTACGGTTTGAGTGCCGGTAGCGTCAGTAGTATTAGCAATGTTAGTAGTAGAAGATAAGGTCGAAGACCCGACTGAGCCTAGGTTGATCGAGCCGGTGGTACCGCCTTGGATTGAGGTGGTGGAAGTAGTGTTAGTTGAACCGATAGTAACAGTTTGGGCAGCGGCACCGGTGGCTAGATTGACCGTGTGAGCGGTGTCTCCGTTGAAGAGATTGGCTGCACCGGTGCCGTTCTCGAGCGTAAATCCAGTTGAGGCGGAGTTACCAATGCTGACTGCCCCGGTGCTGGTGCCGGTGTTGATGTTGGTGGCGAAGTTGGAGTTGTTGTTTAGGTTTATGGCAGCGCCAGAAACTGTAGCTCCTAGAGAACCCGTGAGCAGACCATCAACAGTTAGCGCATCATTGGTTCGGAGCACATTGGCGCTGTCGCGGAAAAGATTGGTGTCCTGGAAGCCACTAGGTCCAAATACCAGCTGGCCGGAAGCGTTGAAAGCGGCCAGTATCGCTCCGGCGCTATCCTGCAATTGGAACAAATCAGCCGTCTGCCCACCGGCTGCTCCGCGGATAATGCCCCCGATGGTGCCGGTGATTCCTGAATCAATGGCCTGGATATTAAAGTTACCATTCGTCTGCAGGCCAGTGCCGTTATATATATAAGATCCTGCGCCAGGAGCCGCGCTACAGGTGGATAGTTTGTTAGTGCCATCGTAACAAAGCAGGTTGGTGCCACCGGTGCCTATTGTGCCAACTATCAGGTTGTCATCTGTTTTTAGTGTATCATTCGCGCTCTGATATAAGTTAGCTCGGTTGACGCCGGTACCGAAGGCTATACCCCCAGCTTCGGTGGTGCCGGTGGCAAATTGGAGTTTGGCGTCAGTCGGACTAGTAGTACCTATACCGACATTACCGTTAAAGGTAGCGACTCCACCAGTTGGCGAAGTGGCAGTGCCGACGGAGAGGTATCCATTCGCATCAAATTTGGACAATACTGCTCCAGCACTACTCTGCAACTGCAAAAGATCAACCGTCTGCCCCCCAGCTGCTCCCCGGATAATGCCGCCAATAGTACCGTTGGCACCCGAGTTGGTAGCCTGAATGTTAAAGTTGGCTTCGGTTTGCGGGGTTGGCCCGCCAATAGTGTTTTGGATATAGCTGGCCGAGCCGGTAGCTGCCGGACAGTTACTGACTGCGCCGTTAAACACACAGACGGTGCCAGGGCTAGCAGTGGTGGCCAAGTTGGTGTCGGGTAGCAGGTACTTGCGGTTAGCGGTCAGGGTGGCAAAGTCCAGTTCCCCGCTAAAGCCGCCCTGTAGGACGTTTAGCCGCTCTGCTTGCTTCGCCTGAAAAGCATAAGGTACGGCAGTTAGCTTGATCCGAGGTGTCATCTCGCCGTCGTACGTCGGTGTGGCAGTTTGGGTAGCACCTCCGATGTTCATGGTTAACCACATGTCTTGGTCCCAGTTGATAGCTGGGAAGGCAGTCTGGGAGGCTAGGTTAACGCTGAGGTAGCCGTTGACTACCCTAACCCGGTTGTCGTTGCCAGCAGTAACGCCGTTACTGTCGTAGTAGGTTTCACTCCAGAGAGAAGAGCCACCAGAAGCAACACTGTAGAGCTTAAACTCAATGTTGTAGTAACCATCAGGCACAATGCTACCGCTGCTGTTCAGCAGACGGGCTTGGTAGTTGAGGTTACTACTGGTGGCAGCATAGGCGGGTGCGGGTGTACTCACCCGCGTATATGAATATATACCTGACAGCAGTACCAGGGACAAAACCAGGAAAACACGAAAAGCACGCAGTGCGTGCCAATAGGAATTAACCTGGTTTTTTAGTTGTTGCATTTTGGTTTGTTTTTTGGGTTTGGTTTTGGTTTGTTTTTTTAAATTTTGTTTTGGTTATGTTTGGTTTGTTTTTTTAATAACCTAGATACTAGTATGGCAGATCAACTACTAGGGGTCAAGAGGTTGGTGGGTACAATTTTTACTCATTAGCATTGATGAAATTTTAACAACAAATTTCAAATTATTACGTTGTTAATATAGCTACGATTTAAGATATTCGCGCCGTTAAAGTAAAAATTTAGTATTTTATACTCTACAATAACACCTTAAAAATAAAGTTATTCGTACAACGACTAAGCTTTAATTTACGAAGTTATCCACAGATTAAACTGGTTTCAAAACTCCATCCAACTCAATACTATGCCTTTTTAGTACTATACCTGAGGTTCATTAACTTTTCATGAAGTGCAGGTATAGTACTAGAAAACAGACGGTTGAGGGAGTTTTGCAACCACTTCATTTTGCACATTTCGCAGTGTCGTACTACGCATTTTAATGCGAAAACGTATGATAAGACCATACGAAATACAAAGATTGCTAAGCTTCGCCTCGAGGTACCAGCCAGTCGCCCACCGTTGCCTGGCTGACGGATAGTTTTGCGTCGTTCTGCAATACAAAAGTTTTCCCACAGCGCGCCAGTGTCATTGCGCCGGCCAAGGCTTTCGAACTGCCCGATCAGTGCGTTGCGAACCAAGCTCCGCCAGCGACACCTCGGAGCCAACCTGAAAAGCTAATTCATAGAATTTAATGTGATTTTAGAGTCTCAAACTTATTGGCAGCCAGTTGTAGCTATTAATACACCGGTGTGGTTAATAACGTTTTTACAAAAAGTAATTAACTACACCGGCATAACACTTGTGAAAAAGCCTTTTTTCAGATAAGATATAGCAGTATTTGTCGCATATAAGCCGTGCGGACTGCGTACCTACGTGGGGCAATAGCTCAGTTGGCTAGAGCACCTGCTTTGCAAGCAGGGGGTCCGGGGTTCGAGTCCCCGTTGCTCCACCATAAATACCGATTTGTGGGCGATTAGCTCAGCTGGCGCAGCATAATAGCTGCAGAGTTATAGATAGCGCATAGCGCGCTCTAACCAGCTGAAACAACGCAGTTTTACAATCCGGGCGATTAGCTCAGTTGGTTGGAGCGCGTCACTGGTAATGACGAGGTCGGAGGTTCGAATCCCTCATCGCCCACCAATAACGAATTTTTAATTTTACGAGTCTTTGAAGCTAAACCGGAACTCATTTAACGCTTTTCTCCAGCCTTAACCGCTTCTTGTCCGCATATCCATAAAAATAAAATGCACTGCCGCCAAGATTGCGTAGAGGTTAAAGGCCAAGCCTACGATCCCAATAGCGAAGAGGGGAATGTCTTGAAGTAAAAGGCCTGAGTACACAAACACGCTCAGTAAGCTGGTCCAATATGGAATCAAAAACAGCCATGTGACTGCGACTAACCCAAAGAATCCCAGGGCAACTAAAATTTTAGTAGTGAAACGTATTATCAAGACCCGAGCAATTGAATCTTTAGCGTAATTTGTATCAATCACAATCTCATTCTTAGCGTCTATAATTATATTTTGGGCCACAAAATATAAAACGTACAAGACTACGGCAGTGAGTGCCCAAAAAAAGGCAGTAGCGATGTCGTTCGCATGCGGTAAACTGCTAAGATAATTTAAGAATTGGGCTATATGATAAGTGGCGGTTTGTGTGGTTTGACCTTCTGGTGTGCCTGAACCAGCCTCAAACTCACGAAAAATTATTGCGCTATACTCTATAAAGAAAAACCCAAAAGTAAGCAGGAACGAAATAAACAACTGCCGCTGGGTTAGTATCAATAATTGCTTAATTATTGATACTAATGTAAGTTCCTGGTTCAAGTTATATTTCCCCTAGCGCTTAATCGGCATCTTGGTCGAGATTAGCTTATACTTTATATACTTACAATACCAATCGTTTGGTGTATATACAACTAAAGGCGTCTACCTCTCGGTAGACGCCTTTATCGCTAAAAATCAAGATAGTGCAAATCAAACGTCAAATTCGTGTTACAGAAACTGATATCTTGACCAAAGATTGCTCTCTGGTTATGTACATTGTCAGTACTGATTTCACAATGTACCAAGACCGACCTAGCTCCCCAACACATTGCTTGCAATGCTGCTGGGTGCTAGTGTTCTCCCTAGAAAGGAGGTAATCCATCCGCAGCTTCCGCTACGGATACCTTGTTACGACTTAACCCCAATTATCTCCCCTACCTTAGGCCGGAACGAAGTCCAGACGTCAGGTATTGGCGACTTTCATGGTTTGACGGGCGGTGATTGCGCTCTAGTAATTTTAGGCGCTCCCCACTTGGCATGCGCGTCTAACGCACCAAGCGAGTCTCTATGCCGTAAGGCTTTAATCCTTGCGGATTCAGCATAGAGTTCTCTCCTTCCTTTTTCGATTCCTACATGATGCAGGTACTATACCTCGAGTTCATTAAAATTTAATGAAACGCAGGTATAGTAACGAAAAAGTACTACGAGATCTGCTGACTTCCATATATCCAGCCCATCACCTTTGCTATGCAAACGTGATGGGCGTTATTACACTCGATATATGGATCTCCCTGGGTCACACATTGGGCTGTTTCTTGCATTCCTTACCGGTTTTTCCTAAGTCGTGGCCGAAACCATACTTTTTGATCTTCTTCCTCTA
Source organism: Saccharimonadales bacterium (SeqCode) (assembly GCA_051005235.1). GTDB lineage: Bacteria > Patescibacteriota > Saccharimonadia > Saccharimonadales > 2-12-FULL-41-12 > JALQXV01. Next base: position 10,442 of record JBPCJO010000042.1, read on the forward strand.
TGTACACATTGTAGAGTCGAAAATACCGTTGATTGTCGTAAAACAATCTGTAAAGACTACCGTTTGCATATAGGCTCCTTCAGACTTTTCGTTACCGGAGAAGTCCTAGCCGCAGCTATCGGTTCGCAACGTAAACGTCGCAACCGAGTTGGATTTTCACCAACTAGTCCAATGCACTGCCAGGCGCATTTATTTTGTACAAGACCCGGGAACGTATTCACGGTAGTGTTCTGACCTACCGTTACTAGCGATTCCAGCTTCAAGCAGGCGAGTTTCAGCCTGCTATCCGAACTGAGACCGGCTTTGATGGGATTTGCTCCCC
>JBPCJO010000043.1:0-11634 GCA_051005235.1 Saccharimonadales bacterium (SeqCode)
TTAGGCAGCCGCTACGTCACCACACAGTCGATGCCAGGAGCCGCGCTGAGCGTCCTGGAGACAACTTCTACCAATACGCAGCAGAAGCTCGTAACGCGCATGGAGGTTCAACAGGCGATTGAGCAAGCCTACGGCATAAAACTACAGACTGCTGATGCTGGTGAATCGAGCAATCTCCTCACGCTCGAGGACGACCTTCGCAAACAGGTCATTAGCCAAAACCGTGCCATTAGCGTGATTGCCAATGCCTTGCGTCGCTCCCGTAGCGGTGTCGGCAACCCCGACCGGCCGATTGGTACATTCTTGTTCCTCGGCCCGACCGGTGTCGGTAAAACCGAACTTTCTAAAGCGCTGGCCCGTTCTTATTTTGGCGATGAATCAGCTATGATCCGTGTCGACATGAACCAGTACGTCACCGCCGACGATGTAAACCGCTTAATCGCACCGATGCAGGGAACCGAGCTTGGCTTTTTAGGGGAAGTCCGTAAAAAACCGTTTAGCGTGATCTTGCTTGATGAGATAGAGAAAGCTCATCCGGCAGTTGTTAACACCTTACTACAGATGCTCGACGAGGGCATGATGCGCGACACTGACAACCGGGCTGTATCGTTTCGCGACGCGATTATTATTGCCACCTCCAACGCCGGTGCCGACCAGATTCGTACCTTTATTGAAGAGGGTAAAGACATTGCCGATCTTGAAGCCACTTTTGTCGACACCTTAATTAGCCGCGGGAGCTTTGCGCCGGAATTTGTAAACCGCTTTGACGAAGTTGTACTGTTCAAACCACTGTCACCAGATGACTTAGTACAAGTAATCGACCTGATTGTGGCTGGTATTAATAAAACGCTCGACGCCCAAAAAGTTCGGGTCGTGTTAACTGACGCGGCCAAGCGCTGGTTAGTAGACAAAGGCTATGACTCACGGCTCGGTGCCCGGCCGATGCGCCGCATGGCCCAGCGCTACGTCGAGAACATCGTGGCTAAGCGTATTTTAGAGCGAACGGTACAGTCAGGTGGCGAGATTCAGCTGGATGCAGCCGATTTTGAAGTTGCTACAGGCTAGTTAATCATTTACGGTTCGATGATCTTTCGATTTTTGTCATTCGTTCTTCGTAGTCGTTAATTTGATACGAATGGGCAGTGACTACTTTTTTAATAACTTGTACATCTGATTCAACTCTCATTAACCGATTATTTAGGCGATCTACCTTGGCCGGTAAGTCTTTTAATGACCCGACTACCTCTAGGATTAAAGAAAATTTGTGATTTACGTCTTCAATAAGAGCGCCTTCGTAGTGGCTAGTGTCGTTGTTATTTATAGTCATACCGCCCTCTTTTCAAGTGTAGTGATACGACGTTCGTGGTTGTGTAGCTGCCCGGATTGGCTGGTTAGTACCGCCTTCATGACAGAGATGTCTTGCTTGACTTCGCGCATATCGTCTTTCAACTCCGTAATATCCCGAGATATCTGCGTCAGTGGTTGCTGCCACTCTAGTAGCGCATCCAGTTTATCGTTGACATCTTCTAGTAAGGCGCCTTCGTAGTGGCTAGTGTCGTTGTTGTCTTTTGCTGTCATAGTATCCCTTAAATATTACTTCTTGTTGGATTCACTATACATACCAGTTATTAAATTTTGATTAAAAGATGAGGTATCAGCCGGTTAATTCAGCCAAGTGCATTAAAAAAGGCCAGCGGCATGGCTGACCTGTTTTAATGGCGGAAGGGGTGGGATTCGAACCCACGGTACCGTTTCCGGCACGATGGTTTTCAAGACCATTTCCTTAAACCGCTCGGACACCCTTCCTTGTTTTTGAAACTAAAGGCCTCAAAAGTCAATCTATTATACCAGAGGTGGGCGGCTATATCTAACTTTGGCTATTTTGATCGGACTGCTTGGTGAAATACGTAGCGACGGGCTCGGGCCAGCCGTAGTTCGGTTAACCGAAGCGTTATTTGAATAATATTACTGATCAATAATAGTGAAATTGCTGCAAAAAGTACGCCGATAGCAGGAATACCGATACTCTCAATGCGGTCAAAGCGGAACAACTGGACAATTGGTTCTGTCATAAAGGTAATGATCTGCTCAATAGAACCTTTATCTTTCATACCATAGAAGATAAAGAGCCCACGGAGCGATAGTAGTAGCGTAATTGCCCAAGTGGCTGCAGAGATACGTTGTTGCAATGTTTTTAGTTTAGCGACAGATTCATTCATAAGGCAGTCATAGGATAAGATAGACAGCGTCTATCTTAGAATACGCGGGCTGAACGACCTTCGCTGGCAAGCTCTGCGATTAATGTGTCTATGTCTTTATTGCGCATTTCTGGATGCTCACGGTCTTTGCCGTCTAAAAATTTATGTATTCTTCGGTTTAATGCTACTGAGCTCATCGTTAACTCTCCCTTGTTATTTGCTGATACTGATTACTTTAAAGAAATTATGCTTATGTTACTGTAAGAAAAGTCACGCTACCCATATTTGAGCTAGCTTAATTAGCTCTAAGGTATGTAATAATTGAGGTAATGCAGCGAAAATCAACTGTCGAAACCTTTATTGAGAAGGAGCGTGCCAAGGGAACAACCGATCAAAAAATTCGGCACCAACTGCTTGATGCCGGTTGGCAGATGGATATTATTAAGCGTGTTATGGAGCCTGACGAACTGATAACTCAAGCTGCGCGCAAGCCAGCGGCTGCCAAAAAACTCAAAACAACTCTCAAATCAAAACTATGGAAACGAACTGGCTAAATCTGAGTATTCTGCTATACTTTACATCTGTTAGTGTCCACATTGTGAACACAGTACGGAGAGGTACCCAAGTGGCTCAAGGGGACGGTTTGCTAAATCGTTAGAGGGGCGAGAGTTCCTGCGAGGGTTCGAATCCCTCTCTCTCCGCCAATACAAGAGACCGGCGTCAGTCGGTCTTTTTTATTGACCAGAGGGTTATAAACTTCTGATTAAGCGAATCTGATACAATATGCTTATGCAACCAAACGACGAACAGGGAAGTGAAGCCGAGCGGTTTGAAAACCCTGACACAGCTACCGAAGAGCAGCAAATAACAGAGATTACTCCAGTTAGCTGGACAGCTTCTGAGTTTATCGCGCACCAAAAGGATCCGGTCTGGTACGGCGTGGCTATCGGGAGTCTCGTTGTAATCTGCGGTGCCATTTTTCTCGTAACTAAAGATCTTATCTCTGTAATTACAATCGTTGCAGCGGGAATTCTCTTTCTTGTAGCGAGTACCAAGAAGCCACAACAACAGCCGTACACAGTTGACCATCAAGGCATATCTATTGGTGAGAAGTTCTACCCCTACAGTATGTTCAAATCCTTCGTCTTTCGCCAAGAAGGGGCAATTGGCACCGTTAGTTTTATGCCCTTAAGGCGGCTAATGCCCGAGATCTCAATTTACTTTGCCCCCGAAGACGAAGAACGCATCATTGACATATTAGCGGCCAGCCTGCCCAACGACCAGCGCGCCGAACACCCCTTCGACCGCCTAACAAAACGATTACACTTTTAAGATTCGTGTAATTATGCTACGATAACCCCTGTTTCGTGCGCAAAATAGAGGCGCACGCCAAGTACCCGTAGCTCAGCTGGATAGAGCGTTGGCTTGCGGAGCCAAAGGTCGCAGGTTCGAATCCCGCCGGGTACACCAAGCATAAGCAGTATTAATGCCTCTCTATTTTGGGAGGCATTTTATTTTGCTCATGCTTGCAATCTCATTGAGGATACGTCAATAATGGCAACAGAATAAAGGGAGTTAATATGGGACAGTTAGAATCTGAAAGTTACGCCGATAGACCTTTAGCTGTAATGCTGACATCTGTATTCATGCCAGAGACTGAAGTTTCGCCAAGAACAGACACAACCTACAGAACTGGAGCTGAAATCATGCTCAAACATCTTATGGCAGGCGATTGGAACAGTAACCATGCAAGTCCTGCATATAATGAGTTTATGGGTGAATTTATGAGCAGAGTTCTGAAGAATGCTAGACGCCAAGGTGTTGTTCTGTCTGAAGAAGATCCAGAGCTCGGGCCGCATTATAGGCATAGTGGGACTTATGAACCTTACCTTAAAGAGAATCCTACACATGACTGGGTGATGGTCGGGGATGAAACCAGCACAATATATGATGGGGGCACTGATGCCCAATTACCTGGCGAGGAAGCATATGAAGAATTCCAGCATCATATCGGAGAAAAGGTACATCTATTCGGTAGGCCTGTGCAATTAGGCTAATTCATATGTATCAATCTTAAAAGAAGGACACTTTAGTAAGGGAATTAACGAACTACCTAAACAAGTTGATCTCATCGCTAGGTTAATTAGAATTCTAACTTCGTCCATTACGCTACACCATAAGCATAAGCAGTATGAAAATCTCTCATCTTGAGAGGTTTTTTGTTTTGTTTGTAAGATATTAAACGTTTCAATGAACCTTATTACCATAAGTTATTATATAAAGCTTACTTGACTTTCTATCAAGCTTATGCTAATATGTAAATAGTCTAAATTAAAAACAAAAACTAAGAAAGCAAAAACTATGAGCGAAACATTAAAACAAATAGACGAAGTAAATGCCCAAAACTATCAGACTTACACCGAACAGTATAAAGAAGCCCAGGATCCGGCTGATGAAAAACTAGAATTTGCTACTAACGGTTACGAGATAGACAAGAATAATTACGATGGCCATCTTAAGGACAAGGAAGATTTAAAGTACGAGAAAGATTTAACAGATTTAAGAGCCGCAAAAGAAAAAGGCCAGACTGAAGTAAATCTCGGAAATGATGATGTATGGATCCCAATAAGTATTGATAATGCTATCAACATGGCAGAGGGTAGTATGCGTAGTCTGCCTAAAACAATAGCTGATTTAGGTCAAAAAGTTATTGAAGCCTCAGAAAAAGTCGCAGTTACTAGCGAAAATGCAGACGGGGCAGGCGAAATAGCATCAGCTCAGCAACTAGCCATTAACAAAAAATACTATAGGCGACACGCTGACGAAATACAGGATATAGCAGCAATTGATGCCTATACGGAAGGTGTACATCTAAATACTGACCATCCCCTACATCAACCGGTAGCCACTCCAGCTTCAGAACATTTGCCAACAGAATAATAGTTCCAGACATTCTCCCATACTAACCGCCAATACCTACAAATAAGATTGTAGCGAAGGGGCTACTATGGCGCGGGCTAGGGCACGATGTCATCCTTAGCCAAGTCTAGGATGAAGTTCAACTAGTTATACCTGATAACATTGTTTTAGGCGAAGAGTAAAGTTCTAACTTCGTCCATCACGCTACACCACGCTTATGCTTAAAATGCTTCTCTCGTTTAGAAGTCTTGTATGTTCTAGGTAGTAGCTCTCCCTACAGTCATTGATTAAGCAATATAAAATTTTGACGAAACAAACTTTCATGTTATTATATTAATAATGAATCTTTCTTTATTTATTTACTTAGACGGTTTTCCAGCCTTAAACGCATAAAGGCTTGCTTCATCGTTTAGCTTCATCGGCTATGTACGATATATCTTAAATAAAGTGTAAGCCCCTTTGGGGCGTTTTAATGTTGGAGAATGAGATGAGTAAAAAGAGATTAGATGAAAGAAAACAGACACATGCTGTCATGCGCAACCAAATACTGTCAGGCGTATGGGAGCCAGGGCAGCACACAACAGAATGTAAAATTGCCGAACATATCCAAAAACCGCGGGGAGCAGTCCGGGAAGCGTTGGCAGTTCTAGAAGCAACCGGTGCGGTACGGCAAGTGCCAAATCCTAGAGGAGTAGAGGTGCGGCAAATAACCAGGACGGAAGCACTGGGCAGCATAGCATTGCGGTATCGCCTGGAGGTATCCTCGGCACAGTACGAGGACCCGATCGATACTACCAAAAAGAGCCCGCGCGAGCTCTATGCTGCCACAGTGGATTTGGCTGAAGCATACCGCGCAGGTGAGCAAGCAGAGTTCATGCTTGCTGATACTCGCTTTCATGTTGAGCTGATGCGTCTTCGCGGCTACAGCGCCAGTGTAACGGCTTTGCAGGGTTTCCGAGATAAGATTCAAATGTATCGCGTACACAACGAACTTCCCTTAACAGAGCTGCAAATGACAACGGTAGTTGATGAGCATCACACAATCCTGTCAGCGCTTGAAGGCGGCGAACCTTTAATAGGGCCACTGCATCAACACCTTGCTAGTACAAGGGCTCGAATTGAAAGTTAACAATACGTCGGCGTAAGAAGAATTAGGCGGCCAGGAGTTTGCTTTAACAGCTACTGGCCTGCCTACTTAGTTATTCTAAAATAAATGCAATGTAAACAAACGAGGTAATCTATGTAGTAATTAGTAAGGTTCTAGCTTCGTCCATTACGTACACCATAAGCATAAGCGATTTAAAGTCTCATTAATGTGAGGCTTTTTATTTGGTTGCATGCGTCAGCATACGAGAACTATTAAGGTTCGGCGGAGTGAAAGCACGTGCAGAAACTTGTTTCTAGCATGACTGAGTGGAGGAGCCACACAGGTGGAGATATCCCCGGCAGAAATATCAATCCTGAATCTTGTTATGTATAATGAGGGAAACTAGGCTATGAAATACAGTTTTTATGATGACTATTCCGAAGGTGTCCACCCAGACATTCTCAAATATATTAGTGAGCATAATTTAGACCCGCAGCTTACCTATGGGCGAGATGAGTACTCTAAGCTGGCAGCCGAACGGGTAAAGAAAGCGTTTGGCACAGCAAATGCAGACGTACATTTCTTGCCTACTGGCACAGTCTGTAACGTAGTGGGCTTAAAGTCTATGCTCCGTGCTATTGAAGGTGTCATTGCACCAGCTAGCGGTCATATCAATACTCACGAAACTGGTGCTTTAGAAGCTCACGGACATAAGATTATTTGGGTTGATACGTCTGACGGCAAGCTCACACCCGCTCTAATTGACAAGGCTTTAGCCCTATATGAAGACGAGCATACAGTCATTCCAAAAGTCGCGTACCTTACGCAAGTAACTGAACTTGGTACTGTATACACTAAAAACGAACTTAAAACAGTTATTGACTACGCCAAATCAAAAGGACTCTATACCTACTTAGACGGCGCACGTCTGGCAATGGCTGTAGCCAGTAAAGTAGCCGATATGTCTATGGAAGATGTCGGCAACCTTGGTCTTGATATGTTTTATATTGGCGGCACCAAGAACGGCGGTATGTACGGCGAAGCCCTAGTTATTCAAAACGACACTTTCAAGAAAGACTTCCGTCATTTTGTTAAGCAACGTGGCGGAATGATGAGCAAGGGTCGCTTTATGGGATTGCAGTTTGCTCGGTTCTTTGACGAAGATAACTTGTGGCTCAACTTAGCTAATCACGCTAATGAGATGGCACAGCTACTGTTTAACGGTTTAAAAGAAGTGGGCGTGGAGTTTGACCTTACTGCTGACGCTAACCAAGTTTTCCCAATTTTAGACAATAAAGTTTACCAGCAACTAAGTCAAGATTATGGCTTTTACCCTTGGAACAAAGTAGGTGAAAACAAAACTAAAGTGCGCTTTGTTTGTTCGTGGGCTACTCCTAAGGAACAAGTTGAGGCACTTATTGCTGACGCACGTAAGGTAATTCAAGAATGAAATTTGGGAAACTAGATTTTGTAGATGTCGGCCAGCACTCCGACTTAGTGGCTGCGCCGACTAACGAAGCGATTGAGCAACACAACCTGCCAAATGTTTTGGTATCAGAGATTGACGTTAAACTTGCTGATACGGCGGCATTCTGCGAAGCCTATGATGTTGAAATGGACGTATCGGCTAACTGTGTAATAGTTGAAGCAAAGAGAGCTGATAAAACATGGTATGCAGCCTGTTTAATACTGGCTACTGACAGGGCTGATATTAACGGTATTATTAGGCGACATTTAGACGCTCGTAAAATATCCTTTGCACCAATGGATACAGCAACCTCTCTAACGCAAATGGAATACGGTGGCATAACACCTATTGGCTTACCAGCAGACTGGGAGTTGATCGTTGATGAAGCTATTACCCAAAAAGAGCGAGTTATTATTGGTAGCGGAATACGAGGTTCAAAATTATTAGTGGAAAGTAGTGTTTTTGCTAAGCTACCCAATAGCACTGTTATAGACATCAAGAAAGGGAGCTAATCTTATGAAATCTATTCATTTTATTTGCAGAGGAAATGTATACAGGAGTCGTTTGGCTGAGGCGTATGCAATGTCGCTTGCTAAAGACAAGGGCTTGAAACTCATAAGTTCAAGTGGAATTGAAGCAACACGAGCATTGAATGGTGACGTAGATCCTGACACCGTAAAGTTGCTTGAAGCCGAGGGTCTAGAAAAGTATCTTACACCCAAATGGAAGCAAACTACCCAGGAAGATATAGATAATCATGAGGTGATCGTGTTTATGAGTAGAACTTTATATGAGCAAGCAAATAAATCATTCAATATACCTCAACAGAAAGTTAGAGTGTGGGATATTAAAGACATTGACGGAATATACCCACAAATCAAGCAGGAAGTCGATGAGCTTGCATTAGAATCAAAGTTCTAACTTCGTCTATCACGCTACACCAAAAGCATAAGCAGTATGAAAGTTCTCAGCAATGAAGGCTTTTTATTTAAGATCCGTTAGATTATGATGCCACCCAGTGGCTCATCGCCTCTGCTCTCGATACAACTTGATCACCTGGCAGCCTAATATGCGCATCATCAGCTACTAATGTATTAACAAAATCATTTACTTCGTAAGCAGCCATATATTCATCAGGAGCAACGCCACCTAGTAGCAACACTTCGGGTTGTTTTCTGCGCGTACTCATATGTATACGGGATGAATCAACACATACCCGGACTACAACAGAGTCTCGCCCATCTTTAACACCAAAGCCATAACCTAAGATCATTCTGCTAGCTAAATATGATGGATCCGTACTGAACGAAACATAGGGAGTTGTCGCTTCGAGATCATTCATTCTAGAATTGTGATTCGACCCCAGATGATTATTCATTTTACTTTTGGATGCCTCGACTTCGCCTACAGAATTAGTCTTTAGAACTTGACTACACACAAGAGCAGTACCGTCTTTTAGCCTGTCTCTATCAACAATACGCCACATTTCAGTAAATTGCCTGAAGGGTGCTTCGGAATCCTTAGTGCGGACATATATCTCCTCGGTTGGAACCCCAGTAGGATTAAACATTGGCTCGATATCTATAGTCGGTACGTTCTCGAAAGAGGGAGTAGGTGCTGCCTGATGTGCGGCATCCTGCAGAAACATAAGCATTTGTTCGTCATGTTCAGCCAATATGTCCGGATTAAACATAAATCCTTCGGGCATTACTTGTTCTGAATTACTTTGTTTTAATTTTTCTAACATATATTTATTTTACGATTATACATTCATTATAGCATATATTGGCTATTATTACAACTTGAATATGCAGTCGATCTATTACTTTATTAAAATTCTAACTTCGTCCATGACGCTACACCAAATTAAAGAGTCCGATCGAAAGATTGGGCTTTTTATTTGGTTGCATGCGCAGCATGCCAGAACCGTCAAGGTTAGGTGAAGCGAAGGCACGCGCAGCTGCTTGCGGTGAGTCCGAGTTTATCGTGAGTTTTGTTGAATATTGTTACGATTTACACTCTTCTCAGCCATGGAAATCGTTAAGACAATTTTATAAAGTTTCGCAATTTACCGGAGTTCTTAAAGTGAGTGGAAACGAAGACGATGTCAGCCGAGCCGCTTTCATCAGCCCCGTCAAATTTAAAAAACTTCATGCCACTAACACTATTCAACGGGCTAGTAACATATTATTTGAAGACAGTACATAATGTGAACCAGTGTGTCCATAACGGTTCAAAACCCGTAGTGTCTCGATAACAACAGACTTTAGTACCCAGGTTTATACGGCTTAAAACTATTTAACCCATTGCAATAATAAGGCGCGGTTTATATGATTACGATATGGAAGTGCTTATCGTTGATAATGCGCCAGCGCACAAAGACTATAACCGGCCGCTCGAAACAGCAGTTGAGCGGCTTAATTCGTGCCGGCGAGTGGACTACCGGGAGGTTGCGGCAGACCCTACTTTGGTGTCATATTTTGGCGCGGTAGTTCTTAGTGGTGTGCCGGTAACCTATGGTTTCGAGACGATTGAGGAACGGACAGAACATTTACAATGGGTGCTGCAAACTGAAGTGCCGCTACTAGGAATATGTATTAGCCACCAGAGTTTGGGCAGCGTTTTTGGCGGTACAATTATGAGGAATGAGGCCGAAACGGGCATCGTGGCTCTAGAAACAGTCGCCGAGGATCCAATTTTTAACGGATTGCCGACGCGATTCCAGGTGGCCACCCATCATCGGGCGTCCGTGACTGTACCTGAGGATTTTTTGTTACTCGCACGGACGCAACGGTGCGCGAACCAGATAATGAAGCATAAAGAACGCCTGATATACGGTATACAATTTCACCCGGAGTTGCCGGCTCGTCGCAGTGGGCAAATAATTTTAAGGAATTTTCTTAAACAAGCGGTAAGCCAACCACCGCGCAGCGAAACTTTGGTATACTAGGCTTAGTGAAGCAAACAAAAGCAAAAACTGTTCGAAACACGCTCGACCGGGCGCTCGGCTACATTTTGGCGGGTGGAGGTATTATTGGTTTAATCGCGGCGTTTGTCCTAACGGTTGAAAAAATTGAACTTATTAAAGATCCGGGTTTTCAGCCGTCCTGCAACATTAGCCCGATTCTAAGTTGCGGCTCAGTTATGGCAACTCCTCAGGCAGAAGTGTTTGGTTTTCCGAACTCCTTATTGGGCCTGGTTGGTTTTACGGCGCTGGCGGTGACTGGCTTTGCAATCTTGGCTGGCGCTAGCTTTAAACGCTGGTACTGGCTCGGCTTGCAGGCTGGTCTATTGTTTGCGATTGGATTTATACACTGGCTGTTTTTTCAGAGCGTGTACCGAATTGGAGCCTTGTGCCCGTACTGTATGGTAGTTTGGTCGGTGGTTATCCCGACGTTTTGGTACGTAACTCTCTACAACTTCCGAAACGGCCATATTGTGGTGCCGCAGCGGCTCAAGCCTATCTGTAATTTTATGCAAAAACATCATGCCGACATTTTGTTTGTCTGGTTTTTGGTCATTATCGGCCTGATTTTGAATCACTTTTGGTACTACTGGAAGACGTTAATTTAAGTTGGTGGGCAAAAACGGCCGCATCGACGGTAGCGGCACCGACCATTTTTAACGTGCGGGCAGCCGATTCAAGAGTCGCACCGGTGGTAAGCACATCATCAATTACTAATAGATGTTTACCGTCGATGCGTTCCGGACGATGCGCGGTAAAAGCATTTTCGAGTTGAATAAAGCGCTCGGCGCGATTTGATCCGACTTGCCGGGTGTTCTTAGTGCGTCTGAGAGTCTCTAGATAGGGTAGGTTACGTTTTTTAGCCACGTGCCGGGCAATTAACCGTGCTTGGTCGTAACCCCGCTGGCGAACTCGTACGGCGGTCGTAGGGGCGGCGGTAACTATTACGCCAGATGGCAGGGCAGGGAGCTGGTGGTGCAAACAATTAGCTATAACC
>JBPCJO010000044.1:0-3657 GCA_051005235.1 Saccharimonadales bacterium (SeqCode)
CGCTCCAGTTGAAACTGTAGGCTTGCCAGTCGTTATTATTTTTTTCGACCAGGTCGACTTTGCCGCCGTTGATGCCGCGCCAGTAGTAGCGTTCTGGGACTTTTCCAGTGGCTTGCTGGGTTTTTAGTCGCTCGTTGACACAGAAGTTTTCCCACAGAGCTTCTTTGTCAGATCTCATCGATAATGGCTGGAGGCTCTGGATTAATGCGTTGCGTATTCCTAAATCATAGAAGTAAACTTTGCGTTTGCGGTTGCTTAGACTTCCCTGCTTGCCTGTCAGTGCTGGCAAGCGATGGATGATGAAGGCTGATTCTAGCAGTGTAATGTATCGTTCAATTGTCTCTAGTTTTCCGCCCAGCAGATTTCCCAGCTCGTGATAGCTAGTTTCTTGGCCGAGGTTTAGAGCTAGTTGGTGGAGCAAACTTGGTAAGAGTTGGTGCTGGCGAAGTTCAACCAATTCCAGCGTATCTTTATATACATATCTATCAGCGATGTTTTTTAGCTCGTCCTCAACATTTTCATCATTTTCCAGCACGATTCCCGGGTAGCTGCCGTAGCGCATTAGCCGTTCATACAGCGTTTCCATCTGGATATTGCTGTAGCCGAAATGGTTTTTGATCTCGGTAATGCTCAAGGGGCTGAGATGAAATTCATAACTCCGGCCAGTCAGCGGTTCTTTGACCTTATTTGCCAGCTCAAACGATGATGAACCAGTCGCGATAATATCCAGCTCCGGATGAGCGTCGATCAATATTTTCAGGCTTAATCCGATGTTGACGACTCGCTGCGCTTCATCGATCACGATCCGCTTGGCACTGCCAATAACTCTTTCCAGCGAAGCCAAACTAGTCGGCTTCAGCGCATCCATAGTCGATAATTCGTCGCAGTTCAGATAAAGTTGCTCCGCCTTTGGCACTTCCCCGAGCAGCTGCCGGGTCAGCGTAGTCTTGCCAACCCGCCGCGGCCCATAAATCACAATCACTCTGCCCTTACCCAGCTTACTCTTCACATTCCCATCAATAGTCCGATCAATCATTTGTATTTACTCCAATCTACTGGACATAATAGCACAATTATCTACAGTTCGTAATATATTCTGAGCCTTGGCTACCTGATGAAATTTATGCCTATTTATTAACGGTTACACTGGCTTGGCCTATATTGCCGGCATCATCATAAGCTTTTACGTTAATACTGTGCTGGCCTTCAGGCAAGGAGCGAGTATTCCAACCATATTTTAGAGAACTTCCTCTCTTGGTATTGGCAGACTTGACTAATTCTCCATCAATATAAATTTCCATTCTGGTAACTTTGACGTTATCAGAACCAGTAGCTTCAATGGTGACACGGCTACTTACGGTTGAACCCTCGCCTGGCTGGCTGATCGTAACTTTCGGATCGATAGTATCAGTATCGCTGGTGTCGTTGTCTATAGAACCGCCGCCAGTTCCATCGTGCATGTAAATACCCGAGTCCGTGCCCCCCAAATATACTTTTCCTTGGAAGATAGCTATGCTGCGGGCTACAGTAGGCGCCGTTCCCACCAGCTGCCAGTTTATGAGGTCTTGGCTCTTCTTAACAGTGTTATCATAACCCAAGACATAGATAGTCTTAGTCGTGCGGTCGATGGTAAAATCGTACATTCCAAGGTTACCTGGCGACGTTGTACTGGTACCGTCAAAGGCGCGCAAAGCACCGTAAGATATACCCGTGTGGTAACCTGTTGAAAATACTAACTTTCCAGCAAATTCTTCAGAACGAGTCAACGTGCCAATGCTTGGCCCATCTTCCCAAGCGTTAGTAGCGGGATTAAAAACTTTTGCCTTAGGATGCATGCTGCCATTCGAGTCCACGCCTTGTACATACAGTTTGCCGCCAAAAACTCCGACTCCATAGAACCGTGCAAAAGCATCAGCTTTTAGGGGCGGTGAACTCAATGCCAACTTCCAGGTAATACCGCCGTCCAAGCTGCGCCACGCCGCCGCGTTACTGCCCGATGAACCTACTAGCCACAAATCCGTACCAGTCAATGTTGCCATGTCATAAGCATGGGTAGCACCGACGTAGCGGGGATTGAGCCAGCTAGCCGTAGTGCTGCCTGTGCTAGTACCTATTGCAAAATCTGACTGGGATGCCCCGGTCGGATCAGTAGAAGGCGCATACAGCTTGCCCTTGATTTCTCGCCACAGCCAAGTGGCTTCAGTTTGGGACTTGCACACTTCTGGAGTTTGCGGTCCAGCAGCTCCCGCGCAATATGGTATGTCGGCAGTAGCGGCATTTGAAGCAAAGTTAGTACCGTCAAAAGGATTGATTGCAATCGGTCCTGTATTGGCGTTGTAATCGCCATACCCGCCGTAAAGCTTGCCGTTCCAACTTCTTAGAGAAGCAATCGTCTTATGCCAGTCCGTAGCTGCCCGCCCATCTTGCAAATTACTGGCAGATGCCTGTGGATGAGTAGCGACTTTAATAAAATTGCTTGGTGCTGCCGCCAGCGAGGTAAGCACAAAGTATGTGCCAATCGCTGCGAACATCAGGCCAAATACAATTAAATTTCTTTTTGATAAATTTGAGCTGGATTTAAATGCCGGCTTTTTTTTACTAGTTGTTTTTTTTGATTTGGTTGCCATTTTTTTCCTATTTGTAATATTTTTTATAGCTATACTATGGTTTAACACATCATTAGACTTATGTTTATACAACTTAGATTATAAAATATTAAAAATAACCGTGAATTTACTTCACGGTTATTTTATCTGTTTTGGGAGGAGAGCAGCCCAAGTTCGGATTCATTCCGAACCTGGCGCGATGAGAGGAGGACTCGCCTCCTCTCATTACCCTACATCATGCCACCCATGCCGCCGCCCATTCCACTCATGTCAGGAGCAGATGATTTGGCTTCCGGGACCTCGGCTACTAGCGCTCCCATGGTTATGGCTGTGCCAGCGATAGAAACCGCGTTTTGGACGGCTTCTTTGGTGACTCGGGTTGGGTCAACTACGCCTGTGCTCTTTAGGTCTACTAGCTTGCCGGGTGTGTTTACATTTACTCCTTGACCGGCTTTGGCTTTCAGAATTTGAGGCAACCATTCATCAGGATTGAGTCCGGAGTTTTCCATCAAGATTCTGAACGGTTGTTCCAAGGCTTTTTTCAGCAAGTTAGCGCCAGCTGATTCCGCGTCAGTACCAGCTTTGGCTATGCCGCTGGCTAGATTTACTAGTGTTACGCCGCCACCTGGAACAATTCCTTCGTCCAGAGCTGCTTTGACGGCATTTACAGCATCGTCAACTCGATATTTCTTCTCTTCTATCTCAGTTTCTGTGGCTCCACCGACTTTGATGACTGCGACTTTGCCGGATAGGGCTGCTCGGCGTTTTTCCAGGTTGTCTTTGTCGTAGTCGCTGGTGGCGGCTTTGATCTGGTGGTTTATCTGATCAATCCGAGCTTGGATTTCGGCGCTAGAACCACCGCCCTCGATGATGGTGGTGTTGTCTTTATCGACGATAACTTTACGGGCGCTGCCGATAACATCTAGTTCGACATTCTCGAATGTCATGCCGCGGTCTTCGGTGATGACATCGCCGCCTGTTAAGATAGCGATGTCTTGCAAGATATCTTTGCGGCGGTCGCCAAAAGCTGGCGCTTTAACGCAGACCGCGT
>JBPCJO010000045.1:0-65952 GCA_051005235.1 Saccharimonadales bacterium (SeqCode)
AAGCAGCGGCCTTGACTGGACGATTATTCGCCCCACCGCCTTAACCAACGGCCGCGAAAGAGGTGCCAAAGAAACCAAAGTAGGAGAAAAATTACGCTCCGGTATTTTAACGCAAGTCTCGCGGGCCGATGTGGCAAGGGTAATGCTAGACATGATCGACAAACCAGAAAACTATAAAAAGGCCTGGGTTATTAGCTATAAGGCCAGGTTTGGCGATAGCGTGCGGTGGGTAGCCGGTTACTTTGGCCGTGGCTAATTATTGCAGCGGGGCTATTGAGAACGTTGTCTTAAAGGCGCGGCACCAGATCACTACCGATTTATAGCCCTCTATGTCATCCGGTAATTTGTAGATTTGCTCACCAGACGTGCTTTGCAGCTTGCCCAAAGACACGAAATCACCTGGATCCTTTTGGTTCTGGTCGGCCGTTTTAGAAAAATAGACGTATAAATCTGGCCCGTTAGTAACGCTAAAGTCACTGCTAAACTTTACGACATTGCCCTGCCCGGTTTTAATTATCTGCGCCGTGCCACTGCCTTTATGAAAGCCGTCGGCATCAATAAATTCACCTTGTTTCATTATTGATGTATCGGAATTTTCGCTGCCAGTTGACTCTGGCGATGGCGTGCTGCTTTGGTCTACGGTTTCGGCTTTTTTGGTTACGTTTGTAAGCGCGAAAGCGC
Source organism: Saccharimonadales bacterium (SeqCode) (assembly GCA_051005235.1). Classification (GTDB taxonomy): domain Bacteria; phylum Patescibacteriota; class Saccharimonadia; order Saccharimonadales; family 2-12-FULL-41-12; genus JALQXV01. The sequence goes on from JBPCJO010000045.1 coordinate 682, forward strand.
CACCACCAATAACAATTACCGCGATTAGAATTAGGATTATTTTTTTCATGTGTCCTCCGGTTACTGTTTAAGTGTAGCAAAAAAATATGTCACAGCTCCAGATATTTTTATAGCGATTATACTAAATATGGCTTAATACAACACCCACAGGTTCTATCTATGACGGCTTTCGTTTGGGCTCCGGGCAAATCAGGAATATGTGCTACGTGATAGCTATAGCTGCCCAGTACCTAATTCACTGAGGCCATTGCATCTGAGTACGTTACCTTACGCAACAAAAACTAAATATATACCAATTACCATTAACAGCACCCCCACAAACAGTTGTTCTATCTGGTAGCCTCTGAAAAACCAGTTACCGACTTTAAGTATTTGCCCCGTATAAGTTACAGAGCCTCCGCGCACATTTTTGTAGCCGTATTCTTTCATATAGGTCAGAGTAAGCTCCTGTTCTTGCCTCTCAGCCTCTGTACTCGTAACATAACCAATGTCTTTTACTTCCATTACCTCTATTGGCTGGTGTACCATTGTCCATCGTGCTCCTAGAAAGCTACCATGCGACCTTATCCTATCGTAAGGATTTCTTTTAGCTGTCATACCTACATAGTATTTACCGTCTTTTAGTTTAAGAGCATAAAGTCGAAAGTGCTTCATTGGCTCATGCTGAGAAGAGAAATGATCTACGCAAACGTACCAAGGCTTCGGATCACCCTCGGTATACTTACACCCACATTCCTTAGAATAATGTTTTTTATCCATTATTTCATATTGTAGCTCTCAACTTAGAGTTGAAACAATAGAAAAGGTTTCCGGAGAGCTCTCTGAACCTTGCTTGGTGGTGAACTATTGAGGCGTAAGGCAGTTTAATTGTGAAGCTTACTGTATTTAATGGAATGCTGATTATCCATACCATTAAGAAGTTGTTATAATTTATAGAATGACAGTCCAAGACCTGCAATTACCAATACCAATCGATGAGTTAAAAACCTTGCTGCAAGAACACGGGGTAGCCAAAGCATATCTGTACGGCAGTTACGCACGCAACCAAGCAACAAAACAGAGTGATCTTGACCTATTGGTTGATCTGCAACCTGGCAAAACCTATATGGATCTGGGGGCATTACAATATAAGCTTGAGCAGCGTGTACCAGGTGGTGTAGACATAACCACAAAATTAAATAAGCATTTTGAACCGTACATTAAACCAGATTTGATAGAAGTGCTGTAATGCCTAGAGAGCCGCTACCAAATCTAAAGTTTATTTTAGAAACACTACAGACAATCAAAAAGTTTACACCAAAAGATAAAATTGATTTTCTCAACGACCGAAACGTCCAAGACGCTACACTTATGCGCTTGCAAGATATTGGCGAACAGCTTTCTCGTATTAGAGATACCTTCCCAGAGTTTTACGAAGAAAACCATAGCGATGATTGGTATAAGCTGATTGGTTTGCGTAATATCATTTCGCATGGCTACCGAGAAATAGACTTTGAAATTATTTGGGACGTTGTGACTACAAAGCTTAGTGATTTTGAAAACAATATAAAACGACTAGTCTAAATACGTTGAACTTATTAGTTCTGCAAGTTGTGTGCCCGCGACATCGCCCTTTACTGGCGAATATCGCTTCTTAGTCATCTTCTTACCATTTCTTTCATAATCAATATCGGCGAAATAGACTTTGATTCCTTTTGCAAGCGGCTTAATCTTTGTCTTACCAAGAACACTGTGTACGTCTGTATTCTGCAAATGATAATGGACATGCGGTTGCAGCGAATTACCAGAATTACCGCATTCACCTAACTTTTGTCCAGATCTAACCATATCTCCAGCTTTGACTATAGTCGAGCCTAGCCGTAAGTGCGCGATAAACGAATACTCATTCTTTGTATGCTCTATCAATATGTAATTACCGCCGGCCGCAAACCGATTTGTCTGGCCAGGCACGTTATCGCGAATACCGTTAACTGCCTCAATAACTTTACCGTCAGCGGGTGCTATCACATCCTGCCCAAAGACGTAGTAATCCTCGTTTTTGAGACCTCTTACTTTGTGCGATTCGCCATCTTTGCCATATCCAACAAAATCAAAAGCGTAGCGTTGCGCAGGTTCAATATGATGATAGTTTAGCTTTGCAGTATCTCCACCACAATATGTAAACCAACGACCTTTGAAAGGTAATTTTAATGTGGTAGTGTGTCTCATTGTTAGCATCATAGCACTATGATTTTGAGTTAGACCAAACAGTACGCGCTAAATTATTATGACTTCTTTAGGTTTTGTATCTTGTGACGAGGTAGGTAACTTGATGGTAAACTTTGTGCCTTCGTTGATTTTGGAGGTTACGTCGATGCTTCCGTTGTGCAAATCTATAATTTTCTTGACCCAGTATAGGCCTAGGCCGGTTCCTGGCGTTGCCACAGAAAGTGGATTATCAATGCGCGAAAATCTTTTGAACAGTTTCTTTTGATCTTTTTTGAGTATCCCTACGCCTGAGTCATCGATGCTTATGGTGGTTTGCGTTTTAGTCTGCTTAAGGCTGATTGTTATTGTCGCGCCGTTTTGCGAGTATTTGCTGGCGTTATCAAATAAGTTGTCTAGTACCATTCGCATCAGCTTAGTATCGAAGTCCGCGTTAACACGAACGCCTGGCTTGTTAAACACCACGTTCTGTTTGCGCGCGTCAAATGTAATCACCTGTGCCAGCATAACGTCGTCGACCAGGTTAACGACATCGCAGCTAGTCTTTTCTAAGTAGACTTTCCCGGCGTCTACCCGGGCTACCCTTAGCAAATCTTCAATTATTTCTAATTGCCGGTTGTTGCTGAGGTTAGCATTTTCTAGCATATCCATTTGTTTTTTAGACAGCTTGCCCGCATAGCCCTCACGCAAAATCCCAATATACTGCTTAACAATTGTGGCCGGAGTACGGAGCTGATGTGAGGCGAGAGCGATAAATTCATCTTTGGCGTCGCCGAGCGCATTTAATTTACGGTGCTGCTCGATTAAACCGGCGTTCATTTTGTTGGTATCGGCCGTAAGTTGTTTTTGCTCGGTAATATCTTGAAAGGCAAGCAGTATGAGCTGCTTGCTATCTATTTGCCGGGCGTTCAGCATCATCGTTTTGAGCCCAATGTCGGGGAATTTATGCGTAACTTCAAAGTCGTTAAACACTTTATGTTTTGGCAGTATGTTTTCTAGCAGCTCAACAAGCTTCGAAGACTTCCATTGGTTGTTGCCAAGTTTATAAATTAACTTGCCCTCGGTCTCTATTTTTATTACTTTGAATGTCTTATAAAAAGCCGTGTTTGCAGTTACGACGCACAGTTTTTTGTCCAAAATGATAAAAGGCTCTCGTATTGTGTCGGTAATTTCCTGATAATATACTAATAATTTTTTAAGTGTTTCAATGCTGCTGCTTTGGCGGTCAATTTTTTTCGCGATATTCTTAGTTAATTTAGCGGACATTCTTAACAGCACCAATTCTGTAGCGTCTGTAACGCTAAATCGAAATTTAGATATCTATGGTCATAGTCCATGAACTGTTAACGCCTTTATAACTACTTAGTATGCCTTTTTGATGAACTATGTCTATGAAATACCTGACAGAATTTTTACGATATTTCGAACCTGGAATGTCTGTTTAGCCGAAAACTCTCTGGAATATCCAAATAATTGCAATGGTAGAGATAATGACCGCGACAATCTTTATGAGTAGTGGGTACCATGATTTGTTGCGTAGTAGGTAAATTACCGGTAGCGCCAGGGCTATGACAATTAGCTGGCCAAATTCGATACCAATGTTGAACGCCAGTAGAGATGAGACGAATTTATCGTCAGGCACATTTATCTCTTGCAAGAGCCCCGCAAAACCTAAGCCGTGAAACAAGCCGAAGAAAAATATTATGCCCAATTTGGACTTGGTATTTTTTATATATTTGTTATGCCTGAAGAAAACGGTGGCAATCGCCATGACAGCTATGGACAACGCAATTATCGGCTCGACAATCCTTGAACTTAATACCAACGTGCCAGTGCCTGCTAATACCAGGGTGAGGCTGTGCGCAAGCGTAAAGGTAAGGGTGTAGCGTAGAACATTCGCGACACCGGCAAATACCAACAATAGCGATAGCACAAACAGAACATGATCCAACCCGCTCAAGATGTGGTGCACGCCGAGCCGTAAAAAGTCATAAAAGTTGTCAAAAAAGTTGGTATCTTGTTTGATAATTCTTATAACGTCTTCTTGATTTTTAACTTTATCAGAAAGCTCTGGTGCGTTGCCTTCGATGTACTGCTTAATCTCTTCGGGCGAGGCATCGGGATTATTTTTTATATAGTCAGTCACGTTCTGCGGCAAAAGCTCGTGGGCCGATGCTAAAGCGGGCGTAAGTATAAAAAAGAAAGCCAGGGGTATAAATGCGTAAAGAATTATTTTTTTCATGATCTTATTTCAAGCGTTGTATTGCTTCGTCCGCTTCTTTCTTGTCGAGTAGTGAAAAATGTGATTCCAAAAAGTACGTATCGAGGCTTGTCGCTTTTTGCAGGTACATTGTAGCTTGGTCTTTCTGGCCTAGCTTTTCGGCGATTCTGCCGGCATGATACAAGATTACTGGCTCATGCTGACCTAAGATTAAGGCTTTACTAATATTTTCTTCAGCAGCAGTATAATTTTTGTTTCGATAGTAAGCCCAAGCTAGTGCGTCAAAGCTAAATATATTTGGACGAATAGCTACAGCTTTCTTAGCTAGTTCTAGTGATTGCTCAGCTTGCATATCTCGCTGAGACAAATATAACGATCGTTCATAGTCAGTATTGACGTTGGCTTTACTAGATTCATCAAAAGCCAGATTTGCTAAATAATAACGGCTGTCGGCCTTATCGGCATCATTGTTTGACGCATAAACATCACCTAGGTTTGCGGCATACTGCGCAAGAGGCAGCCTAGTAAAAGCCTGATTGAAATAATCAACCGCTTTGTCTTTATCGCCGCGAGCAAAGGCTAGCCTACCAAGAGCCTCCAGCGCTGGTGGATAATCTGGTTCGGTCCGTAAGGCTTGCATGTATGTACGCTCGGCTTGGTTAAGATCAGACCTGGCTTGCAGCTTGCCGAGTTCTACTTGGCTGAAGGCAACATTTTCAGGAAACGACGAACCGGCACTGATTGCACTAACAAGTGCAGCTTTAGCACCGTCGATTTCACCGTATAATTCTCGCAAGTAAGCCACTCGGTTAAAGGCGCTGAGTTCAGGCTTTTTGTCTATCATTGTCTGAATAGATTGAGTAGCTTGATCATACATGCCGAGCTCTAGCTGTCCGTCGCCAATCAAGCCGTAGTAGGCTGCTTTATCAGGATTGATCTTGCTGGCCTTTTGCGACAACATCAGGCCTTTACTAAAGTCATGTAGACCGTAAGCCACACTAGCTTGTGCGGCAACCACAGATTCATTATCAGGATTGATCTTGCTGGCCTTATCAAGCAACTCGTTACAACTACTATAAAGTGACGTGTCTGCTGTTTGACGCAGCTTTTGAAGATAAAGTTGACAAAGGTCGGCATAACGAGTCGGATTTTGTTGATCGTTATCAAGACGGCTTTGTGCTTCTTTGATTAGTTTATCGATTTGATCAGTTTGAGCGGCTGTATTATTTCTATCTCTGGTTGAGTTTTGGATGGCGTAGATACTAAGCACAGCTAGCGGCAGTAAAACTGCGACTATTACGACAACTAACCATTTGCTGCGACCAATTTTATAAAAAACTTTTTTCGACATGTCTACTTTAAACCTTGATAATGTTAACTTCGGCAAACTAGAGTTAGCAAATAGAGCCGAGTACTCGGCTCTATTATACCTGGGAGCAGACTTATTTGTTTACTATGCTTGCACTTAACGCTTTGTTAAGTGCCTTATGATCGAGTAGATCTAGCTCTTTGATCGCTTAGCTACAGCCATTGCTACTACCATACCAAGGACTAGAGCGCCAAGGCCGATGAGTACTGCTGTAGTAGTAGATATGCCTGAATCATCTATGACAACTCCGTTTTTATCAGCTGGCTGGTTAGTAAGACCAGAAGTTGTTGCAAAACCACTTTCAGGTAAAGCAAGGTATGGGAAGTTATTACGGAACGGCTTGTCGTTACTGTCTACACCGTCACCAAGCTGAGTTGCAAGTGGATCAGCTTTAAAGTCTGTGTGAAAGATTGGATATGCGGCTCCAGCGACAGCTTGAATAGAGATGTCCGTCACATCATCTGCTAGGCGTCGTCCATTTGGAAAACCTTGATTATCTTTTGCGAGTACACCAAGTCGGTTTGGACTCTTAGTTACTGGCACGGCTACGTTCAAGCGAAGTTGCTCAGACGGTACGCCACCCGCTACTGCTGTAAGATCAGGAATTCCAGTAAGGTAGATTGCCACTAAATCATCGCGAGCTTCGGCTGAGCCGAACTTACCCTGGGGCGGTACTTTAACGTTATATAGTTTGTTTAGAAGTGTTCCTAGCTCTGGATTTGTTACTGCGTCCGCGAACTGAGCATCATTAACTGGCTTCGAGCTGTTGAACAGATCTTTGGCTGCTAGTGGAGCAACAACTTCGTTTACAAGTGGTGCGCCAAGTCGTGAAACTTGTACGAACTCACCATCGCTCTTTGAGGTTCCATCACCACCGAGCACTCTTGTACTCTGTCGTGCAGCAGTGGTCCAGCCACCGATTACGGCTGCAGGATCTTTAGCATCTGCAGGAACTGTGTTGCCACTAGTTAAGTCTTTAATAGGAACTTGCAAGGCAATACTTTGTACGCTAAAGCCTTTTAGTCCATCAGAGCCGCCCCCATTATTACCTGGGACTTTACGAATAGTAAGTAAGTCGAATAGTCCACCAAGGTCAGCGAAGAATGGATCATCACTTTGACCAGCAAAAGTTGTCACACCATTAATTTCTTTGATAGCTTGTTTTTGAAGCTGGTCATAATTTGGAGTTGAAGTGGGTCCAATATTGCTTGGTGGAGTTGGAATATTCTCACCCATAACCACACTACCATCTTTGGTTATTTTAGTAAGTGTGTAGGTTTGTTTGATGTTCCAATTAGGGTCATCAACGGATTTGATAGGACCGGTGTTATACAAGAAAGTCTTGCCATCACCTACTTTTGTATTAAAAGTGTATCGGTAAGTTATGTCAGGCACAGCGTCGCCATTATTATCAATATTGATGTCATATTGCGCATTGTCATCGAAAGAATAGAAGTTTGGACCCCCTGGCGGATTCTGAAATGGCAAATAGTTAGCAATAAACGTAACAGTGTCAGGCTTATCTGGGCTGACAAATGAGTAGAAGTCTGTGCCATCTACCTTAGGATCACCACTAGTAAGTGGTGCTTCACGGTGACTAGAAGCCGACGTGCTGATTGGCTGTAGTGCGATTATACTCACAAACGCCATTAACAGCGTAACGAGTACAGCGTCTTTGATCCCTATATTTAGTGTTGTCTGCATAAAACAATTCTCCTTCAAGATTACGAACTTTAGATCTTTAAAACTAAACGAACTTTTTTGTCTAGGTTAACAGTATCGTGTAAAAAGATTACTTACCGTTAAATATCGTACTTCTTTTAGCTGTAACATACAGCAATAGGACGAAGATTAAGTACAAGCATACAAAAACAGCAGCGATAATTTAAGAGTTAGGGTATTGACATAATGATAGAATCTTGCTACAGTATGGTTGTAATTTTAAGAAAGTGAGTTATTTTATGAGAAATCCAAACCAATTAATACAGTCTATAGATTCACGTAATGCTATCAGAGCTGGGGTTGCCGCTCTTGCTCTAGCAGTAAGCGGGGCAGCGACTGCTGAAGCAGCACCAACCTCAGCCAATGTAATAAACTACGGCGGCGTGGCTCCCCAAATAGCATCAGCCTATCCTCCCGGTAAAAGTGGTCTTGCCCCTTTCATCCAAGATGCCACGGGTGCTGTTCACCTACCTAAGGGGCACTTCGATGGATTCATTGGCACCAATGTTAAGCCACAATAATTTCATCTGATAACTTACAGATAATCTTGTAGAGGGCTAGGTCTGTCTTTACATACCCACGTCACTGCGCGTGCCCAAAAGGCCACCTTTACAGATTAATACAATCAAAAAAACACTGAAGTGCCTTTAAAATCTAATTCGGTAGAGTACGTGCATTCAAATTGGAACCTAGTCCTTATTAAGTCGGTTGCTGCAGAGTTTACTTTATTTGAATACTAGAATAAAGTTTTTCGAAGTCTTCTTTGGTTTTATCGGTAATATTTTCACGATTATTTACTAGCTCCAGCCTTACTATATATGTATCGGTCTCAATTAAGTATGTGTGTGTTGTTTGGCCGGATCTCTCTATTGTTAACTTTAAATTCTTGCGACCATTTTTATCAATTTCTGTACACTCATTGTTATTAACAGAGAGGTCTAAGTATACGCTTGTCTCATATGAGCTGCATCGTAGGGATGAGAGCGGATTAACCGTCATCCTGACGAGAGCATTTGGTGGCCCATTACAACTCGGTTTTTGTGTATTGGGGACAATGAACAGTATTATGTCTTCTCTCTCGGGGCAAGGTTGTATTCCCCATCCGTCAGGCAGTCGATAATTTACTAAAGAATTAATATTTACTTCATTCTTTGCAACGCTCGGTGATGTACCGCTGGCATGCTTAGGCACGCCTTCTGGATCGCCTAAATCGTTACCCACAATAATACCTATACCAAAAATTATTAAAACTAATAACACTAATAAAACTATCTTGCGAGCATATTTCATATGCCAATCGTACCATAATAAGTCACAGAGATAAGCTAGCTAAGGTCTTTATTTAATTGGTAGAGTACGTGCATTCTAATTGGAGCTAAACTAGCAAAGAGTTATTGCGCTGGAATCAGTTGGGTTTAGCTATTTTGTAAATTTCTCTGGCTACAATTTTGATTGTCTGATGATCGACTTAAATGTGCCGAACGGTATTTCTTTCTTTGAGCTGGGCACAATAACCGTAGAGGAACCTTTCCGATATTTTGCATGACTTCCGCGTTGATGCACAAAGGCAAAACCTTCCTTTTCAAGAACTTTAATAATTTCTTTTGAGGAGGGTAGTTTAGGCATGTTTTAGCCGAAGAGTGTGAAGAGTAGGATGGCTCACCTCAGTCTTAATAGACTGTATGGGAGTATCTTCAAGATAGAGCTCTAGCGCCTCGTGTAAGTTAGCCAAAGCTCCTTGCTCAGACTCACCAAAACTTGATACATCAATATCTAGGCATTGAGCAACAAAGTACTTGCCTTCCTGATACACAACTGTTTGTAGAGCTAGAGCTTTCATACTATGTAATTATACCACCAAAGCACCAGATTATACTCGAGCCTACCAACACCGATATAAATAAAGAAGAAACCAGAACATAGGTTCCAGTTTCATCTGTTTTATGCGACTTGGTAGCGGGGGCAGGACAGCGCACTTTGTGCTTTTCCACTCTGGCATGCTCAAAGCAAGCTTTTGCGCGTGTCCTCGCTCCACCGAACCTGCGACTATCATCTTTTGCTAGCGCAAAATTTGAGTCGCAGAACCGGAGCCTAGTCTCAATGACCAAGAAAAAAGCTCCAACCTTTCGGCTGAAGCGTCTTTCTTGGTAGCGGGGGCAGGACTCGAACCTGCGACCTTGTGGTTATGAGCCACACGAGCTGCCACTGCTCTACCCCGCGATGATACTTTTATGAATAAAGCAGTTTATACCATAGCAGACAGGGGTGAGATTGTCAATAATTAGGCCGGTACGGCAACGTTTAGCTCACTATCTAGGAACTCGTGGTAGAATTTTAGCTCTTTTTGGCACTGGTCGCGCGAAGCAATAACTTTATGGTGTCGGGCATTTAGATACTTGCCAACAAATGAGATAGAACTCAGCCAGTTCGCGCTGCGTTGTCGGGTTGAGCGCGCTCTGTATAGCCTGGATGTTTCGGCACGGTGGGCGGCTTTTATGGCGGTGCTCCCCAGGTCTAAGTTGATTGTGGCTGTATCGATAATTTCATGTGTCAGTTCGTCGAAAACCTGGCGTTTCTTATCTAAATTTTTAGGCCCGTAGTGGGCGCTCCAATGCTTGTCTCCGTTTCTTTTGGCCTCGCGGTAGAGTGGTATTAGTACAGTATTACGAACGGTTATGAAATCGTTTTCTAGCTCGTTTAGGCCGAGTACTTTGCCTACAAGGGCATGCCCGGCCGATCGCCCAACTCTTGCTTCTACGCACATAGCGTCAGGGTTGTTCTCGTTTGACCGCCTAGTTTTTGCCATAACGTGCTTGGCTAGGTCTGACGCGCTTCTGGCCACGATGTGAAACTCGTGGGCGGGAAATACGACGCCAATTCCCCTTGCAGTACCGGCCGACCGAACTTTGACAAGTTGTTCGGTAGAAGGATCCCGAAAGCGCGGATCGCGCGGATGGATATATAATCCTGAACGAAGAGTCTCGGGCTGGCTGTTGAAGAAGTTTTCGGGACCAACTTGAAGCAGAGTATCTTGAGTTGTGGTAACCGAATCGTTAGGCCCGAACTGTTCGCCGTAACGGCTAGCCAGTTTCATTAGGGTGATGCGGCTTTGAGCTGATGGAAGCTGTAGTGATTCTAGCTCATTGGTAACTCGTCCGTGTACAGCATCAAGTTCTGCCACGACGGGGTAGAGAGCCAGCGGTTCTTGGCTGTATTGGGGAACCTTGGGCATTATTTACCGCGGATTTCCCGTGCGATATGTTCTGGCGGCCCGTCGGCTATTCTTAGTTCGGCCGCGCTGTAGCCTTTGCGGCTTCTTTGCCAACTGTAAGGTTTTTTAGGTTTATGAACGGTGTTAGCTAGCGCAGTTTTGGCAATAGACTGGGTAGTTTCCACGCCCGCAATTCGGCGCGCTTCGGTGTAATTAAAGCCACTATCTACCAAGGTGTCTAATCGTTCATCCTGTTCGGTAGTAAGGCCTGGAGTTTGCAAATCAATAGAGTCAACAGCTTCTTGGATTGGCAAACCGAGTTGTTCGTTAGATTTAACCATACTTATATTATATCACATATGTCAATGTTAGGGAAATCAGCTATAATAAGCACCATATGACCCTAAACTACACCGATACCGGCGCCGGCCAGCCCATAGTGCTGCTGCATGGCATGGCAGCATCTTTGCGTTATTGGGATAGTTATATAGAAGAGCTGTCGGCTACTAACCGAGTGATTGCCATAGACCTTATGGGGTTTGGCCGCTCCGCGCAGTCGGCCACTGGTGACTATTCGCCAAAAAGCCACGCGGCGGCTGTTAAAGAAACCCTCGAAACACTGCATATTAACGTGCCTATTACTCTGGTTGGCCATTCTATGGGGTCGTTGATCGCGCTTACATACGCGAGGCTGTTTCCGCTGGACGTTACAAAACTACTGCTGGTAAGTATGCCAATTTATGCCAACGCCATCGAAGCGAAGCAAGAGATAACCCAGTCAAAATTTCGGTTGCGGTTTACGTATTACGGGCTTAGTTCGCGGATTCTTTGTAACGTGTGGTGCTACTCGCTGCGGCCAGTCAGTAAGAAAGTCGCGCCATATTATCTTAAAAAATGGCCTCGGCCTGTGGCAACAGACTCGGTGTTGCATAGCTGGCGAGCATACTCGCAGAGCCTGAGTCGAGTTATCGAAAACCAGGCCGTCGAACAAGATTTACGAAATCTGGCGATAGCAACGACCTTGCTTTACGGCGACAAAGAAAGCCCAGTTGTTTTGCGTAATGCGCACTTACTCGCGAGGTTACCTAAAAATGTGAAGACGCTTATTTTACAAGGAACTCATAACCTACCGCTCGAAAAGCAGACGGAAATAGTGCGGTTGATCGGCTAAAAATTATAAAGTCTGGTCGAGCTGAGCTTTATATTTTTCAAAAAACGGTGCTTGCTGCGAATGCAGCGGGCTGGGCAGCGTGTCTCGCGTGAACCAACCGGAGTCGTCGCACATCTCTGTTTCGTTGATCTTTACTTCGGCGGGGTCAACCAGCACAGCAAAATCCAGCCCCACCCAATGGGTTTTGGTGCCGTCGGGCAGCTCCCGAAAAACGTCGCGGTAGCCGAGCAGTTCGGACTTTATTGCGGTGGCGTTATACTCTTCTTTAAGCTCGCGCAGCATATTGGCTTCGGCCGTCTGGCCAAACTTGAGTCCGCCACCACCTATTTCCCAGCGGCCTTGCTCGTCGCGGGTATTTTGGCTGCGTTTACCCATAAAAAAACGGCCCTCGGCGTCGTAGGTGAAAAAGCAGGTCGTTACACCAACAAAGCTAACACCTTTATGGAGTCGTAAGATTTCTTCGGAAAGAGTTTGCATGGTTTTTAGTATAGCTTTTAGGCTCTATTTAAAACAATAAAAAAAGACCCCCGTTGCCGGAGGCCTTTATAACTAAGTGGTAAGAATTACCAGCTTCGTTTTTGAACGGGGCCTTTGTTGCCATCGAAGTTGCGTCGGGGGAATCCACCGTCGCGCTTTTCGAGGGGACGAGCTTCGTTTACACGAATCGTGCGTCCACCAAGGTCAGTTTCGTTCATAGCGGCTTCAGCTGCTTTACCTTCGTCATCGTTTTCGAATTCGACGAAGCCAAAACCTTTACTGCGGCCAGTTTCGCGATCCATGATAACCTTAGCGCTAGCTACGGTACCATGTGCAGCAAAGGCTGCTGCCAACTCTTCATCAGTAGTTGTGAAGGGAAGACCACCTACATATAACTTGTACATATTTTGAAAGTTTCCTTTATTTATAGTAAGACAATCGACCAGGATACTTACTTATTCTAATCAGGTTCACTCGAGTAGCCTTACTAACAAAAGAAAAACGTAACTTTCGAACCAAGAACAATTAAGATCTTGCAAATGTAGTTAAACACAGTTATTATAGATAGGTCAAGCACTAACATTATTGAAACTATTGACAAAATCACAGATTTATGTATAATAGTACTTGTTAGTCGACTAAAACAAACACATTCAAAAACTAAAAATTTAAGAGGAGAACCATTTACTATGGGATCAGCCGGTATTGGCTACGAGTTTACGCAAACTACAGATAAAAGCATCTCAAAATTTGACGCTATTTTACAAAGTCTGTAACTCAAATATACGTTTCTAAAACGTAGCTAAAAACAAAAACACTAAAATACCCGGAGCGCTCCGGGTATTTTGCTTTTTGGTCGTTGCTGGCTTTTTAGTATTTACGATGCCTTTAACTCAAGAATAATTCAAATTAGTTGACTTAATCAAGTATAATATAGTAGTAAATATATGAAACACTCTACAGAAATATATCGAAAGCTTATGCTCCTAATGGTGCACTCTAAGCGGCACATGCACGTGGTAATCGAAAAGTGGGAACTGACGCCGGTGCAAGCTATGCTGTTAATAGTGTTTAAACCAGACCAGAGTAAGACCATGCAGGAGTTGTCTGTCGTGATGGGCTGCGACGCCTCGAATATCACCGGCCTGATAGATCGCCTCGAAACCCAGGGTTTGATGCAGCGTACCGTTGACCCGCAAGATAGGCGGGTAAAAATGATCCAGCTCAGCGAAAAGGGCTGCGAATGCCGCTCTTTAGTGCTAAAAGGGCTGCGCGACGCCGAAGTATGCGATATGCAAAAATTGTCGGCCGACGAAGTCAGCTCACTGTCGCGAATTATCGACAAATTACTGCAGTCCAAGTAAGCTAAAGTTACGATGCCGCACCTCCATACCGAACCAGGCCAGCATGACCACACGATCAGCGGTTTTATCGTGCGGACTGACTTGCCAGAACCTAAACTTATACTACATAAACATAAAAAGCTCGGCCGCTACATTCAGTTTGGTGGCCATATTGAGCTTCACGAGACTCCCTGGCAGGCAATTACGCACGAACTGCGTGAAGAATCCGGTTACACAATGCCACAACTGTCTTTATTGCAACCAAAACAGCGAATTACTTCATTAACAGGAGTTAAACTGCACCCGGTAGCGATATATCATAACACTCATAATTTTGACGAGGTTCATTTTCACACCGATCTGGGCTATGCATTCATAACAGATGAAGAACCCATCATGGCAGTCGAAGGGAATGAGTCCAACGATATGTTATTAGTCTCGCGCCACGAACTAGTGGCCTTGCCAGCCGATCAAACGTTTGAATCGGTGAGAGAGGCGGGCTTATTTATCTTTGATGTGTGTCTGAGCGAGTGGGAAGTGGCCAACCTGGCCAATTTTGCGTAACCCTGATGCGAAAAATCGTATATAATGCGTATATATAAATGATAGAAATACTGCTGATAGTAATTGGATTGTTACTTGTTCTGGCTTGTGGAGTGTTTGTAGCGGCTGAATTTGCGTTTGTAACGGTTAACCGGGCGCGCATTGAGCGCATGGCAGAAGCGGGCGATGTGGGTGCCACGGGCGTCCGAGAGGGCTTACGGACGCTCTCGACGCAATTATCGGGGGCTCAGGTCGGCATTACCATCACCAACCTGGCAATCGGGTTTTTGGCAGAGCCAGCTGTTGCCGAGTTATTACGGGGTCCGCTGGGCTCGCTTGGCCTCAACGGCGCGGCCATTACCACGGTAGCTTTGGTGCTGGCTATTTCGGTGGCTACTATTGTAACGATGCTATTTGGCGAACTGGTGCCAAAGAACCTGGCAATTGCCCACCCTATCGGTACCGCCAAAGCAATCCAACGCCCTATGCGGCTGTTTAGTAACTTGATGCGTTGGCCAATTATGGTGATGAATGGCACGGCCAATCGGATACTCCGGCAACTCGACATCGAGCCGCGTGAGGAGTTAGCCTCGGCCCGTTCGGTCGAAGAACTGTTGTCGGTCGTCAAGCACTCCGCGAAACGCGGTACCTTAACCAAAGACACGGCGATTTTAGTGGAGCGCTCGCTTGAGTTTAGCGACCGGCATGCCTCTGACGTTATGACGCCGCGCGTTAAGTTAGAGACGGTCGACCAAAGTCAGCCGGTGAGCCAAGTTATTTTGGCTGCCAAACGGTCGGGCTTTTCGCGCTTTCCGGTAATTGATAAAGAAATTGATAATATTGTTGGCATAACCAGTGTTAAAAAAGCGGTAACCGTGCCGTTTGAAGAGCGCGGTGATGTTCCCATCGAGACAATTATGGTGCCGGTGATTTTTGTGCCCTCAAGCATGGAGTTAGACGACCTGATCGAAAAAATGCGTGATGAATCGGTCGAGGTAGTCGTCGCGATTGACGAGTTTGGCGGCGTAGATGGGATTGTCGCGCTGGAAGACCTTATCGAAGAGCTCGTTGGCGAAGTAATCGACGAACACGACGAGAGCGGTATGGCCATTAAGAAGTTAAGGCGCAATGTTTGGTCGGTGTCTGGGCTGTTGCGCTCGGACGAGGTAGGCCAAGTAACCGGCTTAATATTACCAGAAGACGAAGAGTACGAAACAATCGGCGGCTTAGTGTTTGACCAGCTCGACGAGGTACCCGATGTCGGCGACCACGTGACAGTTATGGCACTAACGCGTGATGGCACAGAACGCCTAGTCCAGCTGCGGGTGTTGGCCATGGACGGCCGCCGGATTGACCGGCTTGAGTTGTCGATTGTCCGCCAGAAGGGTGACCAGTCATGAGTGTAGAAATCGGCTTACTGCTAGCACTTGGCTTATTACTGGCTAATGCGTTCTTTGTAGGCGCGGAGTTTAGCCTGGTCTCGGTTCGCCGCAGCACGATTGAGCCAATGGCAGCTACGGGCTCTAAGCCAGCACTGATCACCCTTCGGGCTCTCGAGAACGTGTCGCTACTGATGGCCGGTGCCCAATTGGGTATTACCCTGTGCTCTCTCGGCTTAGGCGCAGTGGCCGAACCGACTTTGGCGCATCTGCTAGAAGGCCCGTTCCACGCTATCCCCCTTCAGTCTGAATTCCTGCACCCAATTTCGTTTGCAATTGCTTTACTCATTACTGTATTTCTTCATGTCGTCATTGGCGAAATGGTACCAAAGAATATCGCTCTGGCTCGGCCAGAACGAACTGCGCTTTTGCTGGCGCCAAAGCTAGTATTTGTGGTTACGCTGTTAAGGCCGCTGATTGCCCTTTTGAACCTGCTCAGTAACGGTATTTTGCGGTTAGCCGGCGTGCGTGCCCGAACCGAAGTAGTCAGTACCTATACCCGTGACGAGATGGCTGATTTGGTAAAAGAATCGCGCCGCGGCGGCTACTTGAGCGAAGACAACGAGTTCTTACTAAGTGGCGCGCTGACGTTCGATACACAGACTGTCCACGACATAGTCATTCCACTTGCAGATGTCGTCAGCGTTGACGCAAACGCCACCTACGGCACCATCGAAGATTTGTCGGTGCGCACCGGATTTTCGCGCTTCCCGGTAAAGAATAAGAAGAACAAACTTATTGGCTATGTCCACATTAAAGATAGTATTCAAAGCGACGATCAACTGCGCCGCAAACAGCTTGGTAAACACAATATCCGAAAGCTTATCTCTATACCGTCCGGCCAGTCGATTCGCATGACGCTCAAAGTCATGCAACGCAGTGGCGCCCACGTCGCCATCGTCTGCGAAGGCAAGACCATGGTTGGCCTGGTGACACTCAACGACGTACTCGAAGAGTTAGTCGGCGAGATTAGCAACTAATTGCGAGTAAAACAGATGTGTGGGTTTTTAGAATTATCTGCATCATTTTTCTTACAACTAAATTGAATGAGTGACCGGCTGTCTTTTTTTGGAGCTGGCGGCGCGGGGGCGAGGCTACCCACCGCAGTTATCTCTGCTGTCGGTTGGGTAATAACTTCTTCGGCTTTTAGTTCGCGCGATACCTCTGTGTCACGGTGATAAGTTACTAAATAAGTAAGCTGTTTTTGACCATTTTTACCGGCTTGCGTAAGCTTGGTCTGGCCAACTGGTAGTGACGGGTCAGCTTGTTGCTTGGCGGTATAGGCGACCGATTCTACTACATTAACTTCCTCGGTTTTTATGGTCTCTTGGGTAGTATTTTGTGTTTCACGGATAGAGTCTAGCGCTCGCACTGCTTGGTTTGTATCTCGCGACACATATGAGTTATCAACCGGCTGCGTCGCCAAAAAGACGGTACCGCTGAGCAAGCCTATAAAGACGCCGGCAGTGACAATATATTTTCTTTCGCTAAATTCCCGGAATATTTTTTTGACGAGCTGTGGCTTAAAGAGCCCTACAATCACAATAACCAAGATAATAGCAAGTAATACGATGCTTGTTCCATGCACCATATTACGAACGGTATCAATTGTGTTTGTATCCATTGCGAGAATAATCCTTAAATTTCGAAGCCAGGTGTGGCACCAAGTGACAGAACGACTTAAGACTATATTTAAGCAGGATTAGGGGGTGGTGGCAAATCATAAGCGGGTAGTGAATAAGGTGAGGGCATAAGCTACTGTTGTCTAGCCCACTCAGCTACTACAATTTTAGCTGGCTCCCATAAGGGCGAATCAGTGCGAGTATAGGGTACCTCGGTCTTTAGCTTCTCGCCTCGTACAATCATGCCTAAAACTGTCATGAGTTGGAGTTCTTTGCTGACGGTAGAATGCCCTGCAGTTGAAGAATCGTTTGCATCTTGTACATCCTCAAAGACTAACTGAGCGTTAAATCTCTGTGGTGGCTCAACGGTGTAAGCTAAAACAACTTGCAAAATAGGTAGGCTATTCTTTCGTCCAAAGTGCTCTTTTACAAAATTCTCAATGTGTATATCAGGAGTAACCATACTTTATATTTAGATTAATACCTCATCCTATGCAAGCATGAGCAAAATGGTAGTAGTGCCTATGACGAAATGGAACAGTATTAAGTCTGAACTGATAACTATGTCTCAAATTGTTACCCAGTACGAAAAAGAGTATCAGCGATTAGCCTAAGCGGGTGTAGTAGAGCCAGAGGTGAGCTAGTTAGCAGTAGGATTAGGGGCTTCGGGAACCTGCCCACGCATTACACCATACACATGATATGGGTAGCCGTTACTATGATTTACGCCTGTAACTAGATGTACTAGTTGAAGTTCGGGATCTTCTACTGCAAGCCGAAGTTTTGTCTCAAAGAAGCGAGGAGTGCTTTTTGTGCCTAGTTCTCGTTCAGCTACCTCTGCGGCTTCTTGGAGCTTGTCATAATCAGCGGGTATACGATCACTGTACCAATACTCTGCACCATCAACTTCATCTGAACCATAGGCTCGCGTAGTTCTACTGTGTGCGTCAAGGAATACTGTTTGCTGAGTATCAAAAGCGGGGTTAGAGTAGTGCGGCCATAGCAACTGCCAAGAAACTTCTTCATCCTTATTTCTTATGACACGCGTTGGGTCTTCGCCGGTTCTTCCAAATTCAAAAGACATGAATAATATTATACACAATATTTTACAATGTAGCAATATGGTAGCGGCGACTGGATTTGAACCAGTGACCTCAGGCTTATGAGTCCTGCGCTCTAACCAACTGAGCTACGCCGCCATACTGTCAAAAAATCTGATATAACAGATTGTAATATACCATTAATTTTGTTATTAACGAACTCCTGCTACAATATAAATCTAGATGGCTATAAATCTAGAACAACCACTTAGCAACGAATTTGAACCACAACGAACGACAGATAGCCGTTCGTTTTTTATTGTCGAAAACCAGCCAGCCGGCTCCGAGCTGTATGAGCGAACTCAGGAAGTTTTGGCCTGGAAACCGGAGATTGGTGTACCAAGCCTGTACCTTAATGACATTCCCGGTATCAATCATGCCTCAATTACCATCGGACACGATACGGACGACAAAACTGCGGTTTTACAACTGCTTGTTCGTGATGAAAAAGAAGCTAAAATCCTTCACGGTCAAGTTAATGAATCGAGTGAACGCTGGCAGTTAGCATCTGTTGATAATCAAGGCAGGATCACCCAAGAAGCAACTATTTGGGATAGCCAGCCGCACGGTTTGTCGGCATTTGTATGTGGCGCTATTGTCCAGGCAAACGTAGTACCAGCTGCAAGTAATTTATTGACCCAAAGAGCCGCCGCAAAAAAGAAGTATGAAGAGTATCGTGATAGTGGCTGCGAGGAATCAAAAAGCAGCTATTGGTCTAGTAAACTGGCGATCAAGCATTCAACAATCGGTTTCTCAAGCTCATCGTTTAGCACACTCCAACACATGATTGTGCCCCACAAAGACCAACTTAGTAGATGGCACAATATCGACCGTTTACCCAACGTGGTAAAAAAATTGTTGGCTGCGCCAGATTACGAAGTAATCGTTAAATAAACTTTACAAGCCGGGCATTGGCGTAACGGATGTTGCGTTCGGTGATTGGTAGGTCGTTGACTGCCCGGTACAGCGCCCGGCCGAACGATCCGTGCGATACAACCAAGATAGTTTCGTGGTCTAGCGAACGCAAATGTTCAAGCGCCCGGTAGGCGCGGTCTTGCATTTGCTGCAAGCTTTCGACGTTTGGATGGACGTCGATGTAGGATTCATCGATAACATGTTTTTGTCCGATTTCGGTCTTGGCACTTTGGCCCTCCAGGACGCCGTAATTCCGCTCTTTAAACAGTTCACTCAAAACAATTTTTTCATGCGGATAGTCTACGTGGGCGGCAACGTGTTTGGCCGTATGGTGGGCTCGTTGTAGCGGTGAACTGATAATAATATCAAAAGCGAGGCCTTCTTTTTTGGCCAGCTTGCCAGCTAGCTTGGCTTGTTCGTGGCCTTCATCGGTGAGCGGCGTGTCGGAGTGGCCAGACCAAGCCCCCTGCGTATTCATTTCGCTGAGGCCATGCCGGATAAAGTAGAGATGCTGCATTACATCTATTATAGCAATGAATGACCAGGCTGGGCTATAATGGGGCTATGCATGTGTTGGCGGCCCATCAGTTTAATCCGGAGCAAATCGGCGCGATCTTTGAAAAAGCCGATGAGTTCCATGGTCAGTTACAGACTGCCGAAGGCCGACGGGAGTTGGCTAGCCTCCATCTTGGAGAACAGGTTTGCAGCACATTTTACGAATCCTCGACCCGTACCAAAGCGAGCTTTGAACTCGGTGCATTAAAAATGGGTATGCAGGTTTTTGAAACCGAGAATGCTGCCGAGTTTTCTTCGATTTCAAAGGGTGAAACGATCGAAGACACCATTCGGGTACTTGGCAGCTACGGTGTTGCGGCAATAATCTTGCGTACTAAAAAAGAGGGTGAAGCGGCTCGTGCAGCCAGTGTCAGCCAGGTACCAATTATCAACGCCGGCGATGGCAAAGCCGAGCACCCAACCCAATCGCTGCTTGACGCCTACACGATTCAAAAAGAGATAGGAAGACTAGATAATCTTCGTGTGGTGATGGGCGGGGACTTAAAGCATGGTCGAACGGTACGGTCGTTAAGCCAATTGTTAGCTAAGTATCCCCAAAATCACATTGCTTTTGTATCGCACCCCGAATTTCGGATGGGTGACGATATTAAAGCAATATTAGATGAGCACGATACAACCTATGACGAAACTTCCGAGATGTATGATCCGCTGCACGATGCAGACGTGGTGTATTGGACTCGGTCACAGACTGAACGCCATGATGATCAAGATTCGCCCGCGGACGGCGAATTTGTAATTGACACCGTTGCCTTAGAAGCCATGAATAAAGATGCTATTATTATGCACCCCTTACCCCGTGTTGGTGAAATTACTTTAGCTGTTGATAGCGATCCGCGCGCTAAGTATTTTATACAAGCCGAAAATGGCTTGTATATTCGCATGGCGCTACTTGACCAAGCCGTTTCAGTCGTTAGACAATAAAATGAATATAGCTTTAGAGCCGGGAAAATACGTCGTTGCCGTGTCGGGCGGCATTGACTCGGTCGCGTTGCTACATATGCTCCGGGCGCAACCAGGCTTAGAGCTCATCGTTGGTCATTTTAATCATGGGATCCGGCCGGACGCAGACGACGATAGGCGGTTTGTAGAAGGCCTGGCTCATAGTTACGGCCTGCCATTCATATCAGAAGCCGTGGTGCTTGGGCCTAAAGCCAGCGAAGAGACGGCCCGGACACATCGCTATGCGTTTTTGCGTGCGGTTCGCGAGCAAGCCAATGCAACCGCGATTGTCACGGCCCACCAGCAGGACGACGTAATCGAGACGGCGTTGCTGAACGTGATGCGAGGCACGAAGCGCCGTGGTTTTGTGTCGTTACAGTCAACCAGCGACATTCAGCGGCCACTTTTGCATATGACAAAACAGGCCATTCGCGACTATGCGCTCGAGCACAATTTGGAGTGGTCCGAAGACAGTACCAACCAGGCGATGGATTATTTGAGAAATCGAATTCGAGGTCGGCTTCACCAATCGTTAACTGCTCAAAAGCGGCAGCAGATTATGGATTTACTGCAAACCATAAGTGTGCAAAATGCAGAAATCGACGTACTTGTTAACGAAATTTTAATGAAAAATGAGACACGTTTAGAAAAATCTAAAATTGATATTGCGGATAGCGAAGTGGCTGCCGAAATTATGGCTGGCTGGCTGCGACGTAACCAAACTAACTTCGATAAAAAGACAATTACGCGTCTGGTTAACGGGGCAAAAAAACTGCGTAATGGCGCTAAAGTAGACATCGATAAACAGTACTATTGCCTGCTTACGAAACACGAAATTGTTCTAACTCCTAGATAATCTGTATAATATCTTCTGTCTATGGATAAGAAACCCTTTAAAATCAATCCATCTGGTGGAACTGGTGGAGGCAATAAGCGCAAGAATAGCTTCAGGAACGCTGGATTTATTGCGTTGCTGTTACTTTTTGGGCTGATTATTTACTCTTCCACTAACCAACCGAGTAAACTTGACGACGCTACCTTCTCGGACGTTATTCGTCGTGCCAACAATGGTGAAATTAAAAAAATCGATATTGCCGGCGATGAGCTGAGCATCACAAAAAAGGATGAAGATAACCCAAGTGAGAAGTCCCGCAAAGAAGCCGGCACCAGTATTTATGAGCAAGGTCTAAAGACTGACGCGCCGGTAATTGTCGATAATAAAGAACAATCAAACAGTGGACAACTCTGGACAAATATCGGCATTAGCTTACTACCTATCTTGATTATTTGTATCATCTTGTTCTACATGCTGCGCAGCGCCCAAGGGCAAGGCAACCAGGCAATGAGTTTTGGTAAGAGCCGAGCCCGCTTGTATGGCAACGAAAAAGAAAAGGTCACCTTTGCCAATATTGCCGGTAGCGACGAGGCCAAACAAGACCTCGAAGAAGTCGTTGAGTTCTTGAAATTCCCAAAAAAGTTTGATGCCGTCGGTGCCCGCATACCAAAAGGCGTTTTACTGGTTGGTCCTCCTGGAACTGGTAAGACCATGCTGGCCCGGGCTGTTGCCGGCGAAGCAGACACACCATTCTTTAGTATTAGTGGTTCTGAGTTCGTAGAAATGTTTGTCGGTGTTGGTGCCTCTCGCGTCCGCGACTTGTTTGCTAAAGCCAAAAAGAACGCGCCCTGTATTATCTTTGTTGACGAAATTGACGCCGTTGGCCGCAAGCGCGGGTCGGGCATGGGCGGCGGGCATGACGAACGAGAGCAAACTTTAAACCAAATTTTAGTCGAAATGGACGGATTTGAACAAGGTCAGAATGTTATTGTATTGGCTGCCACAAACCGGGGCGATGTGCTTGACCCGGCGTTACTACGCCCCGGCCGCTTTGACCGCCGTGTCCACATTGGTCTGCCAGATCGCCGCGACCGCGAAGCGATTCTTAAAGTCCACCTTAAAAAGAAGCCAGTCGGAAAATCGGTTGATATCGCATCGCTGGCGGCTAAAACTGCTGGTAGTTCTGGTGCCGACTTGGCTAACATTGCCAACGAAGCCGCTATCTTAGCTGCCCGTAGAAATAGTAAAGAAATTACCAACCAGATTATTACAGATGCTTTTGAAAAAGTCGCAATTGGACCTGAGCGTAAAAGCAAGGTAATGAGCGAAAAAGAAAAAGAGTTGACTGCCTACCACGAAGCCGGTCACGCCATTGTTGGCCATGTCTTACCCGACAGCGACTTAGTACATAAAGTAACGATTATTCCGCGCGGTGGCACGGGCGGTGTTACTTGGTTTATCCCGCCAGAAGACAAAGACTATCACAGCATTCGCGAATATAAAGACGTACTGGCCCGCATGCTGGGCGGACGTATTGCCGAAGAGATAATGTACAGCAAAGACCAAGTTACAACCGGCGCCGGGTCTGACTTGCAAAAAGCCGCCGAACTGGCCCGCGAAATGATTATCAACCAAGGCATGGGCGATAAACTGCGCGACCAAGTCTTTCACATCGAATCCGGCATGATGTTCGAGCGCATGACTCACGAGCGACAATATTCCGAAGCCACCGCCAAAATCATTGACGACGAAGTTGAAGCCCTTATCACCGAAGCCGCCAGCCGCGCCCGTGAAGTCATCAAGGCGAACCTCAGGTACCTCGAAGCCCTCAAAGTAGTATTGCTCGAAAAAGAAACCGTCGAAGCCGCCGAAGTCATCAAGATTTTCGAAGGCTCGCATTTGCCCAAGTCCGCAGCAATGTACTAGGCTGCCGGCCCATTAAGTATCAGGCTACTATAGAATGTGAACCGTTGTACGCACATTGGCTCACATTCTATAGTGGCCTCGTAGATACGTTTAAGTAGCTATAAAATTGACACTAATATGTACATATCCGTGTCAAAACCATAGTGTGTGAAATGACGCGTACTTATTTCAATTAGAAGTGTAAAATTACGCTAAACAGCTTATAATGAGGCACTAGTGAATCGTCGAACTCGCCTCATGACGCGTGCCAATAAACGCATTAGCCTCGGTAATGCCGCCGCGTTATTAGTATTTGCTTCGATGTTTGGCCTGATACTCGGTTTTTTGCGAACCAAGCTGGTAAACGCTAACTTTAGTGCGCTTGGCCCGGAGAGTACCGACGCCTATTTTGCTGCTTTCAAAATTCCTGACTTGTTCTTTTTTACGGTTGCCGCTGGTGCTCTGGGCGTTGCCTTTATGCCGTTTTTGGCCGATAAGTTAGCCAAGAACGACCGAAAAGCCATCTGGGAACTCAGCAATAGTTTGCTCAACCTGCTGGCTATTATCATGTTCTTTGTGGGGATAATCATCTTTGTGTTTGCTGAGCCGTTGATCCGGCATGTAGTGGCACCAACTATGAGTGAGGAACAAGTACATAATGCAGTGACCATCATGCGCTACATTGCGTTTAACCCATTCTTATTTACTATTTCTGGTATTTTAACCAGTGTTCAGCAAACGTTTGGTAGATTCTTCTTTTTCGCCATTGCGCCGCTTTTTTATAACGGCTGTATTATTGTAAGTATTTACGTCTTTCAAGACAGCCTGGGCTTGATTGGTCTTGGCGTTGGTGCTTTAATCGGTGCGATTTTGCAACTACTTGTTTCACTATTTGGTTTTATCGGCCTAAAGTATCGCTATAAAACAGAGATTAAGTGGGCAAACCCCGATTTTCGTTTAATCTTAAAACAACTGCCGTCTCGTTCACTAGACCAAGGCATTGATTCGTTAAACAGTATCGTCGAAACTAACTTGGCCCGGCGGCTTGGCGAAGGAAAACTTAGCTACTACGAGAATGCCTTTATTTTGCATACCGCACCGACGTTATTAATTGGGACAACCATTTCAACCGCGGCCTTTCCGCGACTAACTGATCGTTTATCACAAAATCGACCAGACTTGTTTCGTAGAGATTTCTTGCAGATTTTACGGGTAATCGTTTGGCTGACGTTGCCAGTCGCCGTTATCGCGTACTTTACCAGGGGCTATCTGGCCCGTTTAATTTTTACCAACGACGCGCCGCAAATTGCTTTAATCCTAGGCTTCTTTACGGGAGCTATTTTGTTCCGTACGATTTATGCGCTGGTATCGCGCTGGTTCTACGCTCAAAAAGACTCACGCACGCCTTTGTATGTTTCGTTATTTGCGATCGCCTTAAACATTGTACTGGCATATGTGTTGTCGCGGCCCGACGCCTACGATGTTGCTGGCCTGGCTATGGCGCAGTCAATCGTGGCGGCCGCCGAAGTATTTATCTTGTTCCTTATCATGATGATGCGCGACCATAAGCTACTCAACAAAGAATTTTGGAGCGCGATGTACCGCATTTTATCTGTTACTGGCTTTTCGGTGATCGCGGCCTTTATTATGCTTTCACTCCTGCCGCTCAATACCAATGACCGTGGTTTTGTAACGTTGGGCGCAAAACTCGGGGCGATTTCAACTGTTACATTATTGGTGCACTTTGGCATGTCGACGCTATTCGGGCTGGAAGAAGTTCGGCCAGTTATACGCAAAGTTCGCAAAATGATTATGGCGCCGATTAAAATTCAGTAAGCTCTATCTGTTATAATGGCTTGAAATGGATCAGTCACATATTCGGAACTTTTGTATTATCGCGCATATTGACCACGGCAAAAGCACCTTGGCCGATAGGCTATTGGAGGTGACCGGTACCGTCTTAAAACGTGACATGAAGGCTCAACTACTCGACAAAATGGATCTGGAGCGTGAAAAGGGCATCACGATCAAGCTAGCCCCGGTACGCATGAACCACGCAGGTTACCAGTTAAACTTGATTGATACCCCAGGGCACGTCGATTTCTCGTATGAGGTGTCACGAAGCCTAGAGGCCTGCGAGGGCGCTATATTAGTGGTAGACGCCAGTCAGGGTATCCAAGCCCAGACATTGGCCAATGTGTACCTTGCACTGGGTGCCGACCTGACGATTATCCCGGTTTTAAATAAAATTGACCTGCTCGCCGCCGATGTTCCTAAAGTCACCAAAGAAGTCGTTAACTTACTGGGTTGCAAGCCCGACGACATTTTACAGATAAGTGCTAAAACGGGCGTCGGCGTCGATACTGTCCTTGACGCAGTCATTGAGCGCATTAAACCGCCCCAAACCAATACCGGCACGACAACGCGGGCGCTCATCTTCGACAGTTATTACGACGACTACCGCGGCGTCGTGCTCTACGTTCGGGTGGTCGATGGCGTCATCAAAAAGACCGACATCATTAAAATGCTGGCTACTAGCGCCGAAGGCATTGCGCTCGAAGTTGGTTCACTGGCACCGGCGATGGATCCGCAGACCCATCTTAACACCGGAGAAATTGGCTACATTGTGACCAACTTACGTAGCACCCGCGAGGCCAAAGTCGGCGACACCGTTACATTAGCTAGCGCACCCGCGATACAAGCATTGCCTGGCTACAAAGATGTAAAGCCGTTTGTGTATGCTGGTTTTTTCCCCGCTAGTAACGAGCAATACCAAGACTTAAAAGATGCCATCGAAAAGCTAACCCTCAGCGATTCGGCCTTGCAATACGAGCTCGAAAACTCGCCAGTACTGGGTTTTGGCGTACGGATCGGCTTTTTGGGCTTACTCCATATGGATATTGTGCGCGCCCGGCTGGAGCGGGAATACAACCTCGACCTGATTGTTACCAACCCCAGCACCGACTATAAAGTCCGGTTATTAAACGGCGATGAAATCGACATAAAAAGCGCGGCCGACTTGCCCGATCCTGCCAAGATCCTTGAGATCGCCGAGCCGTGGATAAAAGGCGAGATTGTGGTGCCCAAAACGTACGTCGGTGCCGTCATCCAGCTCGTCTCTGGCAAACGCGGCGTCCACAAAAACGTCAGTTACGTTGACGACCAGCTAGCTTTAGTAGCCTTTGATGCGCCGCTGGCTAATTTACTGACCGACTTCTACGATCAACTCAAAAGTGTAACCAGCGGCTACGGCAGCTTTAACTACGAGTTATCCGATTACCGTGTCGAAGATCTTGTCCGGGTAGATTTTTACGTTGCCGCCGAAATTGTAAACGCGCTGTCGATTATGGTTCATAAAACCGAGGCAGAAGCGGTTGGTCGGGACGTTGTAACTAAGCTCAAAGAAGTTATTCCACGCCATAACTTCCAGATACCATTGCAGGCAGCTATTGGTGGCCGCTTTATCGCCCGTGCCGACGTAACGGCTTACCGCAAAGACGTAACCGCCAAATTATATGGCGGCGATGTCAGCCGACGTAAAAAACTGCTCGAAAAACAAAAGAAAGGTAAGGCCCGTGCCAAACGATTCGGCAATGTTGATATTCCGGCCGAAGCGTTTACGGTGCTACTTAAACGGGACTAGTTATGAGTCGATTGTTAAACTCCCAAGAAGCCCTCGAATTTAAGAATTTAATAGATGACTATTCCTTGCATGAAGACGGCTTAAAACAATTTCAGGACAGCAATTTCGGTATTATCGCTGGTCCGGCCGGTGCCGGTAAAGACACGTTACGTAACAGTCTAACCGAACATTATCCCGAACTCTATGTGCCACTTTTATCTACCACAACACGGCCACCACGCACCGGTGAACATAATGGTGAAACATACTATTTTCGCGAAATCGAAGAAGTACGGAGTGGCCTGGAGCAACGGGAATTCTTTCAGGCAGAACTGGTTCATAACCAACAAGTGTCGGGCTTACATTTAGATGAAATCCGTACGTTAGCATTTGGCCAAACGGGGCTTAGTATTTTAGTTATTGAAGCTGAACGAAAGATTAGAGTTATAAAGCCCAGCGTCAAAACAGTATTTTTGATACCGCCGGACGTTGCAACACTGACTGCCCGCATGCAATCAGAACGGATGTTAGACGATGCCGAAATAAATCGTCGGCTAGATGCGGCGCGGACCGAAATCGGCTACGCACTAGAGACTCAGGACTACTATTGCCTGGTAAGCGATACTATTGAAAATGTACTGAGTGCAGCCCATGGGTTCTTTCAAAATAGTGAGCGCAGTGAGGCGCTAAACGCTACTGCCCGCGCCGTAATGCGCCAAATACTGGATACATTAAACGATTGGTAATAGGATAGGTGTATGGCTGAAGATAAAAATCGGGTTTCGTTTAACAAAGCTGAGATTAAATTTATTAAAAAACTAGACGAAAAACGCGGAACAATCTACCAGAAGTTGAATTAATTTTTTATGGAACATGGCTTAATACAGAAATTAACTAATTACCGGGTTCCAGTGCACGCTGTTGCCCTGATTCGGGCCACGCGGGTGGTATTTATCGTCGGCGTAACCGCAGCCGGTAAAGACACCATACTGACACACTTAATTGCTATGCCCGACTATCATCACATCGTCTCTCATACTACTCGCCCACCACGCGCCAACCACGGCATTACGGAGCAAAATGGGGTAGATTATCATTTTGTAGATTTAACCACCGCCGAAACGATGCTCGACGACGGTGGTTACATCGAAGCTAAAAAAGTGCACGGTAACATTTATGGCACGAGTGTCGCTGAGATCCAGATGGCCCATGACGAAGGCAAAATTGCTATCACCGATATCGAAGTGCGGGGCATTGCCGAGTACCGCGCCGTTGCCGATAATGTCATTCCAATCTTCTTGTTGCCACCAAACTTTGCTACTTGGCAAACCCGCTTGCAAAAGCGCTCCGGCGGTTCACTCGACCCAGCCGAACTGCGCGTCCGGCTCGAGACCGCTAAAGACGAGCTACAGGAAGTATTGGATAAAGATTACTTCGAGTTCGTCATAAACGATGATCTAGAAACGACAATCCGAGTGGTAGACAAAATTGCTCACGGTAACTTCTCTAGGCAAAAGAACGAACAGGCAAAAACGGTCGCCCGGCAACTACTCGCCGAATTACACAAAGCACTGTAAGCGTTAGCAATTTTCGCATCGGCTTAATTATGGTAGGGTGATAGTAATTATGACCAATCTTATCAAAACGGGTCTCTATACTTCAATCTCTTGGTACAGCCACCGGTTACCGCTTAACCACGAAACTATAACTCCTGCAGACCGTAATATTAAAGTCGCGTCTATTTCGTCTGACCACTTGATCACGAAGCGTGGCCAGGGAACCGACAATAAGATATGGGAAACGAAAATTGAACTCAAGGGCCATTATTCGGTTGAGCCGGGTGACTGCTTTATCGATTACACCCATACTCTAGGAGACACCGAGACGCTGGCCTTCGGTGGCATGGCGAGTGACCTTGCCCTGTCGGAGCTGGGACGGGTTGCCTTTACCTTAATGTTAAACGCCAAAGCGCTCAAGTCATAGTCATTCATTAGCACTCTTGACTAGTGAGTGCTAAAAGAGGTACAATGCAAGCTATTATGACTGATAGACAAGCACAAATACTGCGGGCCGTGGTTGAGCAATACGCCGAAGTTGCCAGCCCTGTCGGTAGTAGTTTATTAGCTAAGGTATTTGGCGTCAGTAGCGCCACTATTCGCGCCGAGATGGCCGAACTCGAAAAAATGGGCTTTATTGGCCAACCGCACACCAGTGCCGGCCGTATCCCCACCGACAAAGGCTATCGTTTTTACGTTAATGCAGTCAGCGAAATGCCCGAAACTGTCCTTGAGCGCCGTGCAGAGCGCGCCCTGACCGCTAGGGTCGAAGGCGGTGGTTTGCCCGAACGCACCATCCGCAACACTGTAGATACCTTGGTAGAGCTCACACACAATCTTGGTCTGGCTACACTCGGAAATCAGCTGTATATGTCTGGCCTCAGTAACCTCTTTGGACAACCCGAATTTTCTGGCGGAGTTCAAGCCCAAGAAGTCGCCCGCCTGCTTGATAACCTCGAGCCGTGGCTGCACGAAGCCGCCCCAAATAAGCCGTTAAGCGTTTACATCGGTGCCGAAAATCCAATCGGCCGCAACAGTGGTTGCAGTTTAATAATCAGCCGTTTCCGTAGCCCTTACAGCGACCACAGTTATATCGGCATACTCGGCCCGACACGCCAAAGTTACCGTGGTACCATGGGCCTTGTCCAGCGTGCCGGTCAAGCCCTAGAGGAGGTAATGTATGTCCAGCAATAGTAGTAAATCGGACCATAATGACGGTTCATTAAAAAATAATGAAGCCCCGTCAACACCCGATAAACACACCACAAAACAAAGCGTCACCGGCCGTATCAAAAACGTTATTGACGAACGCAAAAAACTCGAGTCAAAAGTATCTGATTTAACCGATGCCTTGCAGCGTGAACGGGCTGACATTACCAACATTCGCCGCCGCCATGAGGGCCAAATGACTAGTCTACGAGATGTCGTAAAAGCTGGCGTCATACGCGACCTGTTACCAGCAATCGATAACCTGGAGCGCGGTCTCAAACACGTGCCAAAAGACATAGCCGACCATGATTATGTTAAAGGCATCCAAGGTATCGTTAAACAGTTCGAAAAAACCCTTAAAGATATTGGCGTTGAACGAGTAAAAACCGTCGGCAAAGAATTTGACCCTAAATACCACGAAGCTATTAGCATGGAAGACGGCGATGGCAGCCGCGAAGTAGTCTGCGAAGAACTGCAGTCTGGTTACACACTGGGCGATGAAGTAATTCGCCACGCCATGGTTAAAGTTAAGACCGAAAAATAATATGAGGCTGCAGAGCTCCTTAACTTAATATAAGTGGGGTTGAGTACTATACCTGCGTTTCATTAAAATTTAATGAATGCAAGGTATAGTACTGATTTTACTTGCTGTAGTGTAAAATTTAGCACTCTTGACATACGAGTGCCAACTACCTTATACTGGCAGTACAAAGTAACGACTGCTAATTGATAGAAAGGGCATTACCATGGCAAAACAAGTTAAAATTGAGACTAAAAAGAAGTCTAGCGATCCGGTAGCGGATAAAACCGCGAACCAAGCACTTTTGGCGTCTCGTTCACCTAAAACTAATCTGGTTTTCGCTGTAATCCTTGGTTTAATCTACCTAACGATTTTTAACCAGAGCGGCCAACAGGCCCTATTGTACGCAATTGGTGCCTTTCTATTTTTTAACACTGTCGATTACTTCATTTTGTATTATCGAATCAACAAGAGGAGCAATTAATTATGGGAAAAATTATTGGAATTGACCTGGGGACCACTAACTCGGCAATGGCCGTTATGCAAGGTGGCAAACCAGAGATTATCGCTAACTCAGAGGGCAACCGGACGACACCGAGCGTGGTTGCAATCAATAAAAACGGCGAGCGTTTGGTTGGCCAGGTTGCTAACCGCCAGCGAGTTACCAATGCGACCAACACTATTTTTGGCGTTAAGCGCTTAATTGGCCGCAAAATTACCGATAAAGAAGTTCAAAAAGATATCGAGTTAATGCCCTACAAGATTAAAAAGGCAAACTCACACGTTAAAGTTAGCATGGCCGACAAAGACTACAGTCCCGAAGAAGTCAGCGCTATGATTTTGAGCAAGCTTAAAGCTGACGCCGAAGCCTTTTTAGGTCAACCAGTCACCGAGGCGGTCATTACTGTTCCGGCTTACTTTGACGACTCGCAGCGCCAAGCTACCAAAGATGCCGGTAAAATCGCCGGCCTCGAAGTAAAGCGCATTATTAACGAACCGACTGCCGCGGCACTCGCCTATGGCCTCGACAAAGGTAAAGAAGAGAAGATCGTTGTGTATGACCTTGGCGGCGGCACCTTCGACGTTTCGATCCTCCAGCTTGGCGATGGTGTCTTTGAAGTACTTTCGACCAATGGCGATACGCACCTTGGCGGCGAAGACTTTGACATGCGCATCGTCAACCACTTCGTTGACGCCTTTAAAAAAGAGTCAGGCATCGACGTAAAGGGCGACAAAGCGGCTATGCAACGCCTTAAAGAAGAGGCCGAAAAAGCTAAGAAAGAACTTTCTACTACCGAAGCAGCCGACATTAATCTGCCATTCTTAACGGCCGACGCCGACGGGCCAAAGCACTTTGAGTATAAGCTGACCCGCGCTGGCCTAATCGAACTAGTCCAAGACCTAATCGACGCGACCGCAAAACCATGCGAAAAAGCGCTTAAAGATGCCAAACTCAAGGCTTCTGACATCAACGAAATCGTCTTAGTCGGCGGCATGACCCGTATGCCCGCCGTTGTCGAAAAAGTGAAGTCTATTTTTGGCAAAGAACCAAAGCAAGGCGTAAACCCCGACGAAGTTGTTGCGATTGGCGCGGCAATTCAAGGCGGTGTGTTGCAGGGCGACGTTAAAGACGTGCTCTTGCTTGATGTAACACCTCTTAGCTTGGGTATTGAAACACTCGGTGGAGTCACGACTAAACTGATCGAACGCAACACGACGATTCCAACCAGTAAGAGTGAGACATTCTCAACCGCGGCTGACAATCAATCGCAGGTAGAAATACATGTTTTGCAAGGCGAACGCGAAATGGTCAACGACAACAAGTCACTTGGCCGCTTTGTGCTGGACGGTATTCCACCAGCCCCTCGCGGTATCCCGCAGGTTGAAGTTACCTTTAACCTCGACGCCAACGGCATCTTAAACGTCAGCGCCAAAGACAAAGGCAGCGGTAAAGAACAGAGCATTACGATTCAAAACAGTGGCAACCTTTCTAAGGATGAAGTTGAAAAGGCTGCCAAAGAAGCCGAGCTCCACGCCGAAGAAGACAAGTCAAAACGCGAGTCTGCCGAGTCGCGTAACCTCTTTGACAGTGCCATCTACCAGGCCGAAAAAATGCCAACCGAGTACAAAGACAAGATTTCTGACGAAGATAAGGCAACCATCGAAGAAGCCGTCGCCGAAGCTAAAAAAGTTCAAGCCGACGAAAAGGCCGATAAGGATGCCTATGAAGCTGCCATTAAAGACTTGAACGAAAAGATCTTGCCAATCGGTGCTAAGATGTACGAACAAGAAACCGCCGAAAAGGCCAAAGCCGACAGTGACTCTGAGGAGGCCGATGCTACTGACGCTCCTCAAGAAGATAGTCCAGTTGAAGGTGAAGTGGTTGACGATAAAAAGGCCGACGAAGAAACCAAAGGTAAGAAATAGTTTAGCCTTAACTCCGTAAAATAAGTGGCATACAACATGAATAAATTGGCAGAGGGCTTGTTAGGTGCTAGTATTTTTATACAGCACCCCGTGTTGGCGCAGGTCTCAGCGGGGCGTTTTATTTGGATAAAGTGGAGGTAAGAATTTATGGCTAAACTCTATT
This sequence comes from Saccharimonadales bacterium (SeqCode), assembly GCA_051005235.1. GTDB lineage: Bacteria > Patescibacteriota > Saccharimonadia > Saccharimonadales > 2-12-FULL-41-12 > JALQXV01. Next base: position 33,772 of record JBPCJO010000045.1, read on the forward strand.
TTTGTCCAGCAAAGATGACCACGATTAACCTAGTATTGACAAGTGTTAGCGTTTTTGATATGATGCTTCAACAGCGCCTCGCTTGGTCTTCGGATCTCGCGAGGCTATTGTATTGGTGGGGTAAAAAATCATGAAGCGAAACATATATATAGACGGTGAAAACTTAGTACATATTGTTGTTGATTGTTTAATAAGTAAAAAGCTTATAAAAAACCGCCGTGACTTACAAGATTTTGATTTTGGCTATCTCATCGATTTTGTAACCCGAGTAAAACCGCATAAAGCCACGAAAACACGCTATTATGGCGCTAAACTCCAGGTTTTTAAAGGTAATTCTCGGCTTGAGAAAAATTCAAAAGATATGGTGCGCTGGAATTCAAACTGGATTAACGTCTTGCAAAAGCAAAAAATCGAATTTATCAAATGCGGACACTTAAAGTTACGTGATAGCCATAAATGCAATCATTGCGGAAAAACTAATCAGATTTTCTTAGAAAAAGGCGTAGATGTTGGCCTGGCGGTTGATGTGGTATCTGACGCTCTAAAGGGGCATGTCAACGAAATAGTCTTATTTAGCGCCGACAGTGACATGTTACCAGCAATTAAGCGCGCCCATGGCGCCGGTGTACGAGTAGTATATGCAGCTTACTCAGGAGCTATGAATAGGGCTTTGACAACAATGGCCGATGACGTTTGGACATTTTCTGAGGAACAGATAGTAGAGGCCTTTAAGAGGAATAATAAATGAGTAAACGAGACTACTACGAGATACTAGGTTTAGCGAAAGGTGCTTCTGATGATGAAATCAAGAAGGCGTTTCGTCGTGTCGCGGTAGAACATCATCCGGATCGCGGGGGCGATGAGATAAAGTTTAAAGAAGCTAGCGAGGCCTACGAAGTCCTCAAAGATCCGTCTAAGCGGCAGCGCTACGACCAGTTTGGTCATGCCGGAGTCGGCGGTGCGGCGGGCGGCGGTAACCCCTATGCCGGTTTTGGTGGCGCCGGCGGCCAAGAAATGCACTTTGACTTTGGTGACTTGGGCCTGGGTGACATCTTAGGCAGCTTCTTTGGTGGCGGCCCCGGCGGCAACGCCCGTAGCCGCCGCGGGGCACGTGGTAACGACGTCGAAACTGGCTTAGAACTCAGTTTTGAAGAAGCGATTTTTGGCATTGAACACGAACTTAAAATTAATCTCAAAGATTCGTGCAGTCATTGTAAAGGCACGACAGCTGAGCCGGGCTACGAATTAAAAACCTGTACGACCTGTAAGGGTACTGGCCAGGTGATACAGCCAGTCCGTACCATCTTCGGAAATATCAACCAGTCCGCGCCGTGCCCGACGTGTAAGACCACTGGTAAAGTTCCCGAAAAAGTCTGTAGCGTCTGCAAAGGCAGCGGTACTGAGAAGAAGAATCAGACGATCAGTCTTAAAATACCGGCTGGCATTGATGATGGCGCTACCATTCGCTTGCGTGAACACGGTGAGGCGGTTGCCAATGGTCCAAAAGGCGACTTGTACGTCCAGGTTCGCGTTAAGCCGCATAAACAGTTTACCCGTGAAGGTGATTTAATCTTAAGTGAAGAACATATCAATATGGTTGATGCGGCGCTGGGTACTGAAATTGAAGTTGCTACCGTCGACGGCCCCGTTACCATGAAAGTTCCGGCAGGCACGCAGAGTGGCACCGACTTTAAGTTGTCGGACCACGGAGTGCCACATATTAAAAGCAATACCCGTGGCGCCCACATTGTTACGGTGACGGTAGACACTCCAACCAAGCTTTCTAAACAGCAAACTGAACTCCTACAAGCTTTGAAAGACACTAATTTAGAGAAGAAAAGCCGGTTTGGTTTTTAACAACGATGTAGTGTAGTACTATAATGATAATAAACCCGATTATGCCCAAATCTATGAAAAAAAATGAACAAGGCTTTATTACGATGATCGTTATACTGCTCGCAATACTATTGCTAGCCATCTTTTTTGCGTATACCCGCGTTAAGACCGCTCAACAGGGTTAAAATATTTGCGAATTTTCGTATTGCAAAAGAATACTCCCGCTGTTACTATCCAAAATGTCCCATAAATAATAGAGAGTACGAATGCCTGGATTTGACGAAGCGAGTGAGAGAGATATGATTCTTTTTGTAGGATCATATTTGTCTACCCAGCAGGATTCGCTCAAAAAGCTTAGCAGCGTCCTGGGAAAAAATTTGCAGGCCTGCGTACTGCTCGATATTACTCAGCCTGCGGCTAAACTTAATAAAGCGGCGGCGGACAATAAAACAACTATTTTAGAGTGTGATTTTTCTTCCCATGTGGCTATCCAAAAAATTTTGCTGCCCTATAAACGCCGTCTTTTGGCAGTAACTTGCCGGGCAGAAAAAAATATACCCCTCCTGCACAAAATTATTCCGCATGTACCATACATCAACACTCCAACGGAACTTTCGCTCGATTGGACTACCAATAAAATTCGTATGCGACAGATGCTCAGGAGCTTTGACAAAACTATTTCGCCGAAGTTCGCGGTGGTCCATGATGATTCAGTAGAAACGATGGACCGCGTCGAAAAGCAAGTTGGCTTTCCGTTAATTATTAAGCCAGCCGGGTTGGCAGCAAGTTTGTTGGTATCGCTTTGTTACCACCGGGAAGAGCTAGAAGCAAATTTGCACAATACGGTTAAAAAAATTAATAAAATTTATAAGAAAAAAAGCGGCCGCGGAGAGCCGCAAATACTGGTCGAAGAATTTATGGAGGGAGCGATGTATTCGATCGATTCATACGTAAATCAGCGCGGCATAGTCTATCATACGCCGCTAGTGCATGTCCGTACCGGCCGTTCGGTGGGCTTTGATGATTTCTTTGGCTACGCTCGCCTAACACCGGTAAAGCTTAAACCGCATAAAGTCGAAGCCGCCGGTAAGGTAGCCGAAAAGGCTATTAAGGCTTTAAACCTGCGCAGCACTACGTGTCATATCGAACTCATGAAAACAGAAGATGGTTGGAAAGTTATTGAACTCGGGCCGCGGATTGGTGGCTTTCGCGATGAGATGTACAAGCTCTCGTATGGAATTGACCATGCAACTAACGATATTTTGATCCGGATTCCAAAGAAACCGATTTTATCTAAAAAAGTACGTGGCTATACCGCGGTACTGCAATTTTATCCGCCCAAAAAAGGCCGGCTCGCCAAACTTGAGGGCATCAATAAGACCCGGCAGCTTGAGTCATTTTCGCGCATTAACATTAAGAAGAAGGTAAGCGACTTGTGCGATTTTGCCCGCAATGGCGATGACCCTATTTTTGATATCGTTTTGTTCAATAAACAGCGCTCAAGGTTGCTGGCCGACATAAGGCGACTCGAACAAACCGTAAAAATTCAGATTCGCCAGCCAAAGCGAAGTGTGGGAATAATTCAAACCCCTGTTAAAATAACTGGGTATGGTAAACAAACTAACCAAGCCAAACGTCAAAAAGACAAAGTCGGGGCGTAGCCTCGTTACTATCGCGATAATCGCGGTTAGCTTTGCTTTTATCATTTCGTTATTCTCGATAATACAGGTACGGGATCAGCCCCAGACTTCTGTAACCAGCGGATTAAAAGATGACGGGCAGTGCGATGGCCTGCAGATTTCGGACCAATGCTACACGTTAGAGCGGGCCGAAACAAACGCGGCTCGAACCCAGGGCTTATCTGATAGGGACAGCCTGGCGGACAAGGCCGCTATGCTGTTTGTATTTGAACAACCAGTTAAACAATGCATTTGGATGAAAGCTATGCGTTTTGACCTGGACATAATCTGGCTCAACGAAGCCAAGACGATTACCCGTATCGAAAAGGAGGTTAGCCCAGACACCTATCCGACCTTGTTTTGCTCGGATGATACCAAGTACGTCATCGAATTAAATAGCGGCGAGGCGGCTACGCTTGGCCTGAACAACGGTACCGAGCTGGCATTTTAGAAAAGTGCAAAAGTCCTAATTATGATACAGTATGCACATGAATGAACTGCTTATCCTTGGCGGCATAACGCTGGCTATATGGCTGTGTTTATTATTTTTACGGGTACCTTCGAGTATCGCATTTTTAAGCCTGCTGATTGGCCAGTTGATTGTTACCGAGGTCAGCACTGATGTATATAATGCCGTTGCTTCTACCTTACATATTGCCGACTTGCGCTACGTTCAGGCCACGTTGCTGATTTTGCCATTGTTACTCACAGTATTATTTTTGCGCGGCCGGGTTGCCAAGTCCAAACTGATTATCGAAGCCATACCAACGCTTTTTGTAGCCGCCTTAACCGTTTTATTACTTGGCCCGGCAATATCCGCGTTGGGCACTTTACTCGATATAGCGACAAGCGACCGTCTGGACGCTTATAAAAGCATCATCGTGATTGCGGCGTCAGTATCGGGATTACTGAGCGCCTGGTTCAGCTATCCGCGGCCAGCCGGTAAAGAGCACAAATAGTAGTTACAGAGCCGGGTCTTGTGGAGGCGGCGGGTTTGGGTCCCTGTGATCCTCGGCCACATCTTGCTCAGGAGCTGGCTGCTCCCAGCTTGAAGTGACGGCCGGCGGCGCAATGACGGGGTCTTGTGGCGCGGCCGCGATTGTTGGCTGAACCGGAGTCTCTGCAACGGGAGCTGGTGGGTCAGCTTGCCAAGCGTTTGGCTCAGAAGGAGCCGCAGTTACCGGTTGGACGGGTTCGACTGGTTGCACAGGCGCTACAAATGGTTGGGGCGCTGCTGTCTGCCCACTATTCGGAAAGTCGGTGTGAGTAGGAGTGGCTGGCGGTAAATCAACTGGCTGAACAGGAGGAGCCGCATTATCCTGCGGTTGCGGGTGAGCCTGCGAGGAGCCGCTGTCTTTATTCCGTTTGAAAAGTTTGTCGAATAGCATAGTAAAGTTCCTCATTAGTTTTTAGGGTAATCTTAAGATTAAGCGTAACGTTTTTAGCCAATCAGTGCAACATAAGCATTGACTTTTAAAGAGAAATAAGCATAATATAAGAAGTTATTTACCGGATTATCCTAAGAACAATGCGGGCCCGTAGCTCAGCCGGTTAGAGCACCTGCCTTTTAAGCAGGGTGTCCTGGGTTCGAGTCCCAGCGGGCCCTCCAAATAAAAACCGCCAACATTTCGCTACCAGTTGGCGGTTTTTATTTGGAGCATCACTTGAGTCGAGAACCCAGATCTTTTGCGAAGCAAAGGAGGGTTCGGCGAAGAGAAGCCACGCACAAAAGCTTGCTTTGAGCATGGCTGAACGAAAGAAGGACGAAGTCCGCTGTCCCAGCGGGCCCTCCACAGATTAGACTATGTCATAAAATCGCAAGCCGTCGTGTGGATGACTTGACACGTATAATAAACAAAGTATACACTTTGTTATATGAAAACAGCTATACTAAATGTAAAAATTGATGAACAAGTAAAAAAGCAGGCGCAAGCCGTAGCTAGTTCTTTTGGTATTCCACTCAGCACACTCGTAAACGCATACCTTATGGAGCTGGCTGAAACGGGTCAGATACATTTTAGTGCAGTAGAGGTTATGACACCTCAAATGGAAAAAATAATTGGGAAAGCTGAGAAAGAGATAAAAGCAGGCGATACTGTTGGGCCATTTAATACTGCCGAGGAGGCGGTTAATTATCTGAAGAAACTTTAGTATGCTGTATCATCAAATTGACTTTACTAAAAGTTTTACCAGGCAGTTTAGACCCTTGCGAGAGAATCAGAAAAAACGCTTTTACGAGCGCTTGGAATTATTTAAGAAAAACCCCCATGATAGAGTCTTGCGTGACCATGCCCTAAAAGGCAAGTACAAAGGCTATCGTAGTGTTGATATTGAGGGCGATTTGCGTGCCTTGTATTATGTGAAAGGAGATAGGGTTGTAATTTTTGCATTTATTGGCTCACACGCCCAATTGTACAAATAAAAAACTCCTATCGTTCATCTTTGTTATAGTAAACGTATGAATTCCACCGAGTTATTATTAAAAAAGTATCCCAACGTAAAAGTAGTCGAAGTTAGCCAAGAGCTTGATCAAGATACCTTTAACGCCCAAAAGATTAAGCATGAACAGCGACAGGCTGAAGGCGGTGCTATTGGCACAGTCTGGCTCGAAGATGGCACAATTGTACTCACCAAGCGTTCAGGCCTACACGCAGGCTGGGCTTTAATCGGTGGAACTGTCGAGAACGGCGAAGCATTTGATGACGCCTTTTTACGTGAAGTCAAAGAAGAAATAGGCATAAAAGCAACAATCGGACGCATAGTTATGCTAGAGCGTAAGATCTTTACTTCTCCAAATGCAGAGCAATTGCCAATGAATGTGGCGGTAATCGAGGCTCATGCAGAAAAAGGCGAACAAATTACAAAAACAAAAGATGCTGAAATTGAAGGTCTTGAAGCCAAGGCTTTTGCAATTAATAGTTTGCCTTCTGAAATGATACTTAACGACTTGAATAAACTTGAATTGGTTGTTGCAGCCCGGCGAGTATAGTTACAATACATTTCACGATGCCCCAGCGGTTTGACATGGTCAGGATATTCTTGCTAATATTTACGTAAGACCTTCGGCCCGTAGTTTCTAGGCTACCCCAGCGCGGAAGGCCTTTTCATTTACTTTGACTTATCATTAGGGAAGACGGACATAAAATCTTTTCGACCGGTTCGCTTATTTTCCTTAATTTGTACATAAAAGTGAAAACCGTCTTTAGTCTCGCCAAAAAACCGGTGTAGACCAATGTTCATATTGCCGTAATTATAGATTGTATCGGGACTACACGTTGTGTTTCGAATGAGGTCAATCGCGCAAGGAAAGAGTTTTGTGCGGCGTAGTTGATCGCCCAGACGTTTTTGTTTTAGATGTTCCCAAAACTGATTGATAAAAATCTTATCCTTTTTAAAATACTGTGATTTTACATACGCTTTGCGTCGCGGTGTGCGTTTTTGTATTTTATGATATTCGTAACGAGCGGCACGAAAAATACTTGCATGCGACGTACCGGGTAGTCGGCTGCACTTTGATTTGTAAATCTTCATGCTAGAAGAATACAGCCAACTTATTAAGTGAAGATTAAAGTTAACTGCTACACCGAGATTATGGTTAGAAAGTTAAATACCCCAAAAAGTGAAGCAATTTTCTCAATAACTAAGCTGTTAATATGGTATAATTAGACAAGCAAAAGGAGTACTAAAACCCAATGTCAGGTCATTCAAAATGGGCAAAAATTCACCGCGGTAAAGCTGTCGAAGACGCTAAGCGAGGCGCCGTCTTTACGAAACATGGCAATAACATTGCCGTAGCAGCTCGGGCTGGTGCTGACCCGGATACTAACTTTTCGTTGCGTCTAGCTATCGATAAAGCCAAAGCAGCCAATATGCCAGCCAACAATATTCAGCGCGCTATCGACCGCGGTAGCGGCAAACTTGGCGGTGAACAAATCCAAGAAGTTATGTACGAAGGCTATGGGCCCGGTGGCACCGCCATTTTAGTAGAGTGCGCCACCGACAACATTAACCGCACCTACCCAGATGTTCGCTTGGCTTTTAGTAAGCACGGCGGTAACATTGCCGAAAAGGGTTCGGTGGCATTTCAATTTGAGCGCAAGGGCATGATTACGGTCACCGGCACCGGCGAAGACCTATTACTCGAAGTACTCGATGCCGGCGCCGACGATGCTGTCGAAGAAGACGGAGAAATGACCGTTTATACCGACGCCAAAAAATTAGCTGAAGTCCGCGACACGCTCAAAGAAAAGGGAATCCCGATTACCGAAGCCGAACTGACGTACGTACCCAATAACACTGTTGAGATTACCGACCAAGCCACAGCCGGCAAAATTATTCGCCTAATGGACGCCCTCGAAGGGCTAGACGATGTCAGCAACACCCACGTCAATTTTGATATCCCGCAAGAACTAATCACGTGAGAATCCTCGGTATCGATCCGGGTACCGGCATTCTTGGCTTTGGTATTATTGATGTAAATAGACAAAGTAAAGTTACCTTAGTAGACGGGGGAGTAATACGCACGCCCGTAAATCACCCCGACAGTGAGCGGCTAAAAATAATCTTCGATGAACTAACCGAAATTATTACAGAGCATAAACCCAATACCATGTCTGTCGAAAAATTGTTTTTTGCGCAAAATGTAACAACTGCTATGACTGTCGCACAAGCCAGGGGCGTGGTTTTGCTATGCGGGATACAGAATGGGCTCGATTTATTCGAGTACACTCCCCTGCAGATCAAACAAGCTATCACCGGCTACGGCCGAGCCGATAAAAAACAAATGCAAGAGATGGTGCGAGTAATCCTCCAACTTAAAGAAATCCCTAAACCGGACGATTGCGCCGATGCGTTGGCGGCTGCGATTTGCCATTCGATGACTGCGCGCTACGCCTAACGGTGGGTAGGGCTTCATTTAAAGAGTGGATTTGTTATACTAGAAGCAAATGTCGGAGCGTATACACTCAATCGAAATTAGATCTAACCAGGACTTGGTCGAGGATGTGGTGACCTTTGAGCCTGAGGCATGTCTGGGGCTGATTGATGATCTGACCCAGACAATTTATCTGCCATTCAGAGGGACTACTAGTAATACAGAACGGGCGATTTTACCGGCTGAGCCGTGTGTCGAACATCGCGAAAACGATGCCGAGCACACCTTTCACATCGCAACTGTGGTTAATCAGTTGTGGCAGCAACGTCAACAACTTGAGATCATATTTCCTGACGATTATGATCCGCTCCTCGCACTTTCCTATACACTTGATCACGATGTGCTGGAGATACATGCCGGGGACGTAGATTCCATGACCCGAGATCCGGTCCTCAAACAATTCAAGCGTAGTAACGAAAAAGCGGCGGCGGCTATCATAAGACTGGCGCATCCATCGTTGGCACCAATTGCCGACAACTCAGAGCAGTATGAGAAAAAAGATAATAGTACGGCCCGCTTTGTAAATGATCTTGATAAAATCGCACCGATCCGGGTTATCTGCGCTGACGGTGGTCGCCGATGGCACAACTGGCAAGGCACAGCAACTTCACGCAAATTTATGGTCGAAACAGTTCGGAAGAAGCTTCTGACGCCATTCGGGCACGTTATGTTAGATGCCATCGAAGAAGATTTAGCAGCCCATCCTGAGTATTTCCCCGACGAATGCAACTATCAGGGCCGATTATTCTAGATACGCTATAATATAGCTAGATGATTGCATATCTTAATGGGGTGATTGCTGTAAAAGAGCTCGATAGTGCCGTACTTGATGTACAAGGTGTAGGCTACGGCGTTGTGTTGAGTGGTAACGATAACGCGAATTTGACGCTCAACCAAACAGTAAAATTGTTTATTTACGAGCATATCCGCGATGATGCCCACGATTTATACGGATTTAGCCGGGTTGACAGCAAACGTTTGTTTGAGCAGTTGTTGAGTGTCAAAAATGTTGGTCCCAAAGTCGCCCTGGCGGTACTTAGCATTGGTTCCGAAGATGCCGTCCGTTTGGCGATTGCCAATGGCGATGTAAAATTACTGCAAACTGCCAAAGGCGTTGGCAAACGGGCGGCCGAACAAATGGTGGTTGAGCTACGCGATAAAGTTGGCCTGGTGGCTAGCTCAGACGCCGAGGGTATTGTTACGCGTGGTGGAGTAAACTTAGCCGATGAGGCAGTCCAGGCGTTGATTGCGTTGGGCTATAGCGAATTTGACGCCCAAAAAGCGCTTGAGCAGATTGATGCTGCCCTCCCAACCGAAGAACGCATTAGGCAGGCACTACGAGGAACTAACTAATGGCAGTCGAACGAATCGTACAACCAACCAACGACGACGCGGACGATGTTGAGCAGTTAATTGAAATTACCCTGCGACCAAAAGATTTTGCCAGTTATATTGGCCAAGAGCGTCTTAAAAAGAACATGCAGTTGGCGATTACGGCTGCCAAGAAGCGTGGCGAGCCGATTGATCATGTGCTGCTGTATGGTCCGCCCGGGCTTGGTAAGACCACGATGGCAAGTGTTATCGCCCACGAAATGGGAGCTAATATTAGAATTACCTCCGGCCCGGCAATTGAACGGTCGGGTGACTTGGCGAGTTTGTTAACAAATCTTCAAGACGGTGATATTTTATTCATCGACGAAATCCATCGTCTGCATCGCAGTGTCGAAGAAGTGCTCTATAGCGCTATGGAAGACTTTAAACTTGATATTATGCTTGGCAAAGGCCCGAGTGCCCGTAGCCTGCGTTTGGATTTACCAAAGTTTACGATTATTGGTGCCACTACCCGAACGGGCGCCTTGGCCGCTCCGCTGCGCGACCGTTTTGGTTTGCAACACCGTCATGAATTTTATACCGACCCAGAGGTAGCCCAAATCATTACCCGATCTGCCAGTATCTTAGACGTAAAAATTCATAAAGACGCGGCAGAACACTTAGCGAAACGGGCTCGCTTGACTCCTCGTATTGCCAACCGGTTGCTCAAGCGGGTTCGTGACTACGCCGACGTAAATGGCGACGGCATCATTGACTTAGCGATTAGTCGCCACGCCATGGAATTATTAGAAATTGATGAACTGGGGCTTGACCCGGCCGACCGGCGACTGATCGAAACGCTGATTGATCGTCATAATGGTGGCCCAGTGGGCGTAGAAACGTTGGCGGCGATGACCGGTGACGAACGGTCGACCATCGAGGATTTCTTTGAGCCATACTTAATGCAAATTGGCTTACTAGAACGTACGCCGCGAGGACGCATGGCGACACCCAAAGCTTACTCTCACTTGGGTAAAGTCGATACCACATCAAAAAAAGCACCTGACCAGACAGAATTGATGTAAAGTATAGTTATGAATTCGGACGACAAGCAAGAACCAGAACAAAGCCCAATTATGCCCGAGGCAGAAGAGCGCCGCCAACCAGTTTTTAACCCGATGGGCCGCGTCGAGCAGATTAATACTGACGAAATAAAAATTGCCGACGTGCGCCGGCATCCAATTGGCTTATACTTTATATACATACAGACAATAGCAGCCCTTGGCCTGAGTCTTGGCTTGGTAGGTCTATTGTTGCCAGAGTTTTTAAAAGGTTTAAATGTGAGCGATGCGAGCGCCCAGGCTATTGGGTTGCTGTTTGGTTTAGTAGTACTGAGCCTTGGCGTAATCTTTGTCATCTTGGCAACCAGAATTTATCTGGCAAATCAGCTGATTATTACAAATGACAACGTTACCCAGGTTGCTCAAGTTGGTTTGTTCCATCGAAAGGTATCCGAGCTGTCGATGGAAAATGTCGAAGACGTAACTGCCCACCAAAAGGGTCTCTTTCAGACACTTTTTAATTACGGTCGGCTACACGTCGAAACTGCCGGCGAGCAAGATAATTATAATTTTCACTACTGTCCAAATCCTAATGCCTACGCCAAAGCCATACAAGACGCCCGGCTTACCTTCTTAAAGACGCATTAAACCTCTACCTATTGAAACGGATTGTCGCGGGCTTCGTTAAACAGTGATTTTACTGCCACATTTTGATCTTCTAGCTGAATGATTTTTTTGATTGAATCCTCGTCAATTTTTAATCGTTTGACGGTATTTGTTTTTTCGGCAATAGCGTCTTCGCTTGGTTCTGCCTGAGACAATGTGCCAATTCTGAATACTAAGAATGAATAGATTAACAGTATGGTAATGATAAAAATAAACGTGGCGTAGCGTTGTGATCTGGATAGGCCTGTTTGTAAGCTCCGGCCGATTTGTTTAACATTAAGATTTTTCATTTACTAAGGCCTCACATATGCATTAAGCGTTAAGTTAAAGTTGAGGGCGGTTCCAGTGTTATTTGGTTGTACATTAATGCCATCGACGTGGGCTGTTCGACGATTCTTCTCGAGGCTTTCAAGAAACTTCAGAAAATTCTGGTATGAGACCTCACCATCTGAATCAACTTGAATGGGTAGGGTAAAGACTCCAGCTATACCATCAACTGCTTTGAGCTGGCTGTCGACTGGCTTTTTAGGTGCTGCTGGCGCCGCGCTTTCGTTGCCTTCGGTGGGTGCTACTACTGGCGCTTTTGGTACTGGAGCACCGAGGGTCGAAGTCTCGAAACTGATGGATTTAATGGGAATATTATTTTCTTTCGCAATTTTAACAATCTCGAGAACTGTTTTCGCCTGATCTTTATCTTGAGGCACGACACTACGAGCAATCACATCAAGATCACTATACCGCGCGACGTCAGCTTTTGCTTGAATGAGCGCTCTTGACTGTGCCTCAATGGTCGCACTCTCAAGTTTTAAGTCTTGCACTTTTTTTGACTCTGTTTGGAGAATTGCGTTACCGCCAACGGTTCCAGCAATTATCATGCCGATCAACAACACTAATAGGGCAACCAGGCCATAGAAGTACTTCTTAGCTGTCATGGTCTGGCTCCTGGTTGTTTTGTTTCTGTTGTCGGTGGAGTTATATAGACATAGGAATTATTTTTACCAAATAATGCCCTCAGGTTGACATCACAGGGGTAACGCCTTGTTTGTTCAGAAGTTGTGCTACTGCTATTCGTGGTTGTGCTAGCACAATTAATACTATTAATATCAGCTTTTTCAAAAACACCATTTTTTGGATCTTGCAAGTTTAATTGTAACCTGGCTCCAGCGTCAAAATCGACTGCTTGGGCGTTTAACTGGATACCTCCCTTTACGGTATCAATTTTTAATGATTGAAGCGCAGTACCGGCTGGTAACGCCGAGCCAATTTGTCTGATTAGTTTTGAAAATAGAATTTCTCGTGACAATACTTGAACCGTTAGTTTTGTGTTGGTTGATATCTCTTCTACTCGCTTTTGGGTCTCTTCGAGTTGCTGTGATTTTAAGCCTTCTCTGGATTGGTTTACCTGAGACGTGTAACTGTTCACTGATTGTTTCATGTAGATTAATCCGCCAATCACGATAAATCCGACTCCTGTTAATGAAACTATGGCAGCGATTATCCAGGTGCGAAGTTTGGTGTTACGTCGAGCGTACATAATATCTTGCTTAATGTCGTGAGGTAAGAGATTAATCATGTAAATAACTCCTTTGGACTAATTAATGACAAGCCCGAAACAGTTACATACAATGACTTTTCGACAGCACTAGGTGGCTGTAATTTTCCGAGTTCGAGGTCTTGCCAAGGGTTACATGTCCGCACCGGGATGCGCATTTCGTTGGTTAGATAATCACTGAGTCCTGGCATATTTGCGCCACCGCCCATAGTAATAATCTGTTCGATTTTTTTAGTCGAATTAGAACGCTCTTCGTGGTACCTGATCATACGTCGTATTTCTTTTACAAGTAAATTAAGACGGGGTAGCAGAGCTTCGGTAATCTCGTCTTGTTTTTTACTTTTGCTTAAGCCGTACTTTATTTTTACAATGTGGGCTTCTTGATGGGTAATATCTAGTTCTTGGGCGATGAGGTCGGTAAACGCATTTCCGCCGCCAGGTATGGTTCCGGTAACAACGAGTCCTTTATCGTGAATGGTAATGTCGGCCGTAGCAGCTCCAAAATCAATTAAGACGGTGGGAATATCGTTTTCATATATTTGCCGCCTAAATAGCCTACTTGCAGCTAATATAGTTGTATCAAAGGCAACTGGTTCGAGCCCGAGCATACGGATTAAAAGCATGTATGAGTCGACAATTTTCTTGGGTACCCCAACAGCAAGTAACTCAATGCCTTGAGGAGTCCGGTTGACTACCGTGTAATCGAGGTAAAGATCATCGAGCGGGACTGGAATGTACTGTTCAGCTTCTATCTGAACGGCTTGCATTAGTTCATTATCTGGAATCTGGGGGAGGCTCATTGACCGAGTGAAAGTGCGACTAGCCGGAATTGAGACGGCTACCCGGTGGGTAGTAATCTCGCCGATAATATCGTTTTTAAACAGCTTCTGTATAGAGGAAGCCAATAATTTGAAGTCAACAATCACGCCATCTTTAATTGAGCTAACATCGTAGGCGGTAACACCATAGCCTCTAACGAGCTGATTTTTACCGGCGTGATGCTCAAGTTGCATGACTTTTATGCTGCTGGAGCCAATGTCGAGTCCAAACAGTGGTTTGTCTTTAAAAAAATGTGACGAACTGTTCATTCCACCCTATAGATAACTATAATAAAAAGTTGTAATATCAAGAATAAGTATAGCTTAAATCAGTGCTTATGCATATAATTAAGCGTAAGTATGGTAAAAAATCAAACCGGGTTTACGCTAATTGAGCTTGTAGTAAGTATTACCCTAATCGGTGTCGTAATTGGCAGCACCTTGACATTGTTCCTGACAATCCAGAGTACACAGCGCCGAACAGTTTATCTGGAGACAGCTACCCGATCTGCCCAACGCAAAATGGAATCGCTCCGAAACAATAATTACAATAATTTAGTTGCCGGCCAGACGCTAAACTTTACTGCCGAATTACCAGTAGAACTAAAAAACCGAACAGGTAGCGTATTAGTCAGTGAGCCGACCCCGGGTTTAAAACGGATCGATATAACGGTTGAGTATTACGAAGGTACTAGCCGCCAAGAAGTTAAGTTAAGTTCTTTGGTAGGGATTTTAGGAATTACCCAATGATCAAAGTGAACACAACCAGCAAAGGCTTTACCCTTGTAGAAACAGTCATCTCTCTTACAGTTGTAGCTATTTTGCTGACCGTTATTGCTAATTTTTCGATTAGCACGCTTAGCCAAAGTTCAGTTGAGGCAAGTCGGGCTAACTTATTGTCGGAATCTCAGATTGCTATGGATCGAGTTATCAACGATATTCGACTGTCGTCGGGGGCAGACGAGAGTAACCGCTACGCCGACCCAAACAACCCAGACGGTAGTTTAGCTTGGGAATCCACTTCCGGAACGCTTGTCCTTGCTACAGCCGTTCAAGACGCCAGTAATACGATTATTTTTGCCGACCCAACCAAGTATATATCCGAAAAGAATAATGTTGTTTACTTCGTGAAAGATAAAGTTCTGTATAAGCGGGTACTGGCTTCTCCTGTGGCTAATAATGCTGCTGTAACTACTTGTCCGGCAGCAGCGGCTACGACAGTTTGTCCGGCTGACCGTGCCTTACTAAGTAATGTTACAAATTTCAGCATCAAGTACCTGAATGGTGATGATCAAGAAGTTATTCCAACCGAAAGCCGATCTATCGAACTAACTGTCCAAACAGCAGTTTCTAAATTCAGTCAAAATATAACCAGTAACTACACAACAAGGGCGGTATTTAGAAATGATTAATAAGTTGCGCTTCCCACTGATCAAAAATCAGCGCGGAATGATATTAGTGACTTTGATTGCCATGATGACGGCTTTCGCTATAATCGGACTGGCGCTTAGCAGTTACACTACAAGTCAGTATAGCCGCACCAGAACAAATGTATTTATCGCCAATGCGACTCAAGTAGCTGAGGCTGGTATCGAAAATTCTTTATATCAGATTAACCAAGATGAAACATTCGCCGGTTTTACGACTGATCAGGAGTTTTTCAATAATGCTACCCAAGGCCGAGCGGTTTACACGACCGAGGTTATACCTACGGCCGACAGTAATGCTAAAATTGTTACTTCAACCGCTAAAATCTATCGGCTATCTGACTTGGTTAAGCCAGTGAGCATCCGCAAAATAAAGGTAACTATTGTTGGGACTAACTCGGCTGGATACTCTGTATATAGTGGTCCCGGTGGACTTAATATAAGCGGTAACGCCACTATTACGAACACCAACGTTTATGTAAATGGCAAAATCAATTTAAGCGGTACCGCCGGAATTGGTACAAACGCTCAGCCAGTTAGTGTTTCGGTTGCGAATATAGCCTGTCCCACAGGCGCTACACCCGGCCCAACCTACCCAACGCTATGTACAACTGGCGAACCAATTAGTATGACTGCTAATACTAAGATATACGGCACCGTCTGTGCGACCGGCCAAACCAGTACTGGACCCAATAACAATATACAGCCGGGTAACGGTGGAGAAGGCCTTAAACCTGGCTGTACGGCACCGGCAGTTTCCTCGATTACCTACGACCGTGCTGCCCATATTGCCGCGGTAACTACTACCGGGTCGGCTAACAGCAGTACCTACGCTTGTAGCGGAAGCAGTTCTAAAACATGGCCGGCTAACCTTAAGCTAACGGGCAACGTGTCAATAAGCGGAAACTGCAACTTACGCATTACCGGTAACGTCTATGTCACCGGTAATCTTAATATCACCGGTGGTACAATTACCATTGACGACGCACTAGGAGCTACACGTCCGGTAATAATAGTTGACGGCACGGTTAGTGTAAATGGTAATACCAAGCTTATAGCTAACTCATCAGGAATTGGTATGCACCTGATTAGCTTTAAAAGCACCGGGGCTTGTAGTCCAAATTGCACGGCTGTAACTGGTACTGACCTTAAGACGTCGCAAGACCTACAAACGGTTACGGTAAGTGGCAATGCGAATATGCCGGGGGTAATCTACCAGGCGTACTGGTCTAAAGCTGTTCTATCTGGTACTGGTAACATTGGCGCAGCGATTGGCCAAACAATCGATCTAAGCGGCAACGGTACGGTTATCTTTGGTACGATTCTCTCCTCGGGCAATCGTTCGTGGAGCGTCACGAGCTACCAGCAAGACTTTGATTGATCATATATTTATCGCTAGTTGTCTAAAATTAAAAACTCCCGCTATTAAACGGGAGTTTTTAGAAGAGATTAGTTAAACGGTTAGTTTAAGTTCTTCTTCTCGATAGCAGAGCCAGAACCTTCACGGGTTGCTGAAAGGGTGTACGTTGTACAACCAGTTGCGTCGCAGGTGCCAGAGTAGCCATACTGAGAAGCTGTAGAAGCTGCTGCAAGCTGAGGCGTTGTACCTTTAGGATCTTGTAATGCCTGGGCATCGAGGCTCCTCATTTTGTCGGTACGGACAGGGCCACTAGCATTATTAAGTTCGTCGAGTGTCGGGTAGCGGTTTTCTTCGTTAAAGAACGCTTCGAGTTGTGTGTGAATGACTTTTATGTCGCTCTCACGCTCTACGTTACGTGCTTTACGCTGGATACCAGCAAATGTGGTTACTACTAAAGCGGCCAAGATACCGATCACGACGATCACGATCAAGAGCTCGACAATAGTAAATCCACTTTGTTTTCGTTTTAGTGAGATCAGAAAGGGCCCACCCTCCTTATATTAATTTTTTACTTGATCTTAATGCGATATTATCGGTTAAATATCTAACACTAAGTATCTAGGTTATGATTATTAAGCATTACCGTAATAATATCAAGAGCTTTTATTGCTTATTCAGAACCAACATTTTGGCTGAGGGAGGCGATTGGGCCCATTACACTAGCGGCAATCAGACCAACCATACCACCTAGCACAATAATCATGGCGGGCTCAATTAAAGAACTTAATCCCTCAATCAGCGCGTCAACTTCTTCTTCATAAAAGTCAGCAACTTTTAAAAGAATGGTGTCGGTTTGGCCGGTTTCTTCACCGATTGACAGCATCTGGCTGACGATTGCCGGAAAGTACGGGCTGGCAGCCAGTGGTTCGGACAATTGTTTGCCGTTTCGGACTTGTTTAGCGGCGTCTCGTAGCTCGGCTTCGATTACTTTATTACCAATGGCGCTGCCTGTTACCTCAAGTGCTTCGAGGACGGTCACTCCAGCTGACATGAGCGATGCGAAGGTGCGGGCAAACCGGGCGACAGCAATTTTGGTAATAACGTTCTTTAAAATTGGCAATTTAAGAAGTAAGTAGTGAAACCTGTACTTACCTTTTGGCGTTTTAATATACCGCTTTGTTACAAATACCGTAACGCCGACCACGCCAATTATTATAATTGCGTTTTGTTGCATAAAGGTGCTTGCGTCAAGCATTACCTGTGTATAAATTGGTAATTTAGCGTTGGGTCCGCCCAGGTCTTTAATAATGGCGCCCAGCTTTGGTATGACAAAGATCATAATCCCGAAGAAGGCAACAACCGTAATACCTAGGATTGCCACAGGATACGCGGCAGCACTTTTAATCTTTTTACGTATCGTGGCATCTTTTTCTACCTGAGTTGCCAGACGTTTCAAAATTTCATCTAAAATTCCGCCCGCTTCACCGGCTCGCACCATGTTAACGTAAATCTCGCCAAACACATTGGGGTATTTTGCCAGAGCCTCGTTGAGTGCCATGCCACCTTCAATGTCTTTAGATATTCCGCCAATAACTTTACCAAAATATTTATTATCAGTTTGAGCTTGCATTGTAGCTAGTGACCGCGTCAACGGCACACCAGCCGAAACCATCGTAGAAAGCTGGCGGGTAAAAATGACCAAATCTTTTTGTTTTACGCTACCACCCTTTCTACTTAAGAAATTTAAGCGAGTAGAAGCTTCTTTGACAGTCAAGACATGAATGTTTTGCTTGGCGAGTGTGGCAATTACTGCCTCTCGCGATGCTGCCTCGCTGCTGCCGCTGAGCGGCTTGCCATCTTTGGTTGCGGTGTAATTAAAACGTACCATAGTAATTAATCGACGCTCGTTACGCGCAGTATCTCCTCTACACTGGTTTGGCCACGCAGTGATTTAATAAAGCCATCAAGCTGCATGGTCATCATACCATCGGCAATGGCTTCGCCTTGGATTTTATCACTGGTTGCATTACTTACAATTGATTTTTGAACATTGTCGGAGTTACTGAGCACTTCGTATATGCCAATTCGGCCTTTATAGCCCGTATGGGCGCAGCTATCACAGCCCTTTGCATGGGGGCGCCACAAGGCGGTGATGGTGCTTTCGGTGGTTGCCAAATCATCGGTGCTGGCCTTCGAATCAGATTTTGCAGTATTTGACTTCCCGATTCCTCCACTAAGCGCCTGTTTTTCAAGATCATGAATAAATGTCATATATTTTGGATCATCAATCTTAAAAGTACGGGCGATTTCTTTAAGCGCGATCTGGTCTGGTTTATAGACTTCACGGCAATCTACACAGAGTCGCCGGACTAAACGTTGGCCGACGACGGCGCGAACGGTGCTAGCAATCAGGAACGGTTCGATACCCATATCGAGCAAACGCGGTAAGCATGTCGCAGCATTATTGGTGTGTAGCGTTGCAAAGACTAAGTGGCCGGTTAGGGCAGCTTGTACGGCTAACCCAGCAGTTTCACTGTCCCGGATCTCGCCTACCATAATAATGTTAGGATCTTGTCGCAGCAGGGCCCGCAAGCCAGCCACAAAGGTCATGCCAGCCTTGGGGTTAACCTGTGTTTGGTTGGCGCCAGGAATTTTATACTCTACTGGGTCTTCGATAGTTGAAATATTTACCGATGGGCGGTTGAGCAAACTTAAAACACTGAAGAGACTGGTTGATTTACCTGACCCGGTCGGCCCGGTCACCAAGATCATGCCATGCGGCTGGACGATTGCCTGGTTAATGATCTCAAGGGATACGCCCCAATAACCGAGGTCTTCTAGGCTAATGGCTTTGTTCGATTCATCTAAAATACGCATGACTACTTTTTCACCTTCGGTGATTGGTAATGTCGAAACACGCAACGCAAACACGCCTTCGCCAACCTGAATTTTAAAGCGGCCGTCTTGCGGCATGCGACGCTCATCAATTTTAAGGTTACTCAAGATTTTGATACGGCTAACGAGTGCGCTATGTACTTTCTTCGGCAACTTGTTAGCTTCTTTAAGAACGCCATCAATACGGTAGCGGACGATGATGTGGCCTTCGCGTGGCTCAATGTGAATATCGCTGGCCCCTGCCTTAATGGCATACTCGATAAGCAGGTTAACGGTTTGGGCAATCGGCGAGTCTTCGGCTAAGTCCGCTTCGTCCAATTCTTCAACAGCTTCTTCGATTTCACCGTCCGGAGTAAGTACTTTGGTGAGTTCGCTACTGACGTTACCACGGTACTGGTCGAGCCCCACGTTAATCGTTGACCCGGTGGCGACGTGAACTTTAATGTCTGAGCCGAGCTGTTTTTGTAAGAAGTTAAGCGCCTGCACGTCATCGGGGTCTTCCATGGCAAGCATTTTGCTGCCGTCGTCATTAACACCAAATAAGATTACTTTATACTGCCGGGCAATCCGCTCTGGAACCAGTTTTAGGATTTCTCGCGGGATCTCCTTGGCATTGAGCTCAATAAAGGGTATGTCGATGGCATCAGCGTACAATTTTGTTAGTTCTTTTTCGTTAACAATGCCGTTTCGGACCGCAATATCTTGCAGAGGTTTCTTCTCGGTTCTTTCTTGCTCGCGCAAACTAACTAACTGCTCATCGGTGACTTTTTGAGCGTCACGAAGCAATTGTTCAACTAGACTGTCAGAAATTCGCATACTTACTCTTTAGTATACATAAAAAGCACGAGCACTTTAACTATAATGGCTCTAATTTAATAATTTCTTCATAATTAGCTCGTATATTTTAGTCTAGAAAGGAAATAAACAGTGGTAATAAACACTAAAATTTTGGTATAATAATAAGACTAACTAACATCTCTTTATCTAGAATATTTAGCATAAAGACCTGACAACAAGGACATAGGGGAATTACTACATGGCTGATAAATCAACAAAGAAGGCTACTGCCGCCGCTGCTGCCGAAGATACTCAAATGACTGGTAAGCAAAAGGCACTTGGTTTAGCACTCGAAACTATCGAGAAACAGTTTGGCAAAGGCTCAATCATGAAATTAGGCGAAGCCCATCGCACTCAAGTAGAAACGGTATCAACTGGTAGCTTGAGCCTCGATATCGCCCTTGGCGGCGGCATACCTAAAGGGCGTATTATCGAAGTCTACGGTCCAGAAAGCTCCGGCAAAACCACGCTTACGCTCCATGCTATAGCCGAAATTCAAAAAAGAGGCGGTTCGGCAGCTTTTATCGATGCCGAGCACGCCCTCGACCCAAGTTACGCCAAGCGCCTTGGGGTCGACACCGATAACTTGCTTATCTCTCAACCAGACAACGGCGAGCAGGCCTTAGAAATCACCGAAACGTTGGTGCGTAGTAACGCGGTAGACCTCATTGTGGTTGACTCGGTCGCTGCCTTGGTACCCCGAGCCGAAATCGAAGGTGATATGGGTGATTCGCACATGGGCTTGCAAGCCCGCCTTATGAGCCAAGCGCTCCGTAAACTAACTGGTGTCATTAGCCGCTCTAACACCACTGTTATTTTCATCAACCAGATTCGTATGAAGATTGGCGTTATGTTTGGCAACCCCGAGACAACCACCGGTGGTAATGCGCTTAAATTTTACGCCTCTGTTCGTATGGACATTCGCCGTATATCGCAAATTAAACAGGGCGATGAAATTATCGGCAACCGAACCCGGGTTAAAGTGGTTAAAAACAAGGTGGCGCCGCCATTTAGGCAAGCCGAGTTCGATATTATGTACAACAAAGGTATCAGCCGCTCCGGCGACATTGTAGACCTTGGGGTCCTTCATAACATCATCGAAA
Source organism: Saccharimonadales bacterium (SeqCode) (assembly GCA_051005235.1). Classification (GTDB taxonomy): domain Bacteria; phylum Patescibacteriota; class Saccharimonadia; order Saccharimonadales; family 2-12-FULL-41-12; genus JALQXV01. Next base: position 55,250 of record JBPCJO010000045.1, read on the forward strand.
AAGCCGGTGCCTGGTTTGCCTACAAAGACGCTAAAATTGGTCAGGGCCGCGAAGCCGCCAAAACCTACCTCGAAGAAAATCCAAAAATAATGGAAGAAGTCGCCGTTAAAATTCGCGAAGCCGTCGAGAAGAGTAATACCTAAGAGAACAATGACTAAGCAACCCCAAACTCTTCCTGAATACCAAGCTTTGATGCGAAAGCTGATAATTGAGCGGGGTTATGACAAAGAAACAGTGGCTGAAGTTTTTATGTTGCTAGTGGAAGAGGTTGGTGAGCTTGGCAAGGCTATTCGTAAAGATTCAGGGCTTAAGGTTGGTGACCACTCCAAGCACCATGAATTAGCACACGAACTGGCCGATGTCTTTTGGCTGGTTATTGATCTTACGAACCGCCTAGACTTGGATTTAGCGCAGGCTTTCCTTGAAAAAGAAGCCATTAATCAGCAACGAGCACATAGACCAGAGCTATGACAATCACCAAAATTGAAGCCCAGATCAAGCAAAAAGGCCGTTACTCAATTTTTATTGATGATGCGTTCGCGTTTGGGCTTAGTGAACTGGGTTTAATAAACAGTGGCCTGCGTCTTAATCAAGAACTTTCAAGCCGAGAGCTTGCTACCTTTAAAGAAGAAGCCAAGACCGACAAGATTTATAATCAAACACTTGGTTTAATAGCCCGGCGTCCGCGCAGTGAGTGGGAAGTCAGAGACTATTTAAAGCGCAAAGCGACCGACCCCGAGGCGGCTGACGCTATCATCAATAGGCTAAACGGCAGAGGTTATATTGATGACCAAGATTTTGCACAGCGTTGGGTTGAAAGTAGGCGCCTGCGCGGACCAATCAGCAAGCGGAAGCTCGAAATTGAACTGCGTACCAAACGCATACACGACAGCGTCATTAAAGCTGTTTTAAACCATGACGAAAGTGACGAGTACGATGTTTTGCTGCTTGAGATCAAAAAAAAGCGCCGCCAACCACGCTACCAAGACGATAAACGCTTAATGCAATACCTGGCGCGCCAGGGCTATAGCTACGACGATATAAAGCGCGGTCTAGCCAGCGACACTAGGTGACGCCGCGCCGCGCCTAACCCGTGATTTCTCGGTTGGCTCTTCAATTACGACACGCTTATCTGTGACTTCAACGATTTGCGACCTGTCTATGCTCAATGTACCGCCGTTAAAGTTCTTGACTAGTGACTGATTAACGTAGAGTTTTTGTATAAAGAAATTCTTAGTTTCAAAAGCGTAGTCATTAACTTTCCCATAACGGGTGCCATTTTCGGAGGTAACTTTTAAGCCAAGCAGGTTAAATTCTAGCTTCAGCACTTCTTTGAGTCGAATCAATTCATCGGCTGCCGCTAGAACTTCGTGGTCGTTAACAACAAAACCTTGCGGGAGTACGTCTCTAATGTCGTTACTTAATAGTACAAGCGGCTGTCGGCTGCGGTTATCTTCGACATGCCAACCCTCAAGGTACAAATTGTTGGGGTTAATAATGGGAGATATCAGAGTCGCGATCGGCCCGCCCGTCCGAAGCGACAGTATTGGGGTCCCTGGAGTTGATTCATATAGTTTAAGCATTACTGGGTATCATTATACAAATACTTATGAACTTAAGTATAGTAATAGGTATGATATGTACATTCGAGTCGAAAGGTTCAGAAGCCACCCAGTCGTTTGCCGAACGGCTTGGCCGTCAACTTCGGGGCGGCGAAATCATCGAGCTGATTGCCGACATAGGAGCGGGGAAAACAACCTTTGTTCGGGGTTTAGCTTGTGGCATCGATAGTAGCGACGTGGTTACAAGCCCAACGTTTACCATACGCAACGTGTACCAGGGAAGGCTCACTATCTACCACTACGACCTCTACCGGTTGCACAATGACCAATTGATTAAGAGCGAATTAGCCGAAGCGCTCGAAGACGACCAGGCTGTTATTGTCCTTGAATGGGCAACAGAAGTTAAGGCTATATTACCGCACGATTGTTTAAAGATTGCATTTTCAACGTCGGGAGAAGCCACGCGGACACTAAAAGTTACAGTGCCATCAAAATATAATTATATGGATATCGCATGATACTGACGATTCGAACCGACAACCCCCAAGCAGAGGTCGGACTGTATCAAGGCGACCAAAAAGTTGCCTATAAAACGTGGCAGGCTCACCGCGAACTCAGCGCCACTATACATAAAGTTATTGATGAACTACTCGACGATAAAAAACTTACCCTAGACGACCTGACTGGGATTGTTTTCTATAAAGGCCCGGGTAGCTTTACGGGTTTGCGAATTGGGGCGGCGGTAGCCAATGCTCTAGCCTCGGTAAATCACACTCCGATAACACAATCAGACGGTGAGAACTGGGTACAGGTTGGTCTCAAAATGCTAGAAAAAAAAGAGTTCATCATGGCACAGCCAAACTATGGGGCAGAGGCATTTGTTACCAAGCCAAAAAAATAATTGATAGAATAATAGGTACCTACTATGAGTAATCCAACAAATAATAAAAAACTTCCGAGTGTCGCCGACCTGGCTGCGCTGCAAAACCGCGGCCGTATGCGCCCTGCGCGCCCCGCACTGCGTCCAGCCGCTCCGGTCACTACGCCGCATTATTCGCCCCGCCCCGTTTACCGGCCGCCGGTTACACTAAAAGCCACTGACTCGCGCCAGCACAGGAACCTTTTTCGCCGCTTTGACTTGAAGTATGTTCTGGTAGCGATCCTAGTCGCAGGTATCGGCGGATTTATCGCGGTGCAAGCTGTAGGGCATTTTAAGCGCGATTCGGGCCAATCTCAGAAAAGCCAACAAAGCCAAGATTCGCGGCCAGATCCGATCGAAGGCTCGGTCGAAGAACCCCTTAAGCCCGGCGCGTTAGATAAATACACCGTTCCAGCCGATGAACCGCGCCGGCTGAGTATCCCAAAACTAAGTCTGAATACGAGTATATTGTCATTTGGTCTGGGTAGTAATAAGCAGCCAAGGACTGCCATAAATATTTATGAAAGTACTTGGTTTAGCAAATCAGCAAAGCCTGGCGCTCCAGGTACCATGTTAATCCAAGGCCACATCCACGGGCCAACCAAACCTGGTGCGTTCTCTCAGTTAAAGCAACTTGCCAAAGATGACCAAGTTGAAGTTGAGGCAGGAGACGGCACCGTTTTTACCTATAAAGTAGTCTCAACCCAAATTTCCGACGCACAATCCTCCGACTTAAATGTGGCTACCAGCCCTGCTGCCGATGACACGTCACGTTTAATGTTGGCAACCTTTGCTGCCGACACGACCGATGCTACCGCCAACCGCTACATTGAGCGTGTCATCGTGCTCGCAACATTGGTGTCAAAAAGTAACCAATAATCTTGCGCATGGGCTATTGCATGTTGGTTCGGCGAATCGTATAGTTTATAAGTAGTCAACTTAAGGCTCATTACAAATTTTAGTTATATTCACTTACTGCCTCTCGTTACCGTTTGAATGATTTTACCCGTACTAATGAAGTGAAAGTGATCGTACTGGCAAATCGCGCATCAACAGCGAGGGTGCAGCTAGAGATAGAAGGGAACAAATATGGATCCAATTACCATCGTATTGGCTCTGATTGGTATTGGCGTCGGTTATGGCGCGAGTACCGTAGCGACCAAACGCAAGTTGGGTAGCGCCGAGCTGCAAGCCGAAAAAGAGCTCGCCAAAGCTAAGAAGGAGTCAGAAAAATTAGTCCAGGCAGCCCGCGACGAAGCGCACGAAATTGCCGAAACTGCCCGTAAAGACGAAAAAACGCGCCGCAACGAATACAAAGACATCGAGTCGCGTTTGCTAGCCCGCGAAGAATCCTTAGATAAAAAGCTAGACAATCTTGATAAACGGACCGAGGCCCTACGTGGCGCCGAAGACGAAGTCGAAGAGCTCAAAAACGAGATCCGAGCTATTCGCGGCCGCCAACAAGAGAAATTAGAAAAAATCGCTAAGCTCAGTAAAGAAGCTGCCGCCGAAAAACTTATGACAATGACTGAACGTGACATCAAAAACGACCTGGTTGGCCTCATCGCTAAATTACAGAACGATGCCAAAGACACTGCCGAAGAACAAGCTGCCGTCATTATTACCGAAGCGATGGAACGAATGGCCAGTGAAGTAACTGCCGAACGCACGGTAACCGCCGTCCGCCTAGAAGACGAAGAAATGAAAGGTCGTATCATCGGTAAAGAAGGCCGGAACATTCAGGCGCTACAACGTGCCACCGGCGTCGACATTATGGTTGACGACACGCCAGGCATGATCATTCTGAGCTCATTTGACCCGGTCCGGCGCGAAGTTGCTCGTGTTGCCCTCGAGATGCTCTTAAAAGATGGCCGTGTGCACCCCGGCCGTATCGAAGAAGTTGTTGATAAAGCCCAAAAGCAAGTTCAAAAAGACGTTATGCGTACTGCCGAAGACGCCGCTCGTGAAGTCGGGATTGTCGGCATTCCAAAAGAGATCATGCAGTACCTCGGTGAGCTAAAATTCCGTACTAGCTACGGCCAGAACGTGCTCAAACACAGCACCGAAATGACCCACATGGCTTCCGTAATCGCCGAACAAATTGGCGCCGATACCAAAGTTGTTAAATACGCCGCTCTACTACACGACATTGGTAAAGCTCTCACCCACAAAATGGAAGGTAAGCACCACCACATCGGTGCCGAAATTGCCCGCAAGTACGGCGTGCCAGAAGACGTCTGTCATGCCATTGAGGCACACCATGATGACATCGAAGCGACCACCGTCGAAGCACTGGTTATACGTGTGGTTGACGCAGTAAGCGCTGCCCGCCCTGGCGCCCGCAACGTCAGTGCCGAAAACTTTGCCGAGCGCATGCGCGACCTCGAAAACGTTGCTATTGGCTTTGGCGGCGTCGAAAAAGCCTACGCCATCAGCGCCGGCCGCGAAGTACGCGTCTTTGTAAAACCAACCGACATGGACGACCTCGGTGCCATCAAACTAGCCCGCGACGTTGCAACCAAAATTGAGTCCACTATGCAATACCCAGGTACAATTAAAGTCAACGTGATCCGTGAGACGCGGGCAATCGAGTTCGCTAAGTAGTAATATAAACTATGGATAACAACGAGATAAAGCAGAATTATCTTTTTTTAATGGTTGGTTCGCCAGGCTCCGGAAAAAGTTATGTTTCTGATTGGCTAACCCCAATGTTTGAGGCTTTACGGCTCAGAAGTGACGACCTGCGAGTGGCTATGCTTGGTCCATTACGCCCAGAATTTCACGATGAACCATACAGCTCAATGATTAGCGGAGCTATGAAATATGCTGCTAAACAAGCGTTTACTCAAAATCATTCTGTTGTATATGACACAAATAATAACTCGGTTGAGCGTAGGCAAGAGCTGAGTGCACTAGCAAAGCAGTTTGAAGCACTGACGGTCGTTGTTTGGATACAAACACCACAAGAACTTGCCAAAGAGCGTGCCTTAGAACGTGACATGTTAGAAGATAGCAAAGTAACCAATGTTGATTACGTTGACAAGATGGCCGCACAAATCGAACCACCAACCAGTGATGAATTAGTGATTAAGCTTGATGGTACAAATACATCTCAGGCTCAGCAAGCTAGTTTTAGCAATCAACTGAGGAAATTAGACGAGATAACTTGAATATGAAGTTTTTGATTTTACATGGCACAGGCGCTAATCATACCGATAACTGGTTCCCCTGGCTCACAAGTGAGCTTCAGAAACGTGGCCACGAAGTGTGGACTCCCGATTTACCCGACGCTGATCGACCAAATATACAAAAGTATAATCAGCTATTACTCAACCAAAATTTTGATTTTAGTAACGCGGTGGTTATTGGCCATTCGTCCGGAGCTGTTGCGATCTTAGGTTTGCTTGAGGCGCTGCCAGATGATACCAAGCTTAATACCGCCGTTCTGGTCGGATCGTTCACTAAACGTATGATAGAAAGCCCCAGCTGGGAAATGCTTAAAGAGCTTTTTGACGACCCGTTTGACTACGAAGGAATCAAGCAAAAGTCCGGCCAATTTATATTTGTGCATTCTGATGATGATCCGTATTGTCCAATTGAACAGGCTGAGTTTTTAGCAGAAAAGTTAGGCGGTGAAATGCATAGGTTCACCGGCATGGGGCATTTTAGTAAATCACTTGACCCTCGGTTTGATTCGTTCCCAGAACTTTTAGAGATTATTGAGCAAAAAGTTTTATCATGAACATTCTCTACATCGGCGATGTTATGGCAAAACCCGGCCGCGAAATCGTTAAGCGAATTTTACCCGGCCTGCGCAAAGAGTTAGCCGTAGACTTTGTAATCGCCCAAGCCGAAAACAGCAACGACTTGGGCAAAGGCCCCGGTAAAAACGAAATCGCCGAGTTACAACAAGCCGGTGCCGACTTTTTTAGCGGTGGTAATCATAGCTTGCGCGGTGAGCACTCAAAAGAACTATACAATGACGCAGCAGCCCCGATTGTTCGCCCGGCAAACTTAATAGGCTCGGCTGGAAGCGGTTGGAAAATTGTTCCAACTAAAGCAGGCAATGTTCTGGTCGTCAGTATGCTTGGGCAAACTGTCGGTAAAGAATTACAGATTCGTAACCCACTACACGAAATCGACAGTATTTTAGAGCAAACCAAAGATCAAGATATTGTGGCCCGCATTGTAAACTTCCATGGAGATTATTCAAGCGAAAAACGAGTCTTTGGCTACTACTTAGATGGCCGCTTTTCGGCCGTCCTAGGGGATCATTGGCATGTCCCAACCGCCGACGCCATGGTTTTGCCTAAAGGTACCGCCCATATTACCGACGTCGGTATGTGTGGCACACTACACTCCTCGCTGGGTGTAAAAATTGACGTTATCGCACAGCGTTGGAGTAGTGGCAAACCAAGTAAAAATGCGATCGAAGAAAACGGGCCATTACAGTTTAACGCAGTGCTAATTGATGTTGATACGACAACCGGCTTGAGCAGTTCGATTACTCAAATCCAGCGAATCATTGATTAGTTAATCTTTACTTAATATTGTGCGCGTACAATTATTATTATGAATAATCTTGAAATTATTGGTTTAGCTCTATGGTGGGCCGAAGGCAGCAAATCACGACGTGATAAAAGATGGAAAAATGCTGTTTCTTATCCTATCGAAATAACCAATACAGACCATCGAATTATAAAAATATTCTTAAAATATATGATCCAAGAAATGAAGATCGATCCTAGACGTTTTAAGTTACAGCTACAAATTCACGAAGGAGATGACCAAGCCCAACTAGAAAAATACTGGTCTGAAGTTACAAATATACCTAAAAAACGGTTTAATAAAACAATTGTCAGGCCGCTCGGAAATAAATCAGGAAAGAGTAAAGGCACTTGCAAGGTTCGTTTTTCAGACAAAATGGTATATAATTCGCTGCAGCAACAATTAAATTTACTACTGGAAAGTATTCCGGGGTGTGGCGCAGTTGGCTAGCGCGGACGGTTTGGGACCGTCAGGTCGAAGGTTCGAGTCCTTTCACCCCGACCACAATCGAAATCATCGTTTTTAAAAGAACCCTGCCCAGGGTTCTTTTAAAATGAAGATCACTTCGGATGTAGTAATAGTAGCGTTTAATACCGTCTTTGAGGCTCTTGGAAGTAATTACAGACGTAGAGCTCTTATCCCAAAAGCGCCACATTGTGCGACGTTAAAACTACTCAATAGTAAAGTTATAGGATAAGTTACTTAGGATACCGTCCACAGCCAAAATAGACTTTGTTGAAGAATTTCAGCACTAGGAAAAGATTAATAAACTTGCAGCTGTACGCAATAAAGCCGGTTCACAGAAGACCGTACGGGACAAGCGCAAACAAGAACGACAGGCAAAAAAGAAAAGTCGAAAGAATAAATAAACGGTTAAGGTTAAAATATTACATTTTCAACCTGTTGTTGCTGTTTTGGTTTACTCACTCTAAGTTTTTCACTTAATTGCTTTTTGCTTTACTTTACAATATTATTACGGTAAAGGTTAAAACAGAAATGCCAGACGAAAACCAGCAGCCTAATTCTCAAGCTAGCCCAACAAATGGTGGTCAGGTTAATCAGCCTACATCAAGCAGTATCAGCCCTGCGAGTCCACAGCAGCAGGTAAACACTACGCTACCGTCAAAGCCAGTGCAGCAACCAGTAGCCGTAGTGAATGGGCAACCTTACACGCCAACAACGCCTATGTCTAGCAGTCAAATTGAGCAATTATCTGACCAAAAGCCGTCAAAATGGCGTTACTTCTTTATAGTTTTAGGTATTTTACAAGCAGCAGGAGTAGCACTGTTTCTCCTAGTAATGCTATGGGCTTCTCAGCAAGCAAAGGCTGGTGTATCAGGCACCGAGTTCATTGCTTTGATTTTATTTGTTACGGTTGTCCCTGCGGTTGCGATAATTTCAGTGGTTAATCTAATTGGACTGCCAATTTATATGCGAAAACACAAGCCACACGGCAAAAGGCTAGTGCTTAGCATACTATCGTTGGTTATTTCTGCTTTACTTGCTCTATATGGTGCTTACAACGTCTATGGGTTGTATATCTATCCAAAAAAACTATCTGAACAATCAAGACAAAAAAGCGAACAAAGACAACAGGATTTTGCGGCAGCCAATTCTAAACCAGAAATAACTAAAGAAGAAGCTATACAGTTGCTAAAAACTTGTAAGTTAAAAGGGTTCTACTATACAAGCCAGACCGATAAAAGCGACCCAGCAAACGGCGGGTGGGGCGAGCTATCTTCTACTGGTGTAGTCCTGACTAAAGTAGACGGACAACCATACAGAATAAGCATTGCAGACAAACTTATTGCTGAATTAGTGCCGATTGCTAGAGAAGCGCAGAAAACTTGCGCAAACCCCCAATTCTGGCACGATGGCACATACGAACAGTATAAAGATGGGAAGTGGTATTTTAAGGGTGAAGTCGTGAACAGTACACAATCGGGAAAAACTAAAGAAGAAGCGATAAGTTTTATGCAAAACTGCAAAGCTGATTATTTTGTCGGTTATACGGACATAAACTTGGTAAAGGACGAGAGTACTAAATCTTGGTTGAAGAAGGTTGAGCAATCAAGCACGGGCATTGAAATATCAGAAAGTGCGCCGAAAACTTATGTATTTGCGTCCAAGTCAATGACGCCAGAGTTACAGGACACTGCAAGGCAATTCCGACAATCTTGTTACAACACAAAGAAACTCTACATAACAATAGATGACTGGATTGAAACCGAATATCCACAAGGTAAATGGACAAGAGTAAAACAATAAGTCATGTAAATTGTAGTCTAGCCTATAACGGCTAGGTTCAATACATTATTGGTTAATGTTATTTATTTGTTATTTTTATTGCCTAAGACTTTTCGTACATACTCTTGCTGTTGCTGTAATTTAGCAGTAAGCTTTGTAAGGAATCTAAAATAGGTTCGTTTGAGGTACCCGTACGACGACTACAATTTTGTTTTACGAAATTGACAAAAGTTTTACGTTTCTCTATACTTAACCGTATGACCACCACTGTTTCACCGAAATACCAGATCGTTATACCAAAAGCTGTCCGCAAACAGCTTGAAATTAAGCCAGGCCAAAAAATGCAAGTCGAAGCTGGTACTAACGGAACAATTATTATTAGGCACGCCGAGCAATCTGCTGGTTTTATGGAACTGGCTCAGTACGCTGGCAGTATAAAGACTGCCGATACAGAATGGGGCAAGCAAGGGCTTGATCCTGCTATCTGGATTCGCCGACAACGCGACGATGACTGGCGCTAAGATGATTGCGCTTGATACTAATGTTTATATCTATTTTCTTGAGAAAAATCCGGAGTTTTTTGAATGTGCACAAAGGTCTATTAAATACGCGCTAGAAAGTGGACCCATTTGCGTACCTACAATTACATTGCTGGAGATAGTAAGCGGCACGTCCAACAAAGAGGTGCTTAACTTTTTTGCAGGGCATCAATTTGTGGTATATGGTCTGACAGCTTCGATCGCAACGCTAGCTGGGCAATTACGATACGAACACAAATCACTCAAATCGGCTGATTCCATACACCTAGCCACCGCTTTAGCCAATAACGTCAGCCAATTTGTAACCAATGACGATCGTTTAGAAAAGCTAAAACTTGACCTAGAGGTTGTGCCGCTTAGCCAGTTCAACTAATTTATAAAAACTAAACTTTTCGACGTCCAACCACCATATTGTATATAAAAACGATCAGAGCGATCACTAGTAATACGTGTATAATCCCGCCACCGATATTTGCCAATAAACCAATCAACCATAAAACCACCAGTATGACCATTATTGTATAAAGCATTTCTATTACTCCTATTTATTTAATGTCTAGAAGTATAATCCAGCAGTAATATCAATTACCGTTAACTAATTAACTGTATTGTTAATACAATAAAGCGCTTGAGGTTGTATTTATAGCTGTTTCGACATAATCTTGAATATATAGAATGCACGAATCACATTATCTAGCAGCAGAAGAATTACTAGATACCCTTACGGTCACTAATCAGGCAAGTTTGGGCGTTTACCTCCACACCAAGGCAATAAGCGAAGGCTATCAGCCATCCGACACACTGGAGGAAGCACTAGAGATAAACGATCCGCAACTTTTTGACACAATGGAGAATCTAATAGAAGGTTGGGGTCTAGATGAAGAAGAG
>JBPCJO010000046.1:0-3229 GCA_051005235.1 Saccharimonadales bacterium (SeqCode)
CATTTTACCCGAACAGTAAAAAAGACCAGTTAATTACCTATTTAAAAGGGTTACGCGACTGGAACATTAGCCGCCAGATAGCGTGGGGGATCCCGATCCCAGCTTTTCAGAACGTAGATGATAGCGACGACTGGATCTTCGACGAACGGGTTGACCAAGAAATTATTGATGTAGACGGCAAAACGTATCATCGGGACGCCGACGTGCTCGACACCTGGTTTAGCAGTTCTAGCTGGCCTTACGCCACGCTCGACTACCCCGATGGCGAGAATTTTAAGAAGTTTTACCCCAACGGCATGATGGAAACCGGTGGCGAAATCCTCTATCCGTGGGTCAGCCGGATGATTATGCTTGGGCTGTACGTAACGGGGGAAATCCCGTTTAAAGAAGTCTATATTCACGGTTACGTGATGGCCGAAGACGGCACCAAAATGAGCAAATCGGTTGGTAATGTAATTGACCCGGTACCGGTTATTGAGCAGTACGGATCAGATGCGCTGCGGATGGGGCTGGTGGCCGGCCGCTCACCGGCGGTAAACAGGGGTTACGACTCGCGGCGTGTCGAAGAGGCCCGTAACTTCTGTAATAAGCTCTGGAATATAGCTCGTTACATCGAAGGTGTCCTAGGTGACGATTTGAAGCTAGGTGACAAAGCTAAGCCCGAAACCGCAGCTGACCACTGGATACTCGGTAAACTTGATGCTGCTACCAAGACAATGACGGACCACCTCGACAATTATCGCTTCAGCGAAGCCTACGAGCTGCTTTATCACCTTGTGTGGGACGATGTAGCAGATTGGTACGTAGAAGCCAGCAAACAGCATGGTAACGCCTCTGTGTTGAATGTTGCGCTCGAGACAGTCCTCAAGTTGGCGCACCCGTTTGCCCCATTCTTGACCGAGACTATTTGGCAAACTCTCCAACCCGACGCGGCTGATCTGTTAATTGTCAGCTCTTGGCCAACCTCACTCGCTCACGACCACAAGCAAAGCGCTGACTTTGAAAAAGTTAAAAAGATTGTGAGTGAAATTCGCTATATTAAAACTCTGCTACACCTTAAAGGGGCTAATTTATACTTCACTGATGCGCCCTTTATTGCCGACAATGCCACGCTTATACAAAAACTGGCTAAACTCGAAGGTGTGAAGCAGGTGAGTGATGGCCGTGGGCTACACTTAACCCAAACGGTCGAAAACTGCTGGCTCGATGTAGACCATGAGACAGCTATCGAATTTACCGGTAAACTGCACGAAAAGCAGACCGACATTACCAAGCAAATCGAACTGCTCACAGGACGCTTAGAGAACGAGACGTACGTTAAAAAAGCACCAAAACAGTTGGTTGATCAGTCTAAACAACAGCTCAAAGACTTGCGAGCCGAATTAGCCAACATCGAGAGCCAACTGAAACAGTTTGACGAAATCTAGAACTTAACGACTATGTCTTTAGTGTGGAACTTCTTTTGAGGCACCGGGCCAAAACTGTTACGGATTTTCTGGCCAGGTAGGGCACAGACGCCTAGCACCATAACCAGGCCAAGAATATTGAGTACCCAGATATCTGCCAGATGTGACACGATTTCTAGCACGAAAAATATCCCCAGTAAAAGCAACCCGGGGTAGCCGATATCGTGCATACGTTTTACAAACAGTACGGCGGCAAAGAAACCGTAAAAGATAGCCGGAATGCCATAGAGGCCGTAAAGAAACTTGAAAATCGGTGATGACCCGCCGGCGCCGCTAACCAAGATGTCGATAATGGCGACTGGCACAATGTAAATCAGCGCCACAAAGCCAAGTACGGCCAAGCCGACGGCATTGCCCATTACAAAAGTTTTTCGGTTAATGCGTCCTTTAAAAGCGGGTAACATGGCTCTATTGTAACTCCTTTTAGATTCTTAGAAGGCAAGTGTCTCGCGGACACGCTGGACTGATTCGGCCGGCATATAGTCGTCAAACCATAAGACGTGCCAGCCGGCTTTTTCGGCGGCCATCAGATTGGCGCGAGAATCATCCATTAAAAGGATTTGACTGGGGTCGCAACCGGCTTGCTTAGTAGCTATTTCGTAGATTTGCGGTTCGGGCTTTATAGCCTTTACCACCGATGAATCGACTATTGAATCGTAGGCCACATCGGGTATAAGGCCAGTGGTGCGCATTGCCGGTATAAGGCCGGGCATTATATTGCTCAGCAAACCTATCTGGTAGTGTTCGGCCGCCCATCTGACCAACTCGGCTGTTTCGTTAATTGAATCAATCGCTTCTAGATAATACGAAGCCCAGTCAAACGTATCAACTTCGAAGCAGCGGGCTAGCACGGTGTTAAATTCTTCGAGTGACATGTCGCCGCGGCAAACCGCATCGTTATAGTGCCAAAAGGTTGATTCAACGATGTCGGAGGGGGCTCCAGTGTCGGCGGCAACTTTTGTGAACGCTCGATGAAAAAAGCGGACTAAGCAGCCATTTATATCGAAGTAAACAAAAGAGATGCCGTTTTTTGACTGTTTTTTGGCGATATTAGCTGCAGTGTGGCCGCCAAGCAGCACGTCAACTGACGTATCCAGGGCGGCGGCAATCTGTTGAATCGTAAAGATAGAAGGGGATTTGATCGCTCCACGTTCAATTTTGGCAAGGGTCGAGTAACTGAGGCCAGATTTTTGGCATAACTGCTGCTGCGTATAGCCAGCCTTCTTGCGGGCTTGCTGCAGCCACCTCCCCAACCCTTTTTCGTCCATACGCCATATAATACCAGTTATCGGGCATATAATCGAGAAAACTAGCCGTTTATGGCTATAGAATGAGTTATTTGGCGAGTGATTGGTCGATCAAGACAACCACTGTCATAACAACGATAAAGGCAAATATGCCGGCAATAGCACCGGTGATAATCGACGATTTGTTATTGCCACCTGTTCGGCGCAAGGTTTTGTTCCAGACCCACACGCTGGCACTAATACCGACAATTAAACCGATTATTGTTCCGCTAAACATCTTACAACTAAGTATACAGGACTTTCGCACTTTTATGCAGATGCCAGAGTTTAGCTGAGACGAGCGAGAGCTTTTATATTTCTGGAGGGGTAGCTGTAGCTACACTCGATGCGAAAGATGAAAGGTCGTAGCCGCTCATAGCCATTCCAAAGCAAAACCTGCAGAATTAGGCTGATGGATCAGTGAGCTAAATAGGTTCTTTTTGATTGAGGCATATCGGTAGATATGGCGAGTGAGGA
>JBPCJO010000047.1:0-1150 GCA_051005235.1 Saccharimonadales bacterium (SeqCode)
CCAACCAACATGCCGAAAATCTTCACAAAATGTTGCAGCCAATTGGTTTGCATCACCAGGTGGCATTACTAACCGGTAGTATTAAGCCCAAACAAAAAGCGATAGTTCATCAGGCTATCGCGAAAGGCACCAGTAATCTTATCGTTGGTACGCATGCCCTATTTACGGACAAGGTAGCTATGCATAACCTCGGGCTAATTATTATCGACGAGCAACATCGTTTTGGGGTCGAACAACGCAAAAAATTACAACAAAAAGCCGATGGCCGAATGCCTCACGTCATTAGCATGACTGCCACGCCAATCCCGCGGACTCTAGCACTCACCCTGTACGGCGAGCTAGACATCTCGATCTTACATGAAAAACCCAAAAATCTACTGCCAATAATAACCGAAATAACCTCTCCCAACTCGCGCAAACAACTCTATGCCAAGCTTGACGCAGAGTTAGACCAAGGCGGCCAGATGTTCGTAGTGTGCCCATTAATTACTGAATCCGATGCTATCCAGGCCTTATCTGCCGAAAAAGTGTATGAAGACTTGTCTACAAAACACTTTAAAAAGCGTCGTATTTGCTTACTGCATGGCAAAATGAAGGTCGAAGACAAAGATGCGGTCATGGCTAAATTTGTAAAACATGAACTAGATATTTTAGTTTCCACAACTGTCATCGAAGTAGGTGTTGATGTTCCTAATGCTACGATTATGCTAATTGAAGCCGCCGAACGGTTTGGCTTGGCTCAAATCCATCAGTTACGCGGTCGCGTCGGGCGTAGTAGCAAGCAAGGTTACTGTTACCTGATGATGAGCGACAGTAAAGAGCCAACCCGCCGTCTGCGAGCCGTCGAACGCTCAAACGACGGCTTTAAGTTAAGCGAGCTCGATCTTGAAATCCGTGGCCCTGGAGCCATCTATGGGCATTCGCAATCTGGTCAATTAGACTTACGCGTCGCCAAGTTAACCGACGTCAAACTTATAGAAGCCGCCCGGTCTGCCGCACAGGCCTTTGTGGCGTCCGGCCAAAAACTAAAAGATTATCCAGAATTGCAAGCCCGAGTAAGTAAGTATCGATCTGTAACCAATTTAAACTGAAGTTGGTTCACTGATACACTAGACAGTATGAGAGTTATTTCAGGCTGGCTAGGCGGCAG
>JBPCJO010000048.1:0-14738 GCA_051005235.1 Saccharimonadales bacterium (SeqCode)
TCAGCAAACTGCAAAAACAACCTATCGCTACTGTGCTAATCAGTGTCAAAGCGATGATCAATATATTGCGTATATTAGTAAATGGAAAAAAGGAGAAGTTACAGGAAGTCGCGGCATCAACGCAAAAAACATCTCTGGGCACTTACGTCGTTATTTATTTGGTAGGTATGGTAGTGCGTGTTCAGTGTGCGGCTGGAATAAAATTAATCCTAAAACCAGGCAAATTCCTTTAGAAATTGACCATATTGATGGAAACTCTGATAATAATCACGAAGATAACTTACGACTTATCTGTCCAAATTGTCATTCTTTAACATCTAGTTTTAGAAATTTGAATAATAGTAGAGGAAGAGAATGGAGAAGATTAAAATACCTTAAGTCAAACAAATAAGCCACCTTAGCTCAGCTGGTTAGAGCGCCACTTTTGTAAAGTGGATGTCGTCGGTTCGAATCCGACAGGTGGCTCCACATACAAACACGCAGGGTTAGTGAAGCGGTCAAACACAAGAGACTGTAAATCTCTCGGCTTATGCCTTCGGAGGTTCGAATCCTCCACCCTGCACCAAACTAAAAAGTCGGCCTCGTGTCGACTTTTTAGTTTGGTTTATTGTTGAAGAATGAGAACCGTTCGGCGTAGCCGAGGTTCGGTGGAGCGAAAACACGCGCAAGAATTTATTCTGAGCATGTTTGAGCGGAGAAGGACGAAGTCCGCTATCCTCCACCCTGCACCAGCAACTAATTTTAAGTAAACAACATACGAGAACAAACATAATTCACGCAATATTAATCTTAATTCCTTTGGAATTCTTACACCTATACTGCTCATCACTATTTACTATACGTACTCTATAGCTACACAGTAAAGATTTGCAATCATACGTGCGTTTGTTAGTATATACGTATGAAAACAAAGCTTACTCTTAGTGTTGACAAAGATATTGTAGATTTTGCTCGGCAACATGCTCAGTCACATCATACATCTGTTTCAGGTATGTTTTCTGAATTTATCTCTGACCATAAATTACATGTCGATAAAAAAGCTGTGCCAAACGTTGAGAGTATGGTGGGCTCGCTCAAACGCTATAATATAGATGATTCAAAAACTGCAATACGTTCTAACTATGCCAAAAAATATAGTAATTGACCTTAACGTTATTCTCGACGTGTTGCTTAAACGTCAAGGATACGAAGCATCGCGAAGCGTTCTAGAGCTACATCAGTCGCCCAGTTGCAATCTATATATAAGTGCGCACGCGGTAACAACATTCGCATATCTCTTAGAGCATGCGAATGTTCCACGAGTTGAAGTGCTACGCCAAATTAACTGGCTACTGGGCACATTTTCAGTTATTTCTACAACAAACGATATATTGAAAGCAGCTACGCAAAGTCGGATAACCGATTACGAAGATGCGGTGGTTGAACAAGCCGCTATAGCTTGCAAAGCTTCAATGATTATTACGCGAAATATAAAAGATTACAAAAACAGTGCTATTAAAGCCATAAAACCCGAGTCGTACAATTACTAATTTTTACTAGTAGCTTACTTGCCAAACCGACGCTGCAACCTGCCATACTCGGTAATTACGTCGCCTAAGTCTTCTTCGTTAAATTCGGGCCAGTTTTTTTGGCTGAACATGAGTTCGCTGTAGACAGACTCCCAAGTCATAAAGTTGCTGAGACGTTGCTCGCCGGAGGTACGGACGATGAGGTCGGGTGGTGGAACGTCGGGGGCTTGCAGATACTCGGAGATCATTCCGGCGGTAATACTTTCTGGGGGTATGTTGTCTGCCGCGATTCGTTTGACTGCCTCGACTATCTCTTGCTGGCCGCCGTAGTCTAAGTACAGCAAAATAGTGCCAGCGGTGTTGTTTTCGGTCAATTTTTCGGCGTCATGGATGGCAGTTAATAAAGCTGCGCCAAGTTTGGCTTTTGACCCAATAACGCGCAGGCGAATACCTTCTTTATGGAAGTCTTTAACTTCATGTTTGAGTACCCAGCGGAGGATCTTCATAATATCGTTGACTTCTTGACGGTCACGCTGCCAGTTTTCGGTCGAAAAGACATAGGCCGAGACATATCGGACGCCATACTTTATAGCGGCGCGGGCGACCGTTTTTAAGTTAACGTAACCTTGCCGATGCCCTTGGGCTACGGTAAGGCCGTGTTCTTTTGCCCAGCGACGATTGCCGTCGAGTATTAGGCCAAGGTGTGCCGGAACGGCTACATTTTTTGTGCTCATATGTTTGGGTGTAACCTAACGTGCTTACAGATCATCTTTATACTGTACACTTCTTGCTTGCTATCTGTACAGGTCTTATGTGCCGTCAAGCCGCTCATGACGTAATTATCAATGTGGAAGTGCTAGTTGACGATAAAGTATTTGTAGTCATCTGTTGCTATACCGAGAGGATCGATCGATATTACGTATAGATTCCAGCTGTGCGATTCGTTGCTCATCTGTAGTTGTATCGGAGTGTTAACTTTAATGTTATGAGCGCTCAATAGTTCAGCCGTATGAAGTTTGCGTGTGATGTGGGCTGGAGGTATGAGTATTACGTCAAAAGCGTCGTTTGGCTGAGTATCCTTGAGGTTTTGTAAAATGAATTTAGCGTTTGTCAGTTTAGTTTGTAAGTTCTTAAACTCGGGTATTTTAATATCTAAGTCGGACCATGTTTCGGTTAACCATTGATGAGTGTCAACCTCCCAGGTGAGATCGTTCGTAGACTTGGTAGTAAACGTGGTTGGAGCGCCTGCCTCGGTGCTAGAGACAATTTCGGAGCGTTCATCATAGAGCTTTACCAACTCTGATTGTAAGTTGGTAATAGATTTGTCTATTTCTATGATACGCGTGTAATTTATGAGCAACATTATCAAAACCTTACCTCTGTTGAATTCAGAGTTATAAATATATTGTATCAAATTGCAGTGTGTTTGTCAATAGTATTGTATGGTATGTATGTTTAGACAACTATGCGCTTGCGACGCTTAATGCGTTGTTTGTGCTTGGCACCGGCTGGAATAATCAGTTTTGACAACTTATCATCTATTAAATCAGCCTTATCGGCCATACCGAGCGACTTATAACTACGAGAAAGAATGGTGAATGTTTCTTTATTTGGTTCAATTTCGGCGGCGTGCTCCAGTTTTTCGATCATGGCCTTTTGATTACCAAGCCGCTCGAGGGCTTTCGCCAAGGCAATGTGGCGAGCAGCCAGTGTACCTTCTAGCTTTAGAGCTTCCTCAAAAGCAATAACGGCATTTTGATAGTTCTCTGTCTCGTAATATATGAGGCCGAGGTTATGCAGGCTGGAGGCAGTCGGCTCGATACTACAAGCAATTTCAAAACAATCAATCGCATCTTTAAACTCTTTTTGCTTGGCGTAAAGTATACCAAGACGGTTATAGGCGGCAGCGTTTTTTTCGTCAATCTTTAAGATAGTTAGCAACGCTTTTTCTGCCCGTAGCAAGCGGTTTTCGCGCATGCCTTGATGAACAATTTCCCAGAGTTTACCGACTTTGTCGCCAAAGTTATGAACCTCGATTTCTTCGTGGTGAGGCTTAAAGGAGCGTAGCGTAAAGATTCCGAGGCCAAATATAAGAGCAAGTTCGTACATAGTATCGTTTAATTATATAGGACTTTGGCACTTTTGTGCAGATGCAGGGTTTAGCTGAGACAAGCGAGAGCTGTTTTGAAACCTACCACACTATTAATTACCAGACACTACGTAATGTGAACCATTATGGACACAGTGGTTCACATTACGTAGTGTCCGAATTATAAGCCCCTGGAACGCTCACCTTCGAGACTTGTATGACTAGTGGATTCTAGAGTTCGGCAAACAGCCGGCTAAAAACAAGCTTGGCTTGCACATTAGCTTCAAGGTCACTAATTGCTTGCTCGACCAGCCGCAAGCGAGCCACGATCGCCCTTAATTCTTGATTAGGCTTAGATTTAAGCGCTTGGCGATAACTAGCGTCGATCAAACGATACAGGCCATCAAGCACGACTGCAGGAGCCAGCGACGAATTCTTAACGAGCTTATCGACTTGCGCTAGCCGCTCATAGCGCGAACTGCCGATAAGCTGCCGTGCTTGGGCAATACCGTCAAGCAGCGGGTGGTCAGCTTGTTGGGTCAGCAAGGCAATCAGTAAACCAGACAGGCCACCACTGATGTAATAAGCCTTGGTGAACTCTTCTTTAGAATATTGATTTAGTTGGGCCGCTGCAGTGGGTTCATCTACAGGCACTACCTGGATACGTTGCATGCGGGAGTGAATCGTAGGCAAAAGCGCAGTATCTCGCTTAAATGTAACCAGAATCACGGTGTCGACCGGAGGTTCCTCGAGTGTCTTAAGCAAGGCATTCTGAGCTTCGTGGCCAAGTGTATCAAGGTGCTGAACTATTACAACGCGTTTAATAGAAGCTGTACCTGGCACGGTTAGTGTCAGAAACTTTTGAAGCTCTCGAATATCGTCAATGCCGGTTTTTTGAGCGCTGGCGTCGAGGTTTAGCACGTAAGGGTGCTGGAGAATTTTAGGGATTGTTGTTTGAAGGAGTTGTGCGGCAATATACTGCGCGGCAAAGCCCTTGCCAGCCCCGGCGTCCCCACTCAAGCCAAGCGCATGCGTCGGCTCAGCCAGAAACTGGTTAATTTTGTGAAGCGTTTGCTGGTGCGCCAGAAAATCAGTCATGAGACGTTGTTTTTAAAGAATATATCGGGTACCGGCGAAGTAAAGGTTTGGCGGCTACGGTTAGGTAAGGTAATTTCAAGCTCGCTGGCATGCAAGAATAGCCGTTCGGCAAGGCG
The DNA here is from genome assembly GCA_051005235.1 of Saccharimonadales bacterium (SeqCode). Taxonomy (GTDB): domain Bacteria; phylum Patescibacteriota; class Saccharimonadia; order Saccharimonadales; family 2-12-FULL-41-12; genus JALQXV01. Next base: position 4,812 of record JBPCJO010000048.1, read on the forward strand.
TCCTTCGTAGAAGGTGTCACCGACGATCGGGTGCTTCATGTACTCCAGATGAACACGCAGCTGATGAGTGCGGCCGGTCAGCGGTTTTAGTTCTAGTATGCTATCAGTCCCCTGACCTTGTTCGACGGTCTTGAGGACTTTGTAGTTAGTTTGCGAGGCTTTACCATTCTGACCGATCCGAAAGCGTTGCGGCTGCTTGGGATTGCGCTCGATTGGTAGATCAATTAGGGCTTCGACTAGGTCTAGTTCGCCGGCAATCCGGGCGCAATAGGTTTTTTTAGCTTTACGGTCTTGGAATTGCTTTTGCAAATGAGTCAGCGCAGCTTGGTTTTTGGCACAAATCATCACGCCGCTGGTGGCGCGGTCGAGCCGGTGCACAATGCCAGACCGTTTATTACCGGCTTCTCTAGGAAAATTGTAATGTGGACGACTGGCTAACCAGGTAGCGACTGTCCCCTCGGGATTAAAAGCTCCTTTGCTGTGCGACAAAATACCTAACGGCTTTGTTATAACAACGCAGTCTTCATCTTCATAAAGAATCGGTATATCAATCACGTCGGGCACCGGCGGCTTACTTAAGTCAAAATCAACCGTTACTGTTTCGTGCTCTTTGAGCATAAAACCATTTTTATGCTGGATTGTACCGTTAACGCGCACTTTATTATCTTTAATCAGGCGTTGCAGCTGGGCTCGACTAACCTCGGGGTGCTCGGCCTGCAAATAGGCGTCCAGTCGGACTCGTTGATACGGTACCTCTTGTTCTTCTTCGTTGAGCATTTGCTACCGTAGCCCAATAGCTTTTTGGACGCGTAATAACGTCTGGTTCGCAGCGTCGTTCATCGCCTGCTCGGAGGTTGCTAGTTTTGCTTGTATGGCTTGTTCGTCGACTTGGCCTAGTTGCGTTTGGAATTTAGTTAAGAAGGCAGCTACTTCGTCGGCTACAACCGTCTTAAATGAGCCATAAGATGTTTGACCGGTATACTCGGCGGCAGCTGTTTGTACGTCAACCCCGCGGAGTAGCGCCAAAATATCCAGCAGGTTACTAATACCTGGCTGTTGGGCTGGATCGTAGTTGATCGCTCCCACTGCGTCGGTGGTAGCACCCATGACCTTTTTATGGGCTGCCTCTGGACTATCACCAAGGTAGATAATTCCTTTGCCGGATTCATCGCTTTTACTCATCTTTTTAAGAGGATCGGCTAAGTCCATAATTCGCAGTGCCGCTTTACTACCAAAAAACACGGCTTGTTCTTTCATGGATGCGGGCAGTGTAAAGACATCGCCGAAGCGCTTATTCATTCGTTCGGCAATCATACGGGTAAATTCAATATGCTGGCGTTGATCGTCGCCAACCGGTACGTAAGCGGTGTCGTAGAGCAAAATGTCGGCGGCCATAAGCGCCGGATAATTAAACTGCCCCACACCAATATGCTCAACGCCGAGGCGGGCTGATTTATCTTTGAATTCTGTCATCCGACTGAGCTCACCAAAACCTGTAAAGCAATCTAAAATCCAGGCGAGTTCGCTGTGCGCCGGCACATAACTTTGGCGATACAAGTGTACGTCGGGATTATCTAGTGGCAAGCCGGCAGCCACAAATATCTTGAGGTTATTCATAATCTGGACTTGCAGTTGAGAATGGTCAATCGGGGTTGTAAAACTATGTAAGTCTGGCACGAACAAATTAACTTGATAGTCACCGGCGTGCTGGTTTGCCATAGCAATTATTGGCATAAGGGCACCGAAATAGTTGCCAATCTGCAAGTCGTTATTAGCTCGAAGGCCGGTTAGGATTACTGGTTTACTCATTGCTACTTCCTATAATAACTGTTTCAACTGTATCAGCAAAGAAGCCGGCATAGCTTTAGCTATTTACTTTCTTAGATTAACTATTTTTTGAACAATTTTGTATGACCTATTTAATCCCCACTTTCTGAAAGTATGAATTTAGTTCATACTCTCAACTGATCATAATATGAACAGTGTGCATACTTAATTCATACTATTGAAATGTGGCCTGATGCGTATTACTAACTTCAGTTTTCCGTATTCTTATTACTCCACAATGTCGTAAATTGCTCGGTGTTGTCCATAAAACGCCGCCCAATACTGATCGCCGTAACTAAAGTGCCACCATTCGTGAGCCAGATTGGCAAAGCCCGCAGCCTGCATGGTATCTAGTAGGGTACGTCGGTTTTGGGTTTGCTCCGGAGTTAACTTGTCGTAGTGAGTAAAAGCCCGCTCATCATCTGTGTTTGGTGGGCAACCCATATCGATAAGCTGACCCGAGTTATCAATAATATCTACGTCAACGGCCGCTCCGGTGCAATGCGGCGGGCACATAATAGATGGGTCTGTTACAAACGTTTGGGAGTGCCGTAGAACTTTTTCAGCACTCCAGTCTGGGTGTTGTTCTTTGGCTTGACGGCTTACTTCCGCTAGCAAGGCGTACTGGACCGCGAGCGGACGCAGTGCTGCCTTTACCGAGAGCTTCCAATGTTGAGGCAGGTTGTTACTGGCATTAACTAGTTTTTTAACTACTGTTTGACGCGCGCAGAGCGTAAAATTAGGGTGCTTGGCAATATACGGCCGGTGTAAATCGCCTTCCATATCGCCAGGAGTGTTCCAAAAAGGATCGAGTACGATGTGATCTGCAGCCAGGATAGGTAAAAGTGGCTCACCGTTGTCATGAATGAGTACATTTTTTGCCAGGTTTCGATAGCTGTATTTACTGCGAGCGAATACAGTACCTTCAATAACTGACTTGGCTTCGGCGACAACTGGTTCAGGTGTCAGTTCCATAGCCATACTGTGATACCAAGTTTAACGCTTGGTAAATTGACGTTGTTTACGAGCGCCTTTAAGGCCAAATTTCTTGCGTTCGCGTTCGCGCGGGTCGCGGCCGAGTAGTTCGGCGCGGCGCAAGGTGTTTTTAAAGTCACCGTTCATTTCGACTAAGGCTTTGGCGATGCCGAGGCGAATAGCGTCGATTTGGCCGGCGTGACCGCCGCCGGTAACTTTAACGGTGATATCAAACTTGTTTTCTTGTTCTAACGCGGTGAACGGTTTTGTAAGTTCATTAAGCAAATACTGGCTGGCAGCGAAATATTCTTCGGCTGGTTTGTCATTGACTGTAATTGTGCCTTTGCCGCCATTGATCAAGCGAACGCGCGCAGTGGCACTCTTACGCCGACCCAAGGCGTAGAAGTAATTAGACTTTGTTGCGGTAGCCATTTTACTTGCCTCCCTTTAATTTAAGTTCAACTGGTTGTTGGGCACTATGGTTGTGCTCGGTACTGGCATAGATTTTGAGACGGGCTAAACGATCGTCACGTAGTTTGTTTACGGGCAGCATGCCACGGACTGATTTAAAGATGACTTTGGTTGAGTCTTTTTCGAGCTCAAACTTTAAGGTTGTCTCGCGCAGACCACCGGGGTAGCTGCTGTGCTTATAGTACATTTTGTCTTCGATTTTTTTGCCGGTTACCACTAAGTTATCGGCGTTAACGACAATCACGAAGTCACCGCAATCGATATGTTTGGTATACATCGGCTTACCTTTGCCGGTTAGTAAGTCGGCGACTCGAGTAGACAAACGACCGAGTGGAATTTCGCTGGCGTCTACTACGTACCACGAGCGAACAACATCAGCTGGCTTTGCAGAATAGGTCTTCATTATTTAGTCCCTTTCTTTGCGACTGGCTTAGCTTTCGGCTTAGCTGGCGCTTTAACGGCAGTTGTTGTTGCAACCTTAGCCGCTTTTACGGCTGGTGGTGCAGCCGTCAAGTCGTCAACAAAACTAACACGAGCTAGTTGGACGTTATCGCCGCGACGTGTGACGGTACGTACAATCCGCAAGTGCCCGCTGGTGCGGCCAGTTAGTTTTGGAGCAATTTCGTCGACCAACTTATGGGCGCTATCAAGCGTCTGTAGACGCGCAATAATTTGGCGTCGGTTATGCAAGTCACCTTTTTTAGCCTTGGTAATTAGTTTTTCTGTGTATGGAACAATTTCTTTGGCTTTATCGATGGTGGTTTCGATAGTTTCGTATTTAATAAGTGAGTCAGCCAAGCCCTTTAAAAGAGCGCGGCGCTGATCTCGTTCCCGACCGAATTTGCGGCCTTTATATCCGTGGCGATGCATGCTTAAAACTCCATCTCCGCCATTTTTTCTTTCACTTCGTCGAGTGCTTTACTGCCAAAACCTTTGAGGTCGCGGAGCTCTGCGTCGCTCAGCGAAAATAAATCTTTAAGTGTGTGAATATCGTTATTTACCAAGGCGTTGGTAGTACGGGCTGTTAAATTAAGGTCTTCGATTGAAGTCATTAACGCTGGTGAATCTTCGTTAATGTCACCTGAGTTAATTGGGTCAGCTGAACCAGCTGCAATTTGGGCGGTAGCTTCGACCCGTGTTTGGCCAGCAAGCGCGGTATACTGGTTAACTAATATGGCTGAGGTCTCTTCAAAAGCATCGTTTGGAGAGATTGACCCGTCGGTGTCGATGGTAATTACCAATTTATCTAAGTCAGTCATTTGTCCGACACGGGTATTTTCGACTTTATATCGAACTCTTTGGACGGGGCTAAAAATAGCATCAACAGCAATTGTGTCGGCGGTTGACTTTTGGCTAGAAACTTCTTCGACGGTGCGGTAACCGCGGCCGATTTCGACGGTAATATCGAGTGAAATACTACCCTTTGCGTCATCGATTGTGGCGATAACGTGGTCTGGGTTAACTACTTCGACATCGGCGTTTACAGAGATATCTTTGGCAGTGACTATGCCTTTACCTTTTTTAATAAGGCGGACGGTTTGCGTTTCGTCGTTGAAAACGCGGAAACGAACGCCTTTTAGGTTGAGAATTATCTCAACGACATCTTCTTTAACGCTTGGTAACGTCGTAAACTCGTGGCTGGCGCCTTCGAACTTAACTCCGGTAATGGCAGCGCCAGCAATTGAAGATAGCGCAACGCGGCGGAGGCTGTTGCCGAGGGTCATGCCGTAACCACTGTGAAGCGGTTCGATACTAAAAGTAGCGCTGGTCGGACTGTGTTCGGTAACGTTTACTACCCCTGGTGTGTGAATCATTTTGGACATTGTTGCTTTCGCCTCCTATTAGCGTGAGTAATACTCTACAATTAATTGTTCTTTAATATCTGGTTCAGCGTCTTCGCGGGAAGGTAATCCGGTAACTTCAAGTTCAAACTTCTTGCGGTTAGCTTTAAGCCATACAGGTATATCGTTGGCAGCCGGACTAACATCATCAAGTCGTTTAAAGTAGTCAGTCTTTTGGCTGCCGGCACGGACGACCATTTTGTCTCCGGCTTTAAGGCGGATTGACGGAATATCGACACGGCGGCCGTTTAACTCGAAGTGACCATGTGTCACCAGCTGTCGAGCGGCTCGACGACTGACGGCGTAACCGGCGCGGTAAACAGCATTATCGGCCCGTTGCTCGAGGAACTGTAAAAGGTTGGCACCTGATTGACCTTGTTTGCGGCTAGCTTCTTTCATTAAGTTACTAAACTGCTTCTCGAGTAAGCCATATAAGCGCTTGACCTTCTGCTTTTCGCGTAGTTGCAATGAGTACTGGCTCGGCTTGCTACGAAAACGTCCGTTAGCAGCTTGGCCAGGTGGAGTCGGACGCTTAATAAGCGCCTTGTGCGCCTTCGGGTGAAGGGCGTAGCCTTCGCGGCGACTCATTTTAACAATAGACTGTGTATCTCGTGCCATTGTTAGACCCTCCGTGCTTTTTTAGGACGGCAACCACCGTGTGGTACACCGGTCACGTCTTTAATTGCATCAACTGCGATGTTTGCGCCAACGAGGACGCGGACTGCTGCTTCACGCCCCAACCCGACACCTTTAATGTAGACGTCGGCTTTACTAAAGCCATATTGTTGTTTAGCAGTAGTAACGGCTTTTTCGGCGGCAATCTGAGCGGCGTAGGCAGTGCCTTTTTTACTACCGCGGAAACCACAGCCGCCAGCACTGGCACTAGCCAGAGCGCCACCAGTAGTGTCAGTGATGGTAACAATTGTGTTGTTAAAGGTTGCCATAACGTGGACCTGCCCGGCAGATACGGTTCGCTTGGCTTTTTTCTTCTTCGATGTTGAAGGTTTGGGAGTAACGGTAGATGCCGCGGTTGTTGCGGGTGCTTCGGTTGTAGTTGGTGTTGTTGTTTCTTCAGCCATATATCAGATCCTTTCTTACGTCTTCGCCGCGACTTTTTTAGCGGTTCCGCCAACCGTTGATTTTTTACCGCGACGGGTGCGTGCGTTTGTCTTGGTACGTTGGCCACGACTCGGTAAATTCGCCCTATGACGAAGGCCCCGGTAGGCGTTAATGTCTTTAAGCCGCTTAATGTTACCGGTAACAATTCGCTGTAACTCACCTTCGACGGTGTAGTTTGCAGCGATAATTTCAGAGATACGGCTAATCTCGTCATCAGTCAGGTTTTTAACCCGAACAATAGGGTCAACTTTAGCTTCTTTTAAGATGTCGCCAGCAAATTTTGGACCAATGCCATAGACATAGGTTAAGGCAATCTGCACTTGTTTTTCGTTAGGGATAGTTACCCCAGAAATTCGAGCCATAGGGGTTAGCCTTGCCTTTGCTTATGCTTAGGCTTTAGTTTATTAATTACATAAACGTAACCCTTACGGCGAACAATAATGTCGTCGGGGGATATCTTCTTTACACTTGCACGTACTTTCATACGGATCATGCCTCCTTATTATCTAGCGCATGACACACTGCTTAATTAATATACCTCTGATGGCCTAGTGCCTTCACAAAGTGGTCTAGTTTGGAATGGCTGGTGAGAACCGTAAACGAGCCGTACTTTTAGTACGGTGAGTGCGGATCGGAACCAGACGTCCGAAATAGGCTGCTTTGTGAAGGTACTACGACTTACGATACGTGATTCTTCCCTTAGTAAGATCATAAGGGGTCAACTCAACAGTAACGTTGTCACCAGGCACGATACGAATAAAGTGTTTTCGCATTTTACCGGCGACATGAGCTATGATTTGATGGCCATTTGAAAGTTCAACCCGGAACTGTGTTCCCGGTAGCGTCTCGGTGATAACTCCCGAAAGTTCTATTACTTCCTTATTTTTGACCATAAATATAACTAGACTGTAAGTATAGCAGATATTTACAACGTTTGTAAAGAGATTAGTTTTTTGTCTAATCTGTAAATAATGGCGTCCGTCTTATTTCTTATTGCGGCGCAATCGGCGTGGTGAAAAACGACCAGGCTTTTTTGTTTCAACTTCTTGGAAGAAGTCTGAACCGTCGTATTGGCTATAGGTAATCATGAGGGCGCGTGACTCAACCTGGCGCAATGTTTCAAGTGACACCGAGACCAAGATCAAGGTGGTGGTACCGCCAATCGCAAGGTTAGCAGCGTTTTGAACAAACGCTTCGGCTGCTATCGGGATAACCGATAAAATACCAAGTGCGAGCGCACCAAAGAGTGTCAGGCGCATAACAACCTTAGACAGATACTTCTCGGTCTTAATACCTGACCGTACGTCAGCGATAAAGCCACCTTGCTTTTGTAAGTTTTCGGCTATGTCTTTAGCGTTAAAGGCAATACTGGTGTAAAAGAAGGTAAAACCAAAGACCAGCAAGAAGTATGTAACCGGATAAATATAACCTTCCCAGGCACCACCGGTTAGTGTCTGAGCGGTTGGCGTCTGAAACCAAAGTAACAAGTTGTTGCCGAATTCAGCTAATCGGGCGCTCTCGTTGCTAGTTAAAAGCTGGCCGGCAAAGCTTGGCACACTGAGGAATGCCAACGCGAAAATAATCGGGATAACACCTGCTGTAATAAGTTTAACTGGCAAAACGGTGGTAACACCTCCATACGTTCGGTTACCCTGCACCCGCTTGGCATAATGGACCGTGAGCTGCCGTTTGGCCTCGTTGAGTCGTACCACTACCAACGTCATTACAATTACGGCCAGAGCGATTAGCCCAGCGTAAATTAAGCCTGCCTGGCTAACCGGCAAATTAGCGCCAAATAAACTGAGCTTATCTTCGCCGCCAAACACAGAGCCCGCTAAACCTGCGACGGTTTGTGGCAAGGTGGCAACAATACCCACGGTAATAAGCAGTGAGATACCATTACCAATGTTTTGCTCGGTAATAAGTTCGCCAAGCCACATCAACATCATGGCGCCACCAGTTAAGGCCGCTACCATGAGCACCCATTGCATGAACGATGCGTTAGCCGTAATATCACCAATACCCGCAATTTGCGAAGCTGACTGTTTGACCAAGAAAATAGCCCCGATTGACTGGATGATGGCCAGTGGCAACGTAAGCATACGGGTAATCTGGTTAATCTTTTTGCGCCCAAACTCACCTTCTTTGTTAAGCGTTTCTAGCTTTGGAATAGCTTTTGTGAGAAGTTGCATAATAATGCTGGCGTTAATGTATGGTCCAAGGCCAACAAGCATAATAGAGAAGTTCGCCAAGGCTCCGCCCGATAGCACGTTTAGGAAGCTTAAGAACTGCGGAGTATCTGATGAGGTGAATAGGCTATCAAGAACCTGCCGGAGCGTTTGGGTATCACCAATTGGAATTGGAATGTGCGCCAGAATACGAAATATAAGCAACATACCCAGTACCGCCAAAATGCGGTTACGCATGGCACTATCAAATAAGGATTTCCAGATTATTTTCCAGTTCACAATGTTCTGTCTCTCAAATGTTATAAATACTTACCAATCAGTATACAGTACTCATCTGTATGATGGTAGCCCTGCCTACGCTGACACAACTGGACTACTCCTGTTACGTCATTTTAAAAACACACACTCACTACACATTATCGCTTTACGCTAAGGTGTTAGATTATTGTCTAGTGTGTACTGAATGTGTGTTTTTAAAATGTTATTAATTAGCAAGAGTCGGGTACCTCTGGGCTAAATTTACTTGCACCCCAGGAAAAGCTATACTTAGCACATGTCAAACATAGAGCGTCCCAAAGTTGGTATTGGGCTACTAGTTGTTAAAGGTAATAGTATACTGCTCGGTGAGCGTAAAAGTTCACATGGCCAAGGTGAATTTGGTGGCCCTGGCGGTCATCTTGAATTATTTGAATCATTTGAAGACTGTATTATGCGGGAATTTAAAGAAGAAGTCGGTGATAAGATGCAGATTAAGAACTTAGGTTACTTGTGTACGACTAACCTAATGAAATATCCACCAAAGCATTATGTGGATATTGGCATGATTGCCGAATGGGAATCTGGCGAACCGATTGTTTGCGAACCAGATAAGCTTACGTCATGGGAATGGTATGAAATCGACAAAAAGCTACCAGGTGTCGCCTTTGGTTGTTTAGAAAATTATCTCGAAGCTTTTAAAACAGGTCGTACCTACTTTAAGAGTACATAAATTAAAAGAATCGCTTGCTGGTGACCGGACATTTGATTTGCTCAACAGCCTCAAATAAGCAACATACAATCGTATATAATTTATGTATACGCAGTATACATAGCTAACAGAGGCAGAGAGTATATACGAATTATATACGATTAGTATGTTGCTTATTTGACGTATGCTGTAGCTATACTTTTTTGGAGCGTTTGCTGATAGCTGGACGCTTAATTTGGTCAACAGCTTCAAATGAACCACCAGCTTTAGTAACGGCTGCAATGGCTGAGCGGCTGCAACCCTGTAATTTAACGGTAACTTTTCTGGTTACGTCGCCTTTGAGAACAAGCTTAACCCGAACATAAGGGCTTTCGGTTAAACCGGCATCGGCAAGAACTTTGTTATCAACTGTAGTTTTACCAATGGCGTCAAGCTGGCCGGTGTAAATAACAGAGGCCGGAGTGCGCTTAGACGTAAAACCGCGCAACTTTGGAATACGCATGTATAGCGGCATCTGACCGCCTTCAAAGCCTGGACG
>JBPCJO010000049.1:0-3761 GCA_051005235.1 Saccharimonadales bacterium (SeqCode)
ACACAGCTATTTATCGCTACTAGGCCGCAGTAAGCTACAATGTATACATCACATGCAATACCAACTACTCTCCAGAAGTAATCCAAATAGCAGTAACGCGCCGCGTGTCACCAAGCGGCTTGCCAGGCTCGAGAAAAAACTTGGCAGCAAGGTGATTCCGATGCTAAGCGACCGTGACTCGGCCGTCTTTGAAAAGAAATACATAAAACACATGAAGCAGCATGTTACCAAACCGACGATAGTACTAATCGGCGGCGGTGACGGTACTGTCCATCAAGTGGTAGGCGCTACGGCAAAACTGCCAGCGCCATTACGAAAAAACATTATTTTACTACCGATTTGGGGCGGCAATGCTAACGACTTCGCCTATATGCTCAACGGGCTGGGGTTGCGCCGGAACCTACTTAATATTATTGAGGAGGGTCGGGTAGTAAAAATTCACCCGTTACAAATTACCTTGACTAATAAATCTGTAATAACTCGCGATTATGCCATTTGCTACGCTAGCTTTGGAGCCTCGGCCTTTGCTGCCGACGAACTGGACAAAAGCGAAATTGCCCGGCGCGGACTATTTAGTAACATACCGCTGATTGTGGTTAGTCGTGAATTAACCAGAGTAACGACTGCCTTTTTGCATGCCCCGCCCTTTAAAGCTAGGGTCAACGGTCGGCGGGTAAAAATATTTGAGCAAGTTTTTACCAATGGCTCACGGATTGCCAAAATTGACCGCCTACCCGTTAATTTAACCGACAAAGCGTTTTACATGATCGTGCAACCCAGCAAGCACCCGACAATCATTATTAGGGTTCTAAAACTCTTAACCGGCAAGCAAGTCGGCGCGGTTACAAAAAAACCGGTTTCATTTGAAGTTCGCGAGCCGGTACTCGGCCAATACGACGGTGAGGTAATTAAAATCCCAAAAAATACGCATGTCACCATCAGCACCTCCAATGATTACATCTACGCCTTAAGCACTAAGCTTGGAGACACTAAATAGGGCTGTTCTTTAAGTGCAGACGGTAGCCTAAATAGCTAAAGATAATGTGCAGCACAAACCAGTTTAACAGTATGAGGGCATAAATATGCCAGTCAAATTGTATAAAGAGTAGACTGAGCAGACAGGCGCCAATAATGTAGTCAACTTGGTCGAGAACCAACCACGGTTCACCGGATTTAATGTGTCGCTGACGTTTAAAAAAGCTTTCGATGGCGTCTCCGGCCAAAGCCCCAAAACCAAGTACGGCGCCAAACCAGAGCGGCAACATTGTGAATTCTTTGTCGTCTAAGTAATTCGTGAAACTGCCGAGGTTATCTGATAAGGCAGCTTGTAGTACAAAGACAAGTCCTCCTGCCATTGCGCCAACTAGTAATCCGCGCCAGGTCTTATGTGGTCCGAAAATGCGTATTCCCCTATATCGGCGACCACCGTCGATTGGCCAGCTCCAGTTTTTGAGTACCGGCAAGCGGCTGGCAATAATTGGCGCGGCGTTGGCAATACCTGCCGGTAAAAAGAACCACAGCGAAAAAAGAATGTCATACATTATTGCGCTGCCCCTTCATAATGTAGCGATTTACTTTTGGATACAGTAAGCCTGACAAACCAACGCCTTTTTGTACGAGCACAGGTTTTGTTAAGGACGCTTTTAGGTTTGCTCTGCTTGGTTCGTCGTCAATTAGCGTGTAGGTTTTGCGCCAGCCCAGCCTGCCATGGGCGTCACTGCTGGCAGCGACTGATTTGCCTCGTTCCCGCGCCCAGGCGGCTGCTTGCTGAGTTACTTTTTTAGATAAAGCCCGTCCGTTAAACGTTTCGACAATATCGATATGGTCTTTAATGCGCTCCATGGTTGATAACTGCAGGCCACTGCGCAGCGTTTCAAAAGGGTGCGGAATATAAACAATACCATTTTGCTGCCGGATAGCTGCGATGGTGTCTTTAGGGCTAAGGCCAGCTGCCACCGGGCGCTGTAAGTATAAGCCGATTATCTCGCCCTCGGTAGTCATAATCTCTTCGCCAATAATAATACGGTCGCCGAGCGTCCGGTTGGCCAGCAGCGCGAAAGCAATGGTGTTGTGATCGGTAATAGCGATGTAGTCGAGCTGTTTGTTCTTGAGCGCTTGTTTGTAGTCACGCATGGTTAGACCGCCGTCGGGCGAAGCAATTGAGTGAGTGTGTAAATCAAGTTTTAAAATCATGTAAGTACCGGTAAATCATTATAAACCTTTGGCCGGCGGTGACCGCGCCGACGATGGTAATAAGAATGATGGCAAGGAACAGTTCCCCGCTTATAAGGCCGACAATCAGCGCGCTGATTCTAATTTCGAACGAAGCCAAACCGTCTTGAAAGATTCGATTGAGGGATTCGTGCTGAATGTGCTTGAGACTGGCAATAGCCGCTTCACCTTTGGCTTTGATGTAACTGATTAGCACCGATACCCCGCAGGCTGCGACACACCAGATAATCGGCGTGGTCAGGTTACTGTTAGCAAAATAGATGGCACAGGCGGTATACAGAATGATTTCTTTAAGCCGGTCGCTAGAAGCGTCAAGAAACATGCCCTGGACACTGGCAATTTTTTGTTGCCGGGCGAGTGCGCCGTCGAGCGCGTCAAGTAACCCAAAGAAGATGAGCAACAAGGCGGCCGTCAGCAAATGTCCGTAGATTAAATAATAGGCAACGATAAAATGTCCGCCAAGGCTAACGGCGGTAACGATGTTTGGTGTAATAAAACCGTGGGAAGCTTGGTCTATAGCTACTGCCAAACGGTCCATTTGCCGGCGGACTATGCGCTTAGTATATTGGATCATTCTATGGATAGCATATCGTAATACTGTAAGATCGCATACAGACCATTACGCTATATACGGTTATGCTATAGGAGTTACGTTTAAATTTAGGAGTTACACCATGAGTAATAAAGATTGGGATGAAGTTGCAAGAGTACAGTTTGAATTAATGCCAAAAGACTTTCGTGATGATTGGCAAGATTTCCGAAAAAAGGTACAAGGAAGATAGGTACAGCTCTGTACTAGTTAACGGACATACCGTATCGTTCGACGAGTTGTGAGGCATTAACTTGCTCTCTTAAAATATCGTGGGCCATTACTCCTCCGATTATGAATGAGAACTTTTCTTTTGATGACATATGTGTGCCCGCTGACATATAATAATCTTCCCAAACATCAATAAGGTGAGGATTATTGTCCGCCAGAAAGCTCACTTGTTTTTTACAATATGAATCGCCTGAATCTTGTAGTATCTCTAATTTCGCCAAAAAACCGTCAGCGATTGCTTCTTCTAGCTCCGGTAGGTTTACGTCAAGTAACTCTGTTTCAAAGGATAGTGCCGTGTACGATATTAAAAAGCCGGCGGTAAAGGCTGAAGCCTCTTCTTCATCTAGACCCCAACCTTCTATTAGATTTTTCATTGTGTCAAAAAGCTGCGGATCGTTTATCTCTAATTTTTCCTTTAGTGTGTCGAGTGGCTCGTAGCCTTCACGCATTGCTTTGGTGTGGAGGTAAACACCCAAACTTGCCTTATTAGTGACCGTAAGGGTATCTAGTAATCCTGCTGCTGCTGGGTAATGTGATTCGTGCATTCTATATATTCAAGATTATGTCGAAACAGCTATAAATACAACCTCGAGCGCTTTATTGTGTTAACAATACAGTTAATTAGTTAACGGTAATTGATATTACTGCTAGCTTATACTTCTAGACATTAAATAAATAGGAGTAATAGAAATGCTTTATACAATAATGG
>JBPCJO010000050.1:0-3277 GCA_051005235.1 Saccharimonadales bacterium (SeqCode)
TGGAAGAGCTTCGAGAGAGGGCTTTGAGGAGGTAGAAGTGGCTTCCGTGCCCCCGGAGCTCCAGCCCGCTACAATTTAAAGCATTATGAGTAACGAAAAAACTACCCTCTACCTCAATCCGCAGGTCAAAAAAAACGTGCAGTATTACGCAATACGCGATAATCTCAGCCTTTCACAAATAGTTAATGAAAAGCTGGTTGAATACCTAGAGGACATGATAGATAGTCATGAATTCCAAAAGGCAAAGCGTGATAATACAGACGACTACATACCAATCGAACAAGCAATTAAAGAGCTGGGGCTGAGTGTTGATGAAATACGAAGTAAAGCTCTCGAAAAACGCGCAAAAACAACTCAGCCAGATTGCTAGTTACCAAGCTGAGCGCATTCTTGTAAAAACATACGCACTGGCGCACAATCCGTTCCCGCCTTCGTCAAAATCGTTAGCGGGGCAGCCCGGCTACCGTTTGCGAATCGGTAATTATCGAGTGCTCTATGAGGTTTACAGGCATGAACTAATTATTCAAGTAATACGTATCGGGCACCGCAAAGAAGTGTACAGGGTCAAGTAGTTACCCGATCCGAATAACAATCCGCCGCTTATCCTCGACTTGTTTCTGGAGTTGGAACAATTTTGTGCGCAGGGCACCAGCCGCCGCCGCGGAAGGTACCCGAATTATGAACGTTTCGGCGTTGACCGACACGGCAGGCGTGATCCCTATCTGGGCTGCCACGAATTCTTTGATTTGGCGTATCTCTGGCGGCTCACCGTAGTTACGGCCCGTCAAAACGTCTCCGAGTAGTTGTGACATGTCTTTATGATATAGCTACCTGATCACAATTGCCACAATCAGACTCTACAAAAGTCTCGCTTAAAAGGCAATTATGTAGCATACTATATGCATGTCTAAAGATATTTCGCGTTACTTGATAGGTATTGGACTACTTATCTTTGCCATTATTCTGATTATTGTTGGCTTTAATTTCTTCCGGAATGCCTTTCGTACCACGCCGCCAGCCGAACAGGCAACAACTTCAAAAGTCGATCTTCTCAAGGCGCCCGCCGATAACCAAGCAGTCAGCTATACGGTCTATGGTTCGGTTACCGGCAACGAAGATCACTTTGGTATTCGAATTACGGTTGATCGCAATGCGCGTCGCGTCGAAGCTCTACAGGGCTATAACTACGTTGTTATTAAAACGGAGCAAACCGCCAACACGCAAGAAGCCTATCAGGCGTTTGTGGCCGCATTGAAAAGCGCTGGTTTCACAAAGTCTATTGATCTCGAAGGCCGGGGCGATGAAGCGCAGAGCTGTCCGCTCGGTAAAAAGTATACGTATGAAGTCATTGCCCCAGGTAATAATTCGCTGTTACGAACATGGTCTAATAGTTGCAGTACCCGCCAGGGTACATTTGGAGGCGTACGAGGTACAGTCGAAACTCTGTTTCAGCGTCAGATCCCCGAATATAGTAAATTTGCTACTGACGTAAAGTTGAATTAAATTTATGCCAGAGTTACCCGAGGTAGAAACTGTCCGGATCGGTTTAAGTGAACTGCTGCCCGGCAAAAGCGTCATAGCAGCCGCCAGCGATACGGCAAAGAGTTTTCCGAATGCCCCAGAAGACGTGCAGGCGTTTGTAATAGGGGCGCACGTCGTACAGGTTCGTCGCCGCGCCAAAGTATTACTCATTGATCTGAGCAGTGAATACACACTTGTAATTCATCTTAAAATGACTGGCCAGATGGTGTACCGCAGTAACGACAAGTTCGAACGGTTTGGCGCTGGCCACCCTAATAACTCACTTATTAATGAACTACCGGACCGCTCGACGCGGGTTATTATTGAGTTCGCTGATTCAAAATTATTTTTCAACGACCAGCGCAAGTTCGGTTGGGTACGTTTAATGCCAACGGTCGAAGTCGATAATCTAGACTTCTTTAAAAAAGTCGGCCCGGAACCGCTCAGTGCTGACTTTACCGCGCCCCAATTGGCTGAACGCTTGCAGCGTCGTAAAAACACCAGTATTAAGGCAGCCTTACTAGACCAAACAGTCATCGCTGGCATTGGCAATATTTACGCCGACGAAAGCCTGTGGGGCGCCAAAATTCACCCGGCCACGTTAGTAAAAGATGTATCGGCCGCGAAGCTCAAGGTACTGTTTACCGAAATTCAATATGTCTTAAAGCTGGCCATCGAAAAGGGCGGCTCGACCGATAAGAATTATGTTAATGCCGAAGGGAAGCGAGGCAGTTATCTCGATTTTGCTCGTGTCTTCCGCCGCGAAAAACTGCCGTGCCCACGCTGTGGTACTACCATTGTTAAGAGCCGGGTCGCCGGGCGGGGGACGCATACCTGTCCGAACTGCCAGAAAGCACCAAAGTTATGAATGAATTATCTCCTCGATGAGCGTTTATCTGCTAGGCTTATATAACGATGATTAGTGTACTTAGCGGCCCCAATGCCTTCCAACTTCGAAACAATGTCCAAAAAATTACTCAGGACTTTGTTGCTGAGCACGGCGACTTAGCACTCGAAAAACTTGATGCCCCAGAAGTTACCTATAACCAAATATTAGGCGCAATTGAGTCGCTCCCATTTTTAGCTTCAAAAAAGATGGTAGTAGTAGAAGATTTGTCGCTCAACAAAGAAGCTTCCGAACAAGTTGAAAAACTGGTTGAACGAGCCGGGGAGAGCACAGACTTAATTATTGTCGAATCCAAGCTCGACAAGCGCAGCGTCTACTATAAACAGCTCAAAAAAATGCCCGGTTTTCACGAATATAATGAGCTAGAAGAGCATCAGTTGGCTGAGTGGCTGACTGCCGAGGCAACAGCTATGAATGCTAAGCTGGCGCGCACCGACGCCCAGTATTTAGTGCAACGGGTTGGCGCTAACCAGCTACGGTTAAGCCGGGAACTCGAAAAACTTATTCAGTACGATCCAGCTGTCACCAAAAAAACAATTGATCTACTAACCGAAGAAAATCCGTCGAGCACCATTTTTAACCTCATCGACAGCGTGTTCTCGGGCAACCTTACCCAAGCACTTCGTATATATGACGAACAGCGCATGCAACGGATTGAACCACAGGCTATCCATGGAATGCTGGTCTGGCAAATGCACGCCGTAGCGATAGCGGCTGCGGCACCAAGCTCAGCCAACCACGCTCAGATCGCGCGCGATAGCGGCATTAGCCCGTTCGTGATCCAAAAAAGCCAACGCATCGCCCGTAACATGGGCCGTGCCAAAATCCGAGAGTTTACAACGCTCCTCC
>JBPCJO010000051.1:0-20964 GCA_051005235.1 Saccharimonadales bacterium (SeqCode)
CCCAGTACCATCTCATAAAGTTATTGGCGGGCGACCAGCAAAATATTGCCGTAGTTGGTGACGATTGGCAGTCGATATATTCTTGGCGCGGCGCCGACTTTCGTAACATTCTGCGTTTTGAAAAAGACTATCCTAACACTGCAATTATTAAACTCGAACAAAACTATCGTAGCACTAAACATATTTTAGATGCTGCTCACGCGATTATTACTAAAAATGCCAACCGTTCCGACAAACAACTCTGGACCGACGCCGGTAACGGTATGCCCGTGCAGATGATTCCGGTTATCCATGAGCGTGCCGAAGGTGAGGCGATTATCCGTCGTATTAAGCAACGGATTGACGCTGGCCTGCGCGGCTATAACGACTTTGCTGTTTTGTATCGCACCAATGCCCAAAGCCGGGCGCTCGAAGAGGTTTGTTTACATTACGGCATACCGTACCGAATCGTCGGCGGCCAACGATTTTATGACCGCAAAGAAATTAAAGACCTGATTGCCTATGTTCGATTGTTATTTCAGCCCGAAGACAGGGTAAGTTTTGAGCGGATCGTTAATGTGCCGACCCGCGGTATTGGCGCCAAGTCACTACAGTCTTTTTTTGAATGGCAGTTAATCCAAAATATGTCGCTACGGACTGCGTTAGCCCAAATTGAGCTGTGTAACGGTATTACTCCAAAAGCTCGCAAAGCCTTGGCTGAGTTCGCCGAGACTATAGAAACAGTGCGCGAAACTATCGAGCAAGCACCGGTAGTGTCGGTCATTGAATCATTGATCCGCCGGATTGACTACATGGTGTACCTCGACGATAAAACGCCGCAGGGTGAAGCCCGCCAAGAGAACGTCCGTGAGCTGTTAAGTGTTGCCAAAGAATACCAAGAGCTTGGGCTAGAAGGTTTTTTAGAAGAAGTCTCGCTAGTGAGCGAAGTGAACTCAGATGCGAACAGCCAAAATGGACAAGCCATAACCCTGATGACGATGCACGCCGCCAAAGGTCTGGAGTTTCCGGTTGTCTTTATGCCCGGTATGGAAGAAACCATCTTTCCGCACTCTCGCGCCCTATACGACCAGTCAGAAATGGAAGAAGAGCGGCGCTTGTGCTACGTTGGTATGACGCGCGCCCGTGAGGAATTGTATATGCTATACAGCTCGTCCCGTATGCTTTATGGCGGTGTCCAGCATAATCCGCCGAGTCGCTTTTTGTCTGAAATCGACGGTGAATTTGTGCAAAACAGCGGCATGCAATTCGACTTTGGCCAGGCCGGACGCGATAAGTCGTACAATCCATGGGAGACTTCGGCAGCTACTGCGGTGACCAACACAGAACCTCACTACGTAGCCGACATCAACGAGGGTGACAGTGTCCGTCATCAATTATTTGGCGTTGGCACCGTTGTCGAAATGGAAGGCGATAACGCTGTTGTGTACTTTAAAGGCAAAGGCAGCAAAAAACTAAACGTCGCTTTTGCGCCGCTCGAGAAATTATAGTGCGTAAGTTGTGGAATTTTATCGGTAGAGCCAGCTTCTACATTTTGTATCCGTTTTTAGCGTTTTACCTGGGTCGGCAAGAGCGGGCCCGGATCGTGATATGTTGTGCTGACGAAGTTTTGTTAGTTCGCTCATGGCTAGGGAATAGCAAGTGGGATCTACCGGGCGGTGGTCTGCACAAACATGAGGATCCACTTTCTGGAGCCGCGCGCGAGATTCGCGAAGAGCTCGGTATTGAACTTAATGAATCATCGATCCAATTAGTTGCAAAAGAGCCATTCCGTTCGGGCCTGATCCGCTACACCGCGCATTACTTTACGGTATCATTGGACGCCAAGCCGGTCCAGTTGCGGCTGCAAACATCTGAAATAATTGAAGCTCAGTGGTTTAAACGGTCTACGGTTAACAGCCTCAGGCTCAACCAGCAACACAAGCGGATTATTGTATCATGGTATAATTAAATAGCTTATAATCCCGTGTGTATCAAACTAATCTACTTTTCAGGAACGGTATCGCCAAGCACAACTAATTTATGAACAAACGCAACTCGTTTACCTGGCACAAGCACCCGTTCGTAGTACCGGTGATAACATTTATGGTGCTGTTTTTTGTTTTGTGCACCGCTTTTATATTTACCGGTGGTGAAACGCTCAATTCGACTGATTCAAAAATCGTTAATTTGCATATAGATGGCAAAACTCAAGTCCTACCAACCCGGGCAGAAACAGTCGGAGACTTTTTAGAGCGTTCGGGTATTGAACTGCAAAAAGAAGACGTCGTAGAGCCAATGCTTAATAGTCCTATATCTGATAAAAATTTTAACGTGAATATTTACCGGGCGCATTTGGTAACGGTAGTTGATGAAACAGGGGCAAAAACAACTGCCAGAATTTCAGAAAGCAGTCCAGCGGCGATTGCTTCTAAAGCTGGGCTAACAATTTATCCCGAAGATAAAGTTACCTACGCGCCACCATACGAAGTACTCAGCGAGGGTATTTTGGGCGAGAAAATAGTCGTTGATCGAGCAATGGTGGCAAATGTAAATCTGTATGGCAATCTCCTGCCGCTGCGAACGCACGTTAAGACTGTTGGGGACCTGTTACGAGAAAAAAACGTTAAGACGCTAGAGGGTGATACGATTCATCCGAGTCTCGACACCCCTATTACCGAAAATATTCAAATATTTATTGTCCGCAATGGCAAGCAAATCGTAACGGTTGAGGAGCCGATTGCACCTCCCGTTGAAACACGCCCCGACGCCACCCTCGAGATCGGTAAAGTTACCGTCGTAGAGCCTGGAGTACCAGGTAAACGAGTTGTCACCTATGAAATTGATACAAAGAACGGCAAAGAAGTTGCCCGCAAAGAACTTCAAAGTTTAGTTGCCCAAGAGCCCAAAAAACGGATTGTAATATCGGGCGCCAAGCGCACCGGTTTTGAAGGTGGCTTTGAGGCGGCCTTGGCGCGACTGCGCAGTTGCGAGGGAAGTTATACCAGTGCCACGGGCAATGGCTACTACGGCGCTTACCAATTTGACGTCCGCACCTGGAACAATTTTGGCGGCTATCCAAATGCCGCCGCCGCTCCGCCAATTGTGCAAGATCAAAAAGCTCAAGAAACTTATCAACGGCGTGGCTGGCAGCCGTGGCCAAGTTGCAGCAATAAGCTTGGTTTGCAAGATATCTATCGCTAGAATGACCATACCTAAGAAATCACTGGGACAGCACTGGCTCGAGGACGAAGCAAGTTTGCAGGCGATGTGTGACACGGCAACCATTACGCCAGATGATGTGGTACTAGAGATCGGCCCAGGACTTGGCACATTAACCGAAAAATTAATGGCACAGGCAGGTCAGGTGATCGCGGTTGAATTTGATGCCGACTTGGCGCGCCAGTTACCAAAGCGATTAAAGAAAGCTTCAAATGTAACCGTTGTCCATCAAGATATCTTAAGTTTTGACTTAACCCGGCTACCGGTAAACTATAAAGTGATCGCTAATATTCCATATTACCTAACTAGCAATTTGATTCGGGTTTTATCAGAATCAACTAATCCGCCGTTGTCGGCGACGCTGTTGATTCAAAAAGAGGTAGCCGAGCGGGTGGCGGCTGGACCGGGTGAAATGTCGTTGTTGAGCGTCACTGCCCAAATGTACTTTGAACCATCACTTAGTTTAGTGGTACCTGCAGCTCTATTTACACCTCCGCCAAAAGTTAACTCCCAAATTGTACACTTGCAACGTCGCAGCCAGCCGCTGTATGGCGATTTGGACTCTAAAGAGCTTTTTCGGCTGGTTAAGGCAGGTTTTAGTAATCGGCGTAAGACATTACATAACTCACTGTCGGCCGGTCTTCATATTACTAAAGACGAAACCCGTGACTTACTGCAACGCGCTGCTATAAATCCGCAGCTACGACCTCAAGATCTTGCTCTGAGTGATTGGATCCAGCTACAAAAAATTATTGTGGCAGCGCCGGCTTAAGCTTAGGCGTCATTGGCACTGTAGATGCCCATAATTGAGACCTCGTCTATGACATGGCCATCGATAGCTTCATCGAACTCAGGACGTTTAAACTCGCTGTCTGTTGAAAGCATCGTATCCAGCGCGAACAACTTAAAAAAGTAACGGTGCGTACCCGAGGGTGGCTGCGGGCCGCCATACTTGGTATCGCCATAATCGTTACGACCTTGTTGTCCGCTCACTGGCAACTCGCCATCTGTGATCTGAAGTGTACCTGGTGACATGTTGTATAGTATCCAGTGCGTAAAGATTCCGTTTGGAGCGTCTGGGTCCTCAATAACTAAAGCTAGGCTTTTGGCTTCAGGAGAAATCTCAGAAAACGTTACAGCCGGGTTAATATCTTCGCCTTTACGGCTAAAACGTTCCGGAATCGGTTCGCCATCTTGAAAATATGTGCTGGTTATTTGCATACTAACTCCTTTTTAATTAAAACGCAGACTATTCGCGAACGTATCGAAAGTTGCCTGGTCACCGCCGATGAGGATCATGGCGTACATTCGGGAGTCTTTAATAACATACCGGATATGCGACTCGTAGACCTTGTCTTTTTCAGTCACATTATAAACAGCTTCGATAGCGTTATAATCAGCATACTTGCCAGCTTTCGTAGACGTTACCGTAGCGTTAGGCGTATTTTGCAGAGCGCTATTTAAGGCTGTTTCGAGTGCTTTGGTCTCGTCTAGAGTAAGCTCGCTATAATCAAAGACTGCTAAGGTGTACTCCCGGGCAGGGTCTTTCAAATCTCGTTTGTAAGTTGTAATTGGAATCTCTTTATCGCCTGATTTATTACTGGTCTTGGTTATTGTTGGCAAACCAGGCATGAGAATACTAAATTTGTTTTCTGGCGAGTTATAATTTTTTAACTCTTCACCAGAAAAGACATTACGGACCTGGTTACTGGCATTGCCGCTCTTCTGGCTGCCAAATAAGTTTACCATTAAGGTTCCCGCGACGGTTATCAGAATAATAAAACCCAATGAAAGCACTACCCGTTTAGCGCTAAAACGTCTAGTGGTTGGCTTTTTTGCTGACCGGTCGGTCGAAGGAGGCGGCATAAATGTTTTGCTCGTTTTATTAGTCGTTAGAGGTTTTGACTCAAGTTTCGATGGTTTCATTTTCATAGCTGCCGTATCTGTTAAGAATAGTATTACTAGGTAGTCTAAGGATTCGCGGCTACCAGTAGCTGCGAAATATCTTACAGTAAGGCTTTAGTTGTTTACAAATGTAAGCGCATAGCCAATTTTGCCGGCACGGCCTGCGCGGCCAACTCGGTGAATGTAGTCTTCGTAAGACTGTGGTTGGGTATAGTTAATGACATGGCTGATATCGGCGACATCGATACCGCGAGCCGCTACATCGGTAGCAACCAAGATATCGACTTCACTTTTCTTAAAACGACGCAGGGCGCGTTCACGCTGACCCTGACTTTTGCCGCCATGGATAGCGTCGGCTTTAAAGCCGCGGTCGATTAGTTCGTCGCTTAACTTTTCGACACTGCGCTGTGTTTCGTCGAATAAAATAACTTTTAAAACGTCTTCACGGGTGAGTAAGTCGTGTAGCTTGTCGAGTTTATCGTAGCCGTGAGAGTAGCGGATTACATCTTGATGGACATTCTCGCTGGCAACACTGGTTTTAACCGATACCATAACAGGGTCTTTTGAAAAGGTTTCGATAAGACCGCGGACACGGTTGTCGAGTGTCGCAGAAAAGAATAGCGACTGGCGATCTTCTGCCAGGCTATCGAGGATCGTGCGAACGTCGTCGACAAAGCCCATGTCGAGCATACGGTCAACTTCGTCTAGAACGGCGTAATTAAAGTTCTGTAAGTTTAGCGTACCGCGCTTCATGTGATCCATAATGCGGCCCGGGGTACCGATGACAATATTTGGATTATGGCGTAAGTCGCGTAACTGGTTGCCCATTGAGGTACCACCAATTAGGAGGGCGCCGAAGATTCCGCTACCTTTACCAATTGCTTGGCACTCTTGTTCAATTTGCTGGGCAAGCTCGCGGGTCGGGGCAACAATTAAGGCGCGTCCAGCAGGGTCTTGCATTAGTTTATGAATCAGCGGAATAGCAAAGGCGGCCGTTTTACCGGTACCGGTATTTGCGATTCCAATCAGGTCGCTGCCGTTTAAAATAGCAGGGATTGACTGGTCTTGGATTGGCGTTGGGTCGATAAAACCTTTATCGCCGAGGTTTTGCTTAATTTTGTCGTGGACTTCAAAGTCGACAAAACGGTTCTGAGATACGTATACCTCGTCGGTTACCGGCTTAGCGGCTTTAATAAAGCGAGCTGGGTCGATGTATTGGTTATTGCGTCGGTTGCCACGGCTACTGCCGCTGCGGCGATTACCGCCACCGCCACCACCAAAAGATGAACTGCGTCGGCGTGTGCCGCCGGAATTAAATGACGGCGAACGACTGCGCGTGTTTGTATGAAAGGGCATAAAAAAAGAATCCTTTTGTTTAATTTAGTTGGTTGTATAGAAACGACGCGTTTAGCGTGGATCTGCGACTGCTTCGACTAATAAATCTGAGCTAGACGTACCAATTAAACCCGGATTCATAATAAGTTCAAAAACAATACTTCTTATATTAGCATAATTATAATTCTGTGTCAATCCGCTTGCCGTTGAGGTGATGCATGTCTAACGACAATATACTAATCGTATATAATTTATGTATACGCTGTATATACAGCTAACAGGGGTAGGCAGTATATAAGAATTATATACGATTAATATGTGACGTATTTTAGTATAGTGCAAAGTAAATATAATGCCGAGTGCTCTATAATAAATAGTATGATCCGTGTGCCCGTTAATTCATCAAACATATTGTCGGTTGGCTACGATAAAGATAGCCAGCTGCTGGAGATTGAGTTTAATACAAAGCGTGTCTACCGTTACAGTAGCGTCCCGCCTCATGTCTATGCTGGCCTCATGAAAAGCCGGTCGCACGGTAAGTATTTTTTAACATATATACAAGGGGCCTATTCTCAGGTTGAAGTTCAATAGATCGAGTTATAGATTAAGTGGAAGGGTGATGGTAAACGTTGAGCCCTGGGTTGATTTAGATTTGACGCTAATTTTGCCGCCGTGCAAGTCAATAATCTGCTGTGCCCAGTAGAGTCCAAGGCCTGTCCCGCCCACAGAGGCAGACAATGGATTATCGATTCTCGAAAACTTTTTGAATAATTTTGATTGGTCGCCGGGGTCTATACCGACGCCGGTGTCGGCAATTTGAATCACAACACTTGTCTTTATAGCTTTAAGTGTAATTGTAACTGCGGAGCCGAGCGGCGAGTACTTACTGGCATTGTCGATTATGTTCTCGATCACCATTCGCAGGCGGTCAGCATCGGCTCCAATAGTTACCTGTTTGGCTTGGCTCTTAAAAACAGCTTGTTGCCGCCGGTTTTTAAAGGTAGCGGCTTGTTCGGTGATAATGTCTCGTATCATGGCTGTCAGGTCAATAACTTTTTTACGAAGAGTAATTTTACCGGCGTCTACTTGGGCTACGTTAAGTAAGTCATTGACGATATTGAGCTGCCGCTCGTTACTTTCGTGGGCGGTTTCTAATAATCTTCTTTGTGTGTCTGTAAGATCGCCGCAATAACCCTCCAGTAGCATGCCAATATATTGTTTAACCCCAGTTGCAGGGGTACGCAACTGGTGCGAGGCCAGCGAGATAAATTCGTCCTTAGACTGATTAATTTCTAAGAGCCGAGTACGCTGTTCGGTCAGTGCTTCGGTATTTGCTTCGGCTTGTTTGCGTTCGATAGCTTCTAACTGCGCCTGCTTGTACAGTTGGGCATTATCAAGGGCAATTGAAGCAAGTTCGGCCAAGTGTTGGAGTGCGTCGATTTCTTCGGGCTGGAACTTTTGGCCAGGTTTAGAGTGGCCGAGCGCGATGACGCCGATAACCTTTCCTTCTGAAAAGAGGGGTATGCCAGCCACCGCGTAAAATAATAATTTCGGGAACCGGCTGCTCCGATTGGGCCAGTTATTATAATCATCAACTACGAGAGGTTTTTTAGATTTCCAGACACGACCGGCCATGCCTTCGCCTTTTTTAAGACTAAAACCTAGATAATCTTTAAATACACCGCTTACAACTCGGACTACGAGCTTGGTTTTGGTTTCATCGAGCAGATACACGTAGCCGTGTCTTGTTTGGGCAATACGCGCGGCATGATCCAAAACAGTATGGAGTAACGGCACAATCTCTAGCCGCTTAGTTATCGCCAAGGCAGTCTCTTGCAGGGCTGTAAGATATTCATTTTGCCGGACGAGGCTCCGCTCGCGTTTTTTGGTATCGGTAATATCGCGGAAGTACCAAGCCCAGCCGTACTTTGTACCGTCGTCACCGACAACCGGGACACCGTAGCGGTCCAGGATCTGGCCATCGGTAAAATAAATCTCTTCATGGCTGACTTCATCTGGGTGATTATATAAGTACTCCACTCGCGCAATGAATTCCTCTGGGTTTTCTAAACGCGTCATGGCAAATCGTAAGGCGGCTGTGTCATCTTTATCATTCATAATTTTTTTTGGAATCTTCCACATTTCGACGAATCGTTTGTTGTGGAACAACATATCGCCTTTGGTATCTACTACCAAAATGCCATCGGGCGTGGCTTCGTTTTGAGCTTCTAATAAGGCGCTACGGTAGTGTAAGTCGTCTGTGCTGCTGTCTTTTTTCGCGCTCATAATGGTCTTATTATATACGCTAACTTCATTTAAACGTTTTGTAAGTATCCTCACAGAGAAAATAGGTTAAAAATAAAAAAGCTTATGCTTGCTCGCAATCAAGCATAGTTCAGACCAAACAGTCCCGTTGTGAAATAATATAAACCAGAGATATGGAGCTAAAACGTAGGCCCGTGGGTACAACTAGGTCGGTATCCCATCTCTTCTTCGTGATCTAGGCGCATAAGTTTATATGTGTAAGCATCGTCGGTAATTACTACCGAACGAACAACTGGTACACCGATATTCTTTATTTCTTTTTTCAACGCATTGTTTGTCCAAAAGGCAGCTTCAAAACCGTTATTATCGGTAATAACAGCGTGATTAAAGCTATCGTCGCCTATAAACTCATGCATGATTGTGTTGTTCGGAGTAACAGGGAGGTCACCATTAAAAACCGGGCTTGGTATTGTCACAAATCCTCGACGGGTCCTCTCCAGTCCAAATTCAATTTGCGAATTGCCATAACCTTGCATAACTGTATCCTATATTATCTTCTTCTCTATAAAATAATACTGTTAAAGAACAATTGCAAGTGTTGGTTGTAATTATAGAATTTGCCTAAATCTCACACCTATCTAGAGTCTATAGAATAGGGCTGCCTTATGCTCTAACAAGTAAAGTAACTACTATACCTCGAGTTCATTAAAATTTAATGAAACGCAGGTATAGTACCGAAAGACAATGTATATTGATCAATTAACTCAGTTTTTTTATTGTGTCCTACTCCATTCACGATAATAAAAAAAGACCTATCGGATTGATAAGTCTTTTTTGGTGGAGCTGGCGAGGCACTGCCCCCCGCGTCCATCAGCTTTACGTTGATTAGTGGTCTACGTACGTAGTTTACTTAGGGTTTCTTAACCGTGTAAGCGGTAAATAAACAAAAACTTACACAGTGCAGTCCTTAAAGTCTTAGCAATTTACAGAAGGACGGGCTGTAAGCTGAGCAGTCAGATAAATGACACGGAAGAATATCTTATCTGGCGTCGGATATACCGTGGCTTAGGCCGTAGCCTGAGCTGGTGCTAAGAAGTTGCTGCGCTCAAAGAGGTTAGCAACTGCGTCGCGTACAGATGTTTTTGCATCTATTGGGTTTTGCCTATAACGCTGGCAAGCGGTACGCATACTAATCTATAAAGGTCCAATGTCGAGCTTAAAGTCAGCCCCATACTTATATTATAGCATAAAACGCAAGCGTTATGCAATATTTAGTGTCCGTAAAACCCACGACCTTCGACGTCAGGCACCGTAAAGACGTCTACGCCCGCTTTTTTAAAGGTTTTTAGCACGGTTTCGTCGTTGATAGAGCCGGAAGACGTAAATATTGCCGAGATACCGGCATCCACCAGTACTTGCGGTCCATCAGGGAATGGGAAGAAGCTATCGCTGTAGGCAACCGCGCCTACAGCTGCGTGTTTGGAGCGTTTGACACGGCGCAGAGCGAGTTCGGCGGCGGCTACGCGGTCTTGCTGGCCGACGCCGTTACCAATGAGTTGGCCGCCATTAACCAACGTAATAGTATTGCTAGTACTGGTCGAGCCGATTGCCCATGCTAAGACCAGGTCGTGTTTAAGCTCGTCTGTGAGGCGGCGGTCGGTGCCGGGAATTAGTTCTGGCAACTTTGGCACGAATGTGTAATTGTCTTGCACTAACATGCCACCGCGGACGTAACGGAAGCGTTCGGCTGTATCAAGCGAATCAAGGCCTATGCTGCCCAGAGCTTTATTTGTTAGAATCCGTAGCTTACCACCCTTGCGCTGCATCATTTCGAGGACTGCTTCGTCGACGTCGGCGGCGATAACACCATCCAGTAATCGTTTTCGGTCTGCTGGCATGCCATGGGTTTGTAGGGTAGTCGCAACTGATTTGTCGAGTACGAAATTAGACATCGTTAAGCCACCAAAAATTGCTAGAGGATCACCGTCAAGCATCTGGGCGGTGGCAATCAGCGGGTCGTCATTAACGGATCCGCCGCACATATTGCCATGCTTAGCTCCTATTGCGATATTCGTAACCGGCATACCATTCTTCTCGAGTCCGGCGGCGATGTGCGTGATGGTCTGCAGTAAGCGGTCGACGTCGGCGTAGTTGTTAAAACTCGGCGGGCTGCCTTCGCGCAGCTCAAAGTTTGGAACCGCCAAAGGGTCTTCGCACTCCGGGTCTCGGAATAAACCGGCTGACTTTTGGTATGGGTTCTCGCCATATTTTACGGAAGCGGCGTGGACTCGGTGGATTGTTCGTTGTTCGGGCATTTAGTTGCTGCCTTCGTGTCGATTAATAATAAAAATGTCCTGGCTTGTTGAGGTAAATACCTTAGCGGCTACAGCGACACGATTATTGGTGTCTAGATTGTCCCACATAAGCTCTGCCATGGTTTGGGCGGTATCTCGGAGGGGTAGTTTAAACGGCGCTTCGTCGAATGGCGGAAGTGGATTGCCGTCTCCTTGATAGGTGTGGACCGCATAACCAACCTCTGGCGTAAGTTCGATCTCGGGACTCTGTTCGGTAAAGAGGGTACGGACCGCAAGCCTAGAAACAGCTAGTTTGCGGATTATTGAGATACCAAATTTTGACTGCTCCGCATCAATATAGCCGCTAATTCGCGGTGTATAGTTTGGCTCATCGGGTTCGTAGTCTCTGGTATTTATGGCTTCTTCAAATGACTTACCCTGGCGAAGATACTCGATCGCTGTAGTTGTCTGGTTCCCATTGGAGACTACATGTATCCCGTTAACAGAGTCCATCGCTCGATACAACGTTAGTGCGGGATCTCCTACTTGTTTTGCCATATCAAATACCTTGGTTGATACAGAACCGTCTTCATTCTGTTGAAGAGTGCGGTTACGGGAGCCTTCGCTGCGACCTTCTAAACCGTAGGCTTGAACATACACCTTATCGCCAGGTTCTTGCATAAAAAAACCTTGGACAAAAAAACGGCCAAGGTATGAGTTAGCCGCTAATATCTCTAAATTTGCTTGAGGCGTGTTCTCGGGTTGGTAGAGCCGCATAATGTTTTCCTTCCAATAATGTTTATACGATTAAGTGTAGAGCTGTAGCGCTGAAGAATGCAAGCACTAGCATAAACATCAGTTTGCGCAACAAACATTACCTCTGTTACACTGTTGTTAATGAGTAAAAAAGCCCCCTTGTGGCGTATTTATGCCTTTTCTACGACTGTATCTGTAATTCTAATTGCTATTACCGGCTGGAAAGTCGGTCTATCGGGTTTATTTTTGGTGCTGGCACTGGTGGCCCTCGAGGTCTCGCTGAGCTTTGACAACGCCGTTGTAAATGCCCGTATATTAAAGCGGATGAGCGACGTCTGGCAAAAGGTGTTCCTGAGCGTCGGTATTATCATCGCCGTGTTTGGTGTTCGCCTTCTACTGCCGATTTTACTGGTTTCGTTGGCGATTGGCAGCAGTTTTAGTGCTGTGGTTGACCTGGCACTTAATAATCCTGACGAATACGGCCATAAGCTCGAAGAGGCTCACCCGATGATAGCCTCATTTGGCGGTATTTTCTTACTCATGATCTTTTTGGATTACTTCTTTGAGTCACGCAAAATCAAGTGGATCCCCTGGCTAGAGACCAAGCTAGAGAAAGCCGGTACACTAAAGAATATCAGTCCGATGATTGCAGTTACTGCGCTGCTTATTGGTAGCCAGCTCGTCCACCACGAAGATCAGCAGACTGTCTTGGCTGCTGGCTTAGTCGGTTTACTAATTTATTTGCTTATACATTCTATAGACAATTTACTGCAACGTAGCGGGGTCGAGCGCAATATTGGTAATGCCGCTGGCGCTACCTTTAAAGCCGGTTTACTGGGCTTTATTTACCTCGAAATTATTGACGCCAGCTTTAGCCTGGACGGCGTGATCGGCGCGTTCGCGATTACAAATCAAATTCTGATTATCGCGATTGGGTTGGGTATTGGGGCGCTTTATGTGCGTACAATTACGGTGCACATGCTTAAGCGCGGTGTGCTCGATGAATACCGTTATATCGAGCATGGCGCGCATTACGCAATCGGCATTTTGGCGGTCATTATGCTGACTTCACTTAAGTTCAAGGTACCCGAGATTATTACCGGTCTGGCTGGCTTATCGGTCATCATCATCTCCGTTATTATGTCTTACCGGGCCACTAAGCGTGACCGCGCCCTGACATTAAGTCGCAAGTAGTATTCGGCCATGGATTTTGAGCCATTACAATGCGCCGATAAACTTCGTTTTGCCAGCTCAAAAGAGGCAACTGCCTCGGCCACCGTGGCTGAACACCAGCGCGGGATAAAACTAAAAGCTTACCGGTGCCGGCACTGCGACTGGTGGCATCTTGCATCAGTTTAGATTTGTCAGCTAGCCCTTTTATAGTCATTTTAAACACCGATACATGACTGGTTGTAAAAATCCCGCCAGTTCAGTACATCCTTGTATTAGCACTATACCTGCACTTCATGAAAAGTTAATGAACCTCAGGTATAGTGCTAAATGAAGATATGGTTGATTTATAGAGCTAGTCTGGCTGGCAGGAGTTTTACAACCACTCGTGGATACACATGATTAAAAAGTGATGGTTTGAACCTCACTAATCAAAATGACGGACGTCAACTAATCTGTTAGGCTAATAACTACATGCAATCAAAGTTTTATATAACTACCTCTATTCCCTACGTAAATGGTGACCCGCATGTCGGGTTTGCTATGGAACTAATCCAGGCTGATGTACTGGCGCGGCACGCCCGCCAAAAAGGCCAAGCAGTCCTCTATAGCGCCGGTGCCGACGAACACGGCACCAAGGTTGCCGAAAAAGCTGCCGAACACGGTAAGTCACCACAGGAATTTACCAACGAAATGAGCCAGAAGTTCCGTGATCTGGCCAAAGTACTCAACGTCAGCAGCGACCGTTTTGTTCGGACCACCGACAAAGGGCATATCCAACGTGCCCAACTTATCTGGAAAAATCTAGAAAAAGATATCTACAAAGCTAACTATATTGGTTGGTATGATGTTCGGCAAGAAGAGTTTGTGCCCGAAAACCAGGTCGACCCGGCTCGTACCAAGCCAGATCACCCGCAGGCTTACCAGCGCCTCGAAGAAGAAAATTACTTTTTCGCGCTCAGTAAATATAACGAGCAGATCAAAACGGTTATTGCGTCGGACGAACTACGGATTGTGCCGCTAACTAAGCGCAACGAAATTCTAGCATTGTTAAAAGAAGGGCTCGAAGACATTAGCATCAGCCGTCCAAAAGATAAGCTAGACTGGGGCGTGCCGGTACCAGGCGACAAGCATCAAGTTATGTATGTTTGGTTTGAGGCGTTGATGAACTACATTACGGTTCTTGGTTATCCGGAGCACGCTGACTTTAAAAAGTTTTGGCCGGCCGACGTCCAGGTAGTTGGTAAAGACATTAGCCGCTTTCATGCTGCCATTTGGCCGGGTATGCTGATGAGCCTCGGTATTCCACTCTATAAAACATTGTTTATCCATAGCTTTATTACCGTCAATGGCGAGAAGATGAGTAAGAGTGTCGGTAATGTGATCCCGCCGCAAGAGATTATCGATAAATACGGTGTTGATGCTTTTCGTTACTACTTTTTACGCTACATTCCAGCTTACGAAGACGGCGATTTTAGCTGGGATCGAATGGAAGAGGTTTACAATAGCGACCTTGCTAACGAATTAGGCAATCTGGTCAGCCGTACGTCTGCCATGATCACCAAATACCAGAATGGTCTAATTGGTGACATTCCAGCCCCCGAACACGATGTAAACGGTTATCTAAAAGCCTTGCATGACTGCCGATTCGATAGAGCGCTCGAAGAAGTCTGGCACCAGGTTCGCGGCATGAACCAATATATCGAAGAAGAAAAACCTTGGGTGATTGCGACCACCAGCGACCCGGCACACTTGCAAGAAGTCCTGGCGTATATCGCCGGTTCAATCTTGCAAATCGCTGAGCTGCTCGAACCGTTTATGCCCGAGACGTCGGCTAAAATCACCGCCGTATTTTCGACTGGTGTGATCCAGTCTATGGACGGCACGCTGTTTCCTAAAAAGGACGCTTAGCAGCTTAGATTTGGTTCCATTTTTGTAAATGTCGTAACGCTCGTTTATAGGTGGGATGTTGTGTGTCTTTGGCAAAATGACAAAGATTTGCCCACTCGTTAACGTATGCCCAAGTCCGCACAGTTTCTATAACAAGTCTTTGCCCACCATTTGCTTGGTAGGAGGTTACGGCTGGCGCTAATAAACGTGGATCGGTCATGAATAATTTTCGAAAGTCTTGATGTGGGTCACCAATCTCCATTTCGCTTAAATCAATTACACCTTTTACGCGTTGATGGGTACTGTCGATGACAATATTAAGGCCGTGCAGATCACCGTGCACAACCACCGGTTTGGTTGTGTTAAGTCCAGCGGCTAATTTTGCTAAGGCTGCCTGTGCTGGCTGATAGATCTTTGTACTATGCGCGCTATCAATGCGTTTTTTGTAATATTCGTACAGTGTCGTGGTCTGTTTGGTTTTCTTCCGTTGGATTGGTACTGGGTCAAAGGTATGTAATTGCACTAAAAACGCCCCAAGTTCTGCACCAATGCGGACGATTGCCCGCTCACTTAACGAAGCGAGCAAGCCAGCATCTAAGACGTCTCCAACAATTAGCTTATAGGACGTACATACAGAGTTGTGTTTAAGCATAATCGGCAGCGCTACGAGCCACTCCTGCTTATGAATATGCCGCAGCACGGACACTTCATCAGCTAATTTGTCGGCCGCAGCTTTATGGCGTGGGTAGCGATACACGATACCACAGGCTTCGTCAATAATAACGTGTTGTTCCCAACCATGTTCAATAATTTGCAGGCCATCGGCTTTTGCTTGTTCACGGGCTGCCTGCCAACGCCACTCATACACAGTTTGTTCCATAATTGCGATTTCTCTGCTGAATGGTAGCATAAAAAAGCTTGCCGCAGCGTATAATATACGTTTGTGAGCGCTATAAATTTAGAATACTTTGATACCCACGCCCATATTCACCTTCCCGGCTATAAGCTTGACGCTGATGAGGTATGGTTGTCGGCGCAGGCGGCCGGTGTAACCCGAATGCTGGCGGTCGGTTGCAGTCTGAGCGACAGCCAAGGCGCAGTTCAATTTGCGGCTAAGTATGACGGGATCTGGGCGGCGATTGGCATACACCCCCATGAGGCCGAGGATTTTTTGGCTGCGCAGGGTGCCAAAGAAGCGTTTGAAGCTTTACTCAAAAGTGCTAAAAACAGTAAAATCGTGGCGATTGGCGAGATCGGGCTCGATTATTACTACCAACATTCGCCGAAAGAAAAACAAGTTGAATTACTAAAGTGGCAGTTGCAATTAGCCGAAACCTATAACTTACCGGTCATTTTTCATGTGCGGGACGCCTTTGCGGATTTTTGGCCGATTTTTGATGAGTTTGATATTAAAAGAGGTTTGATTCATAGTTTTACAGGGGTGCCAAGTGATGTCGACCAAATTCTAAAACGCGGATTATATGTTGCATTAAATGGCATAATGACGTTTACTAGTCAGGTAGATCAGCTGACGGCGGCTAAAAATATTCCACTGGACAAGTTGGTGCTCGAAACAGATGCGCCGTACTTGACTCCTGTGCCACATCGTGGTAAGATATGCAAGCCTGAGCACGTTAAACTAACAGCGGCCTTTTTGGCTGAGTTACGGCGTGAGCCGCTCGAGCAGCTGGCGTATCAAACAACACAGAATGCCCGAGCGCTTTTTAATGTGAAGTAACAAGAGAATAAGATGCAATTATTTGGAAACGGTGAAGTAAACAAGTTTGAATCCCTACACAAGCAGGTCGAAGGTTATTCGAGCGCTTATGAAGTTATGTCAACTCGCTGGAACCGCGTTCAACACGGCAGGTATAACGTGGTAGCTTCTGTCACGAGCCAACAAGCCTACGAAAACGTTCGCCAAGCCAAAGAACGCCGCGAAGCCGAGCTGTATCGACTGTCGGTCGAGCAGGCTGCTATGCTAGCCGAGCAGACGCCCGCGCCCGCCGAACAACCAGACGTACTTCCGTTACCCGATGATGAAATCGCCGAATCGAAGCAACACGTCACCCCTCAAGATGCGCTCCAGCGGGTCAACGATATACACGCCCAACCCAAACCAGCCTCCGACACCCATAACTTTAACCTTCCAGGTTAACAGTTATGATTGATACGCTACTAAAGCTGGCTGGTCGCCAGAACGAAGACGAGCGGAAAGCTAAATTATATCGAGACCTCTTAAAGCACGAAGCTAAAATTGGCGGCGAATTGTTTGGTCCAGTTCCAAATGGCGGTCGCCGCGAGTTCTTTTGTCTCGACGAGTTCACCTGGATTTGGTACGAAGAATGGCTCGATAAAAAAAAGCAGCGGCAGATGCGCACCACGCGCTACGAAGTACGACCAGGCGGCATCACTAAAATTCAAGATGGCCAGAGCTATCAGCAGTTAAGTGACAGCGAAGCGATCCGCTTTGTCGAAGCGGTCAAGGCGTACGAACGCCGCGTCCAAAACGAGCTCTACAAAGCCGTCTCTTAAGTTGGTGTTATGGCGATTTACCTTGATCATGCCGCCGCGACACCGATAGATGCTGATGTATTGGCGGCAATGCAGCCGTTTTTTGTTGACCAATTCTATAATCCGTCGGCACTATATGGGCCGGCTGTGGCTGCGGCTAAAGCACTCGAAACCGCTCGGGCTGACTGCGCGCAGGTAATCGGCGCCAAGCCCTCAGAAATTATTTTTACGGCCGGTGGCACCGAGGCAAACAATTTAGCAATTCATGGTGTTATGCGTAACAATCCTGACGCTATTTTGGCGCTATCGGCAATTGAGCATGACTCGGTCCGGGTGCCAGCCGCACGTTACCAGACGGTAACGATTCCGGTAACCAACCAAGGCGTGGTGGACTATACCAGCCTTTCATCAAAAATTAATAATTCTGTGGTACTGGTAAGCGTAATGTATGCCAACAACGAAGTTGGTACCGTACAGCCGATCCGCCGCATAGCCGGTGAGCTTGAGGTTATTCGAAAAGCCCGTCAGCAAGCGGGTAATCCGCTACCGCTGTATTTTCATGTTGACGCCGCGCAAGCTGGTAATTACTTGGATCTTCATGTCCACCGCTTGGGAGTTGACCTGTTGACTATTAACGGTGGCAAACTATATGGTCCAAAACAATCAGGACTTTTGTATATTCGTAGCGGTGTTAGCTTACAGCCGTTGGTTGAAGGTGGCGGCCAAGAACGAAACTTGCGTAGTGGCACCGAAAATGTCGCACAAGCGGCTGGCCTGGCCAAATCGCTCCAAATTGCCGTCGCCAAACGCCACGACGAGAACAAGCGCCAGCAAGCACTACAGGTCATGTTTATAGATACGTTAACAACTGCGTTTCCGCAGGCTATTATTAACGGTTCACTCAAGCAACGGTTGCCAAATAACGTGCATCTTACTCTGCCTGGCACAGATAACGAACGTCTGTTAATGGCACTCGATATACACGATATTTATGCTGCAGCCGGCTCGGCCTGCAGTGCTAGTCACGATGAACCGTCGCACGTTCTACAAGCGATGGGCTTTGATGTTTCATATATTCAAAGTTCGGTGCGGTTTAGTACTGGCCGTTCTACCACAGTTGAGGAAATTGAACAGACTGTACAAATATTGCGGCAAATACTCGACTAAAAATTTACTCTAGACAAGTGACTATCCCACCTGTCTAATGCAAGCATATCAATCGTATATAATTTATGCATACGCAGTATATATAACTAACAGGAGTAAGGAGTATATACGAATTATATACGATTGATATGCTGGCATATTTAGGTGTGAAGCGGAATAAAAACAAAGGGGTGCCGATTCGATAGCCTACTTAATCCAACGATAGGTGGTGAGCTAGGTCAGCCTTGCGTATCTGGCTTTTTTGACTCATACTAAGCATTAGTAGTTACAAAAACAAAAATGAACACTAAATCAAAGCTAAAATCCCTAATATTTTCTCAGCGGTTGCTGGCTTCTTTTGCATTAGTTTTATTGATAGTTATGAGTGCGGCCGGTCCGATTTTAGCGCAAACGGTGTTGCAAGGCTATTCCTCCGATGAAGCGCTTCAAAAAGGTATGCTCGTCGCACTTAAAAAAGACGACCAAAGCAAGATCGAAGCAATTAATGATAAAAACCTCCAGGATTTGAAGGGAGTGGTGGCTGATGCTAATGATTCACCAGTGACCATAAGTGGAGATGGCCAAAAAATCTTTGTGGCGACCGAAGGAAGCTATGAAGTACTGGTGAGTAATGAAAATGGCTCGATTGAGCAAGGAGACTACATAAGTGGCTCCTCGCTAGCCGGTATCGGCATGAAGGCGAATGATAAGCAGGAAAACGTGGCGGGCAGGGCAATCGGCAAATTTGAGGGGGCAGGCGATAGTATTGGAAAAAGTACAACTAAAAGCGGTGCTACGGTTGCCTTTGGCCGGATTCAGGTAGATATTGGTGTCACAAAGAACCCTTTATTAAAGATTCCCGAGAAAGACAAAGTGCCTGACGGCTTGCAGCGCATCGCTTCGACGGTTGCAGAAAAGCAGGTGAGCACACTTCGTATTTATTTAGCGATGATGGTGTTATTGATCAGCGCGTTTGTGGCGGGAACAACGCTTTTTAGCGGTGTTCGCAGTACGGTTATTTCGGTCGGACGTAATCCGCTCTCCAGGGGTATAATTTTTAAAGGACTGTTCCAGGTGCTGCTTTTGAGTTTAATTATTTTCATTACTGGCCTTTTTGGAGTATATTTACTTATAAAGCTATAACCATAAACAGTTCGAAAAGGTGGGGTCACTAGAAACATTATGGACGGGTGGATACAAACCGGATTAATCATCGGATCACTGCTGGCAGTAACCGCGGCTTTTATATGGGTAGCCGTTAAACTTTCAGCTGGCGGCGTTAACGCAAAAAATACCCCTATAGCTCCAGATCTTGCCGGGGCGACCGAAACTGACGTCGAGCGTATTTTTAATGACGACTTTCGTGAGGAGCTTAAAAACAGGGGCCGTTTACACTTCGAAAAGATCATCGGCGAGAACGCTATGTTCTTACAACAAGATTTGCGTCTAACCACCTCCCAGGTTAACGATTACATGAAAGAAGAGATCACTAAGACGCTTAAAGAAGCCTTTGAAAACTACGAGGACTCCATTAAAGACGCCCAGCAACTGGCCCTCGATTCAATCGAGAAGACCCAAACCGCGGTCGAAGAACAGCGCGTTATTCTTAACGATCAGTTTGCCAAAGAAATGGCCCTCGAGAAAGAACGTACCATAAGCCGTTTTAGCAATAATATGGCTGACGTAGTCAACCATTACGTGCTGGCGGCAATTGGTAACCAGATTAATCTCGAAGACCAGCTAGAATTTATACTGGGCGAACTCGAACGTAATAAGCAGGCGATCATCGAAGACATTAACTTCGGAGCATAACCTATGGCTGACGAGCAAACTCCCGGACAAATAATTTTACCCGAACGGCTGGTTAGCTCGGTTGATTTGTCTCGTTTGGTGCGCGAGCTTGGCGGTTTTGATGAAATGCTGCGCGAAGAAACGCTTCGCCGCCCAGACGTCGCAATTAAGGTAGGGCGTTGTAGTGCAACCCTTGAGGATTTAGCCCGCCTGAACAGTGTGGACTTAACCGACCAAACCCAGCGCGTCCAATTACTTGAATTGCTGCAAACCTTTCAATTGCATGCACCTCGGATTCATATGAGCCTAGCGACCGAACCGTCAGCAAAGTTTAATCATAAAATAATTATTTGGTTACGGGCTAATATCCACCCCCTGTTACTTCTCGAAAGCGGCTTACAACCAAATCTGGCTGCTGGCTGTATGATCCGGACCAACAATAAGATGTTTGATATGAGCTTGCGGCATCGCTTTGTCGAAAATCGCGGTCTATTACTCCAAAAAATTACCGAAATTGGCGCAAAAGCTGAGCCAGCGGCACCAGCTGAAACAGGATCTACTACAGGAGCGATAAGCAGCACTTTGATCGTTTAGTCGAAAGCGGCCAGCCTGTCGGAGAAGTTATTGCCGTCGATAAGTTTTTGGTAAAAGTAAAAGGCCTGCACCCAGTTAACATGCACGCCTTAGTTATGTTCGAAGA
>JBPCJO010000052.1:0-17260 GCA_051005235.1 Saccharimonadales bacterium (SeqCode)
AAACACTGCCAACGCCACTAAAACTACTATCACTAAAACGATAACTACAAAATTATTCGTACTACTGTTGTTCGATTCTTGCCCATTACTCATATTATTCATCAGATTCTCCTTATTATTAATAAAAAGTATATCACAAGAACAACGTAGCCCACATACGAGAAAGCATCAAGCCTATATCAGTAGGAGGGCCAGGAGGGACTCGTCTGACCGCCAAAAGAAAAATACTTTTGGCAAGGCCACTTTGTTTGATGCCTCATGCATCGAAACAAAGCAAGGTTCGGGGTATGCCCCCAGCATACCCGTTCTCGCCCCTGCCTGCTCCAGCCATATAAAAAGACCTATCTTTCGACAGGTCTTTTTATATGGAGGGCCAGGAGGGACTCGAACCCTCGACACCCTGCTTAAGAGGCAGGTGCTCTAACCAGCTGAGCTACTGGCCCATGATACGAAGCACGCTTTACTATTTTTGCAGTAAACTGCGACAGCTGAGCTACTGACTCGTAACTGACAAATGATACCAGATTACCTCTGTTGTAGCAAGATACTTAATCTGTTAAACTATTCAACTGTAGTATGCACCCGTAGCTCAGCTGGATAGAGCACTGGTCTTCGGAACCAGGTGTCGGCGGTTCGAATCCGTCCGGGTGCACCATTTCTATGTAACACAGTGATTATACTTATCAATGTAAGACAATTATGGAAGGAGTATGATTAGTGGGATTATTCAATAAGATCAAACAGAATTTTACTCATGGCGGAATTGATGTAAAGATTCAGGCTCCAGCTAGTATATCCATGAATGATGCATCTTTACCGGTCGCTGTCACAATAACCTCCAAAGATGCTCCGTGCACTATTAATAAAGTTAGCGTTGAAGTTATTAGGGAAAGCCGCAATCGATCATTCGGCGAAACTGAATCTTCATCTAATCTTTCGGAATCCATGGCACAAGCAGAAAACACAGAAGTTTTTACTCTTGCAGCCGGAGAGACAAAAACAGTTCAGATAGCTATCGTCATGAACGCCGGTAAGTTTGCAGCCGAAAGCTTGCCTGCAAATAGCGGTCTTGCCCAAGTAGCTGGGGCACTAGAAAAACTACAATCTATTTCTCAGGCAATGAACCAAAACAGCTATGAATATTACCTATCGGGGTATGCAGATGTTGAGGGTATAACTTTTGACCCATCAGGTCGGCAACCGATTCAAATTTTGAAACCAGGACAAGTAGGTGGAGCAATCAATTTCGGAAGTTAGCGATCAGCCTAGTTCTAACTTCGTGCACTAAGTTGTACCATTTTTGTATAACATAGAAACTACTCTTGCTGATCTTTTCTATGTTAATCTTTATACACTTCTTTGCGATGTCGAACGCGGATTATCAAGATGATAAGTCTTTTATCTAAGATATCGTACACGACTCGATAGTCGCCAACTCGAAGTCGCCAGCTTTTAATGCCAACCATAGGCCGCACATTGCCTTTCCTTGGATCTATGCTCAATTTGTATATCGCTTTAGCTATTCGTAAGCTGATCTCGATTAGATTGATCTTAAAAGTGTTTTACATAGATACTTCTAAAAGCTACGTTATTTCCAGAAATCTTTTTAGCGCAATTTTAACATCGTCAAGTTTATTGTCGGTAACTGTACCTAAGACTTTTACAACCATATGCGTATCAAGGATTGCGATTTTGTCTGGGCGTATAAAACTATCCATAACAATAGTCCCCTTTGTAAAATCATTCTTTTTAAGCGAGACTGTTTGTTTGCTTTGGTAACGTTGACTGGTAATCTGACACAG
This sequence comes from Saccharimonadales bacterium (SeqCode), assembly GCA_051005235.1. GTDB lineage: Bacteria > Patescibacteriota > Saccharimonadia > Saccharimonadales > 2-12-FULL-41-12 > JALQXV01. The sequence goes on from JBPCJO010000052.1 coordinate 1,803, forward strand.
CACGACATCTCCAAATTCGGCAATACCTATAACGAAACATGGTCTTAGCTTTTATTTTTTAAATCCGAAAACGGAAAGGCGGCTAAGACTATTTGGCCTGCTGATATATTTTCCATGCTGCTTCTTCTTCTGGTCGTAGCCAATCTTTAGCAAATGATGCATCTGAGGCAGCAGCAAAGTCGTTCGCGGTGGTCTTCTTGACGGCAACTATCTTGATTTCACCTTTTTTAACATATATGTCGACGTCGCCTTCGATGCCGCTTTCTTTTAGGAGCGGTTTTGGGATACTAATACCTTTTGAGTTGCCGATTGTAATAATTGAAGCTTTCATAGTAATTACATTGTATGCCCGGAGGATTAGTGGGTCAATCATAGTAATTTATCGGCTTTAACTGATTCTGTTATTATCAAGTGAATGGCAAAAACTGTACTTATTACCGGAGCATCAAGTGGAATTGGAAAAGCCACCGTCGAAAAGTTCGCGCGAAAACAGTGGAACGTCGCGGCGACTTCTAGAAATATTGATAATGAACTGTTCAAATCTTGGCCGAATGTACGACGTTATAAATTAGATGTCACTGATACAGCAACTATAGAAACTACCTTCGAGCATGTAGTTAAAGATTTTGGCGCAATAGACGTAGTCGTTAATAATGCTGGCTACGGGCTCGATGGGGTATTCGAGGCCATCACAGACGAGCAAATTAATAAGCAGTTTGAAACCAATGTGTTTGGGCTGATGAGTGTTACCCGCCAGGCTATTAAAATCATGCGGCCTCAGCGCAAAGGTGTGATTATCCAAGTTGCCTCTATGGGCGGACGGTTAACGTTCCCTTTGTATAGTATTTACCACTCCACTAAATGGGCCGTCGAAGGCTTTTCGGAATCATTGCACTACGAGCTCCGCCAGTTCGGTATAAAAATTAAAATTGTTGAACCGGGCGTTATAAAGACCGCTTTTTACGATCGTAACCGGGTCTTCGCTAAACCGGATAAAAAATTAGGCTATGAGAATTTTTTGACAAAGGTTGAAAAGGTCACGCACAAGGCTGGGAGTAACGGGCAATCACCAGACAAAGTGGCAGATAAAATTTACACTGCGGCTACTACTCGCAGCAAAAAATTACGGTATGCGGTTGGGTCTCCGGCGCCCCTCTTACTCGCACTGAGAAAATTGCTGCCTGATTCTGTATTTATGGCGCTGGTACGTTGGAGTTATCGTATATAAATTAGGCTGATTTTATATGATTTATAACCGATTGTGGTAGAAAGTGCTGACATAATAATTAGGTAACTTTTTTCATGATTTTATATCTTACTGCCAGCAGAAGAGAGGAGACTAGAACTACACCGCCAACCAATAGCACGATGTTTTTCGTTTTACCGGTGCTGCTTGTAGCGTCTGGTTGCCCAATCCCCCGCTGTACGCGGACATCATAGCTAAGCTCAAACGCATCAAACGCACTAGCAGTTTTAGGAGATCCAATTGCCTTTACAACATACACGCCACGCTCAGGAAAAGTGAATTCCCCACCTGCCACCTGGCCGAACGACTGATCATAGATCGTTTGATTGTCTTGTTGTACTACGAGTTTACAATTACAATCTTGCACTTTAAAACGGTTGGTCTTATCTTTAAATTCAAAGTAGATTCCGGTGGATTCACCGGCGACTGGGTCGTCGTCCGGGTCAATGTGTAATACAGCGCCAATTGTGTCTTGGCTCTCTAGCACGTGGGCACTGGCTGGGGCGGCAGAAACCGCGCTAATAATACCGGCGGACGCTATAATTATCGCTAATAATGGGTTCATGGGGTAATCTCCAGATTAAATGGTATTGTGTTGACTCCAACAGCCCGCTCCAGCCTAAGATATAGGGTATATACTCCGGGCTCGGGAGGCTCAGCATCGCCGATTGGCAGACATTGTATCGTGGAACCAACGGTTTTGGTAAGTCCCTGGTAATAGCCGTACGTTTGCTGGTTAACCAAGAAGCAACTGGCCGCGGTAATATCGGTAAAAGCCGGTTGGCTAGTAAAGTTAAGAATTGCTCCGCCGGCTATCAGGTCCTGAAATGATATTTGTTGTTGGTTAATCTGAATGGTTTTTCCGTCAACGATTGGTGCGCTTTCAAATGATATATACGGCTCGGTGGGGCTGTTTGAAGTTTGGGTGCTGTGCTCATTATGGGCTCGAATATCCCCTAGCTCCAACTTACTGTTTTTGCCAAGCATAAAGCCGGTAACCAAAAATAAAAGTTGTAATAACACCATACTGGCTACGCCAAAGTGACGTAAAACTGTAAACCGTTTTTTAAGCCATCGGTCCATTCTGACGGCTTCGAGCATAAATAAGATTAAAACGGCCACTAACGTCAGGCGCGCGATGCTACTGGAACCATAGGCGTAATGTGTGCCCAGCATCACAATATGCACTAAGATAGCCAGACCAGCGATATATATGAGGCGATGCAGCCGCTTCCAGCGCCGAAAACCCATCTTGTCGATCACTTTATCGAACGAGGTGACGGCCATGACTGTCAGTATGATCAGCGCGATAAAGCCTAGCAGTAGGGCAATACTGTATCGTGGCGACAAAAAACCAAGGCCATTAAATCCACCAAGCTGCCCAAAGAACGCCACTAGTGCGTGTAAGAGCGCAAAAAAGAAGGCACTCACGCCGATGGCCCGCCGTAAGTGCAAGTACTCGTTTTTACCCCGCATGTTGGGAAAGATTTTTGTTAGTGGCGCTGCCAACAAGGCAAAATATAGAAATACTATCGAGAGCAAACCGTAAGTCTGTTGTGTTCGGATTAGCCGCAGATCACCGGGCGGAAACAAAACCCAGACCGCTACCACCGTTATAATTGACAACAAAGCGCTAAAGCACAGGAGCCAGAAGCGATTGTTAGTCAGTAAGCTATAGGGTCGTTCGATCACATGAACTGCGGATTTTTTAGCACTCATTAGTTGTAATTATACGTTTTTTCACCTTAATTCGTCTATTATAGTTACCTTGGGTAATCAATATATAATACTTACTAAACTAAAGTAAAGTAAACATGGTACTATACTACTATAATGAGGAGATTATGAAGTTATGAATAAGAATATAATTGGAGTTGGAGTCGCCGCTATTGCGGTTATCGCTATTGTTGGCGTAGTTGTGGCAAACAAGCCGGATAGTGTGTCGAGTCCTTCCTCGTCAAGCAGCAGTTCGAGCAGCCAAACGGATCAGAAAGACAGCACCCCAAACGCAAACGCTAGTAGCGGCAAAGAAGACCTGACTACTCAAACTGAAGTAGCTATGGATATTAAAGAATTTGCCTTTGTTAAAAAAGATATCACCATTAAAAAAGGCACCACGGTCACCTGGACTAACCAGGATGAAGCGAAACACAATGTAGTCAGTAAACAAGATGGCGGACCAAAGGGAGAAGACCTCCTTAAGCAAGGTGAAAGCTATAGCTTTACTTTTGATACTATTGGCACATTTAACTATTTATGTGAACCACATCCGTACATGAAGGGTATTGTTAATGTCGTCGAGTAGTAAAAAGGCACCGACGAAAAGAGTGGCAAAGCCGGTTGCCAGCGCCAGTAAAGTTAATTCTAAACCAGCGACTAGTAATCGTAAGCTTTTGCTACTTCTGATTCCGGCTCTGTTAATTGGATTCGTCGTTTCATTTTTCGCCGTCCAGCAATTTGGCAACAAAGATAGTGCCAGCAAAACCGGCGACAAGCCAGTCTACAGCGTCGACTTGCGCAAAGAGAATAAAGACCCAATCGACCTCCTGATCAAAAAAGGTGAGTTCGTGCAGTTCAATAGCAAAGACGGCCAACAGCACCAAATTGTAAAAGGTGGCCACTCCAGTGGCGAGCATGGCGGCGGCGGTATGGTCGATTCAGGAGTTTTTGATGCCGACGAAGGCTACCAAATACAGTTTAATGAGGTGGGTAAATTTGACTTCCATGATAATCTCGACCGGGACTACACAATTACGGTAATCGTGTACGATCCGACCAAAAGTCTGGAAGATATAAAGATTAAACGCTAACAGCTTTTACGTGCGGAAAATCCATAGGTTAAGCATTGACCAGGCGCTCACAATCGCGGCTACCAGATACTGGGCCGTAGTAAATGGTTCAATCGCAAAGCAGGCAATCGCCGCAGCGGCATTAAGGGTTGCCGCGAACCAGTACCAATTTGACGGTGGATCAACTAATCCGTTAGCCGCGTAACCGGTTGCCATTACTAACAGCCAGAAGGCACCCAGGTACGGAATAATACCAGTCAGCGAATCAACCTTAAAAGCTAATCCGGAGACGGTCATGCCAAAGGCAATCGGTACCAGCCACGCCAAGAATATGTTGCGCATGGAGTGAATTTTTAGCGGCATAACTTTGAACATATAGCCGAGGCCAATCACCGAAATAGTAAACCACAAGGCATTAATTTTATCTTGTTGGTAGTAGTGAGTCGCCAGAAAGCCACTGGAAGCCAGAAAAGCCCATAATAAATAAACACGAGCCCGAGTGTCGCTTAGTAAAAACTTTAGATCTAATGTATTGTTCACATGATAAATAGTATCATGGTATAGAAAGAGGAGTACTATGCACGTAACGTTTGACCATATTGACGAGATTGCTGACAATATTAAGATGTTCTGGTTTCGGCCGGAGCGGCCGGTGCGCTACATTGCCGGCCAGTTTATAGAGCTGCGTATTCCCCATGACGACAAAGACAAACGCGGCGATAAACGTTGGTTTACCCTCTCATCGTCTCCTAGTGAGGATTTAGTGGCAATAACCACCAAGATCGCGCTCAAGGATGGCAGCACTTTTAAGCAGGCTCTACTAGGCCTTAAGAGCGATAGCCGAGTCACAATGACCGACGCCATGGGCGATTTTGTACTCCCTAAAGATGAATCTATCCCGTTAGTATTTGTAGCTGGCGGGATTGGTGTAACGCCCGTACGTAGCATGATCAAGTTCCTTCATGACAGCGCAGAAAAACGGAATATTACTTTAATTTACGCTGCCCGCAGCGAAGATGAACTGGCTTTTACTGATTTGTTTAATAAATCTAACTTAAAGTTTATTCCAGTTATCGGGCAGCCGTCGACGGGCTGGAAGGGCGAAGCAGGGCGGGTCAACGCCGACCGTATTTTAGAACTGGCTGGTGATTACGAAGATAAATACATTTACTTATCGGGGCCTGAGCCAATGACCGAGAGCCTGTATAAAGAGCTAAAGGGGTTAGGCGTCAACAAAAAGCATCTGGTTACCGACTACTTCCCTGGCTATACCGATATTTAAAAAGAACACCCGCGCAAGTGGCGGGTGTTCTTAGGCTATAAAAGCGAACTGGGTTAGAAACTAGTTAGAAAACTTGTTGTCTGGGTTCTGCTTAACAATAGCACCGGCGAGCGTGTCGGCAATCTGGGTTGTGATCTGTACTCGGGCACGGTCTTGAGCGTCATACGAACCGGCGTAGTCACCTGCTCCGTGCTTATCGACTGCTTCTTTAAGCAATCCAACGTGTTCGGTAATAAGCTGAGCAACCGCTTCTTTTGGAAGGTTCGGGTTAGCACCACTAAGGAACGTAGAAATAGCTTCTACGTAACCATTAAGGTTCTGGACAGCTTTGTCCATACCAGCCTGGTCGCCAGCTTTTGCTGCTACTGTGTAGTCTACGAAGAAACCAATGTGGCTAGCCCAAATTTCTTTAAACTGAGCACCGGCTGGTTCGCCGTAAACGCTTGTAATTGCTGCTGTAAGATCATCGGTGTTCTTACTAAGCGCACCTGCAGCGGCTGCAAATGACTTGTCGCCATCAAAACCAGCGCGGGTAGCCGCAGAAGCAAGATCAACGTGCTGGGCTTCTAGGTTATTAAGAGCTACGCGAAGGTCAGCTCCTTTGCCAACCGTAGTTGGTGCTGTTGAAGACTGTGAAGTCTGTGTTGCTGTATCTGAATCGTCACCCTTATTATCGCTGATAGCGTAGCCTGCTACCCCGCCGATAACGGCACCGATAACGAGGGTGGCGACTGCTAAAGTAGCTTTACTGCTGGTTTCCATATGTAATTCTCCTTATATTATAGAACTTTTTTAATTAATTGGTTTTTTATGCCATTTACTTTACAAAGTAAACTTAATTCTATAATATTATTCTTAGATGCAAAAGTCAATAAATTTTCAAGGAGACTATCTCGACCTCGCCCAGGTAAAGACCTATCAGGCTGGTGTTCTTCAGTCGACCGCTTTTCGCGTAATCAATAAAGTTACCACTGACATGCTAAAAGAACATAACTTAAGCACCATGCAATGGTTCATTGTCGGCACGGTGCATGACGCTGGCGACGAAGGCATTAGTATTACCGACCTAGCTCGCAAGCTCGACACAGGAGTATCGTTCTTAACCAACAGTATTAACGTACTCGAACTAAAAGGCATGGTCAACCGTAAAGAACACGCTAAAGATAGCCGGGTGCGTATTGTCCGTCTTAGCCCGTCTTTTAAATCGGAATGCCTTGATATCGAAACAAAACTGCGCCAAAAGATGCGTGAAACCTTATACGATCACATTACGCCCGAAGATCTTAGGGTTTATATCAAAGTCCTGAAGCAACTTGCTTCGCTTTAGGCGTCCTGGGGTACTAGCTCTTCTGGCCGTTATCGGGGGAGGATAAGCGCTTTTGGTCGTGTTGGTCGTGGTGCCTAAGCGTACTCTGTAGAACTTCTATCACCTTTTCGGCATGCTGACGGCTCATGCCAATACGGCTAACTGGCACCGGCTGGCCATTGCCGGCCTGTTGCATAAACTGAAGTACTACACCAGTATCGGTGACGGTGGCTTGCATTGAATCGGTATAGACAATACGGTTATCGATGGGCATAAACATGACAAATTGCTTACTCAGCACGTCTTCCATGGCACCAGCTAAGCAGCCTTCGGCTTCGTAACGTTGGTCTTCGGCCAGGTCGCGCAAGTCTTGGGCTTGGTCCTCGGTAAGTAAAAAGTGACTGATTAGCATATCTAGAATATCGACGGACGGCGCTACTTTACCGGATTCTAAGGCCCGCAGCGTTTTTTGGTCGATTTCGAGCGTGTTACAGACGTCCGAGACTGATTGCTGCCATTGCTCGCGCAAAAACTTTAGGCGAGCTCCCAGAGCTTCGTACTTATCTTTAGGCTTGTCATTCACACTCATAATATATAGGGTACGCCTATTAGTATGAGGATTCAAGTATGCTCGGTGTTGGTTTTGTCTCACGAGGGCTATATACTGTTAAACATATGCAAATTGAGCCTCGAGTTAATGTTTCTTTAAGAGATTATTCCACCATGCGCCTGGGCGGGCCGGCCGCGTTTTTACTTGATATTAACGCTGCCAGCCAGATCGGGCCAGCTATTGACTGGGCAGAGGCGCGTAATTTACCGGTAGTTATGATTGGCGGCGGCAGCAATATTATTTGGAATGACGCCGGGTTTAACGGACTGGTATTAGTCAATAAAATCGCCGGTTACGAAGTACAACCTCAGGGCGAACAAATCTTTATTACGGTTGGCGCGGGCGAACCATGGGATAGTGTGGTAGCTCGTGGCGTCAACGAAGGGCTTTCGGGGATCGAGCAATTATCGCTGATACCTGGCAACACCGGCGCTACGCCAATTCAAAACGTCGGGGCATACGGCCGCGAGATTTCAGAGGTGCTGGTTTGTGTCCAAGCCTACGACCGTCAAGAGAAAAAAGTCGTCGTGATTTCTCAAAGTGACTGCGGCTTTGCCTACCGAACAAGTCGCTTTAAAACCACTGATAAGGGCCGCTTTTTCATTACCTCTGTTACCTTGGCGCTCACTAAACACTTTCCGATGCCGCCATTTTACGATTCGCTTGAAAAGCAGTTACTCGAACACGGCATTCACCAACCAAATGTCTCGCAAATCCGCGCGGCGATTGTTATGATTCGCTCTAGCAAACTTCCCGACCCTGCGGTTGTTGCTAACTGTGGCTCATTTTTCGGGAACCCGATTGTTGACTCTAGCCGACTCAATCAGTTAATCGACAAACACCCCGGTCTTAAATACTGGTTACTCAGCGATGGACAGGCCAAGATTTCGGCTGGCTGGTTACTAGAGCAACTTGGACTTAAAGGCTACCACGAACCAAATACCGGAATGGCTATCTGGGATAAACAAGCTCTTGTCTTTGTAAATGAGTCTGCTCCCAACACCCTGTCACTGCTGGCTTTTCGCGACGCAATTATCAAGTCAGTGCAAGATAAGTTTGGAGTCACACTTGAGCAAGAACCAGAACTGATCTAAGTTATAGTATTTTCATGTTCTTGGAGTGGCTTACACTTGTATATTTTGAAAGTATGACTTCAGTTCATACTTTCAGCTAATCAAAGTATGAATAGAGCACATACTGAATATATACTTTGAAAAAGTGATGATTTATCTGTCATACATAGCAACGTTAGTTTACATATTGGTCGCTGGGTAGTGGAAACTGCAAAGCGAATTCTTTAACTTCGTGGGCTAGTTGGTCAAGCTTTGCTTCGTCATTTCGGCTGGCGATTGCCGCCGACATCCAATCGGCGACTTGCTGCATATGGGCTTGCTTAAGGCCACGGGTAGTAATAGCTGGTGTGCCGAGGCGAATGCCACTAGGGCGGAATGGCGGTAGCGTGTCGTTAGGTATGGCATTTTTATTGAGTGTCAGGCCAATCCGGTCGATGACTTTTTCGGCTTCGTCGCCGTCTATATCGAACGATGTTTTAACATCTACTAAAATCAAGTGATTGTCGGTTCCATTGGTAACTAATTTAAAGCCATTATTCATGAGAGCGTCGGCTAAAACTTTGGCGTTATCAACAATTTGTTGAGCATAGACTTTAAACTCTGGAGTGCTAGCTTCACCAAATGCTACGGCTTTGGCAGCTATGGTATGCATGTGCGGACCTCCCTGGAAGCCCGGAAACACTTCTCTGTCAATTAACGTCGGCAGATTTTCGACTGTTTTGTCGGGCTTTTTAAGAGGGTTACCTACGGTTCCTTTAGTAAGAATCAATCCGCCACGTGGGCCGCGTAAGGTCTTGTGGGTCGTCGACGTAATAATATGGAATCCATAATCAAACGGATTTGGCGACACACCGCCAGCGATGAGGCCGGCAATATGCGCCATATCGGCCATCAGGACTGCACCGACTTCGTTACCGATGTCGGCGAACTTTTGGTAATCCAGGTTGCGTGGGTAGCCACTAAAGCCAGCCAGGATAATTTTTGGTTTTTCGCGTTTGGCGACTTGTAGCATTTCGTCATAGTCAATTTCGCCGGTTTCGACATCCTTAATACCGTAACGCACGAAGTTATATAGTTTTGCCGAACTAGTGACTGGGTGCCCGTGGGTAAGGTGGCCGCCGTGGTCAAGCTTCATGCCCATAATCGTGTCGCCAGGTTCGAGCCAGGCTTGGTAAACGGCAATGTTGGCAGGAGCGCCGGAGTGTGGCTGCACATTGGCGTGGTCGGCTTTAAACAGGGCTTTGGCGCGGTCAATGGCTAGTTGCTCTAGCTTATCGGTGTTTTCTTGGCCGCCGTAATAGCGTTTGCCAGGGTAACCCTCGGAGTATTTGTTGGTGAAGATACTGCCCTGCGCAGTTAAGACGTCGCGACTGACGTAGTTTTCACTCGGGATCAGCTCGAGCCCAGCGCGTTGGCGTTGGTACTCAGCTTGAATTAAATCAGCAATTATTTGGTCGTTCATGGCTACCCCTATTGTAGCTATAGCCCCTTAAAAATAAAACCTGCAATTTAGGCTGATGGATCGGTGAGTTAAAAACGTTTTATTTTTAAGGGGCTATAGCTGGTGCGTTATCTAAAATAGCTACTTTACTTCAACGTCATGTGGGGTATAATTATTTGAAATGCTATCGACAAATGAAAAAATCGGCCAATTAATTTATCAGATAAGGCAAGAACGTGGCCTTACTCAAGCAGAGTTTGCACGGCGGCTCGGTACCAGCCAAAGCGCGGTCAACCGTATCGAGAAGGGCCGACAGAACCTCAGCCTAGAGACAGTCGGCCGAATCAGCGATGTGCTCAACAAACAGATTATTAGCCTTGGTGGTGGCGCGGTAAACCTGCGCATCGAGGGTGGACACGAACTTTCTGGATCAATTGAAACAAAGGTGTCAAAAAACGCAGCGGTCTGTTTGTTGTTCGCTGCCTTGTTAAATAAAGGCACTACACGCTTAAAGCGAATGCCACGCATCGAAGAGGTTAACCGTCTAGTCGAAGTCCTTGTTAGTATGGGCGTCAAAGTACGCTGGATGGCTAACAATGATCTCGAGATTAAACCGCCCGATGTACTCGAAGTCGCTAAAATGGATAAAGTTGCTGCTTGCAAGACGAGAAGCGTCATTATGCTATTTGGCCCGTTAATGCACTTGTTTGATGAATTTAAGATCCCCTACGCCGGCGGATGTAAACTCGGCAGCCGGACAGTACAACCCCATTTATTTGCCCTCGAGGAGTTCGGCGTCAGTATTGTGGCGAAGACCGGCCACTACCAAGTTACGGTTGACCATAAGCAGCCCGACCAAATCGTCCTTTACGAATCAGGTGATACAACTACCGAAAACGTCATTATGGCTGCGGCGCGCAACACACATGAGGTGACAATAAAGATGGCCAGTGCCAACTATATGGTGCAAGACCTCTGTTATTTTTTAAAGAAATTAGGCGTCAAAATTGACGGTATCGGCACCAGCACCCTAAAAATTCGCGGTGTTAAAGACATCAGAAAAAATGTTACCTATCACCCAAGCGAAGATCCGATTGAGTCAATGACGTTTATCGCGGCCGCGGTGGCGACCAACTCGAGCATCACGGTTACCCGCGCTCCGATCGAGTTTTTAGAACTCGAACTACTGAAACTTAAAAAGATGGGCTTATCATATAGCCTAAGTGAGACCTACAAGGCAGCAAACGGCTACAGTTTACTGGCCGACATAACAATTCATAAACACAACGGCAAGCTAACTGCCCTCGACGAAAAGATTTATGCGCGCCCCTACCCCGGCCTAAACATTGATAACCTGCCTTACTTTGTACCAATTGCCGCCGTCGCCAAAGGCCGCACCCTGATTCACGACTGGGTATACGAAGAGCGCGCCCTATACTACACCGAGATGCGTAAGCTTGGCGTTAACGTAACGCTCGCCGACCCTCACCGTGCTTATATTGACGGCCCAACAAAGTGGAATGTGGACGACGTGGTGTGCCCGCCTGCCCTTCGCCCGGCCGTTCTACTGCTAATTGGCATGCTGGCCGCCAATGGAACGTCTATTTTACGGAACGTCTATTCGATCAACCGTGGTTACGAATATTTGGCGGAACGGCTCAATAAACTTGGTGCCAAAATCGAAATTATTCACGATATATAAACTAGCATTTGCAATACGGCACATATGTGTTTATTATTGGTGATAATGAGTTTTAGCCATGAATTTAGTGGAGACGCAATCGTCGCAGCCAGCTGGCACAAAGTTGCCAGTGAGGCTCCACGCGAATACACGCGAGGATCAAGAGTAACAAGAGTATTAGGCGGCATGTCGACTGCTAATAGCCGAGTTATCTGCCTAGCAAACGAAACGACCGAGCACGTCAGCGCGATTGTTGGCGACCTCGACACGAAAGAAGCAACCATCGTTTGGGAACCGCGCGATTACTCCGAATTAATAGCTGAGGGGCCAAACCCATTGGCCGAGAATCAAATCGAGACAACGTTGAGGCATCTCTGCGAACGTCTTCGAAGTTGTTAAGTACTAGAGCTGTGCTATAATCACCTCTGTTGCGGGTGTCGTATAATGGCTAATATGCCTGCCTTCCAAGCAAGCGATGAGAGTTCGATTCTCTCCACCCGCACCAAAAAAACAATATTACAAACATATGATTATTATTCTAGCCTTTATTGCATTCGCCGTCGCAGCCTATTTGTTTATTCACTTTATTGTAAAGCGCGACCGCGGTAGTAAAGAGCCGCGCGGCGCGCTGTTTGGGGCGATAGGTTTTGGAGTACTGGCTGTCATCGCGGCCGGAGAGTTAAATAATCTTTTTATTCCCCCTGAAGTCATCAACCAGATTGGTAGCGAAGAAGCAGGAGGCATATCGACCCAAACATTGTTATTCTCGGCGTTAGGCGTGGGCTTAATTGAGGAGTCGGTTAAATGTCTACCATTGGCATTTTTTATATACAAAAAGCGCTATTTTAATGAGTTAACTGACGGAGTGATTTACTTTGGCTTGGTTGGCCTGACGTTTGGGATTATAGAGGACATTTTTTATACTCTAGAATATGGTGGCGGTGTTGGTCTGATGCGCATCTTGTTTTCGCCTTATTTACACGCTGGCTTTGCCGTTATTTTTGGAATGTATTTGATACAAAGAAAAGTACTGCGTAAACCATGGTTGGTAGCGGTTTTAGGCTTTATTGGAGCTGTCTTAGCGCACGGTATTTTTGACTTCGCGGCCTTTACAGGTGGCCCACTGTCGCTTATTGTCTTATTCACTATGGCCATAACAATAAACGTCATGCTCTTCGTATTTTTCCGCAAAGCCCAAAAGATCGACGAGAGCCGTGGCATGAGCGCCATCGGCACCAATAAGTTCTGCCGTGACTGTGGACGACCCAACCCAGAACGCCACCTCTATTGCCAGTACTGCGGCAAATTAAGCTAAAACATAACTACTATTGACCCCATAACAGATACGTGACAGTATTCATGCATGCAATGTGCGAACTGTGGTAACGATTTAAAACAAGGCGCCCGTTTTTGCGGTAATTGCGGCGCCCAGTTCATGCTGCCACCGCCTGTGCAACCTGCTGAGACTCCTACCCCTGCTTCGATCACCGGTGGACAGCCGCAGCCAGTACCTTCCACGCAAAATGCTGGACCACCGCCCGCCTATGCCGTCCCCAAGCAACCTAGGAGCGGCTTCTCAGTAACCAGCCTGATACTGGGTATAGTCTCAATTTTGAGCTTTATTATATGGTTTATCTCAATCCCTTTTGCTATCGCTGCCATAGTATTCGGTTTTATAGGTAAACCAAAAGGCAGCCCCGGCATGGCGCTAGCCGGTATAATTATGGGAATAATCGGTATTATTCTGAGTGTTGCCTTTGTAATTTGGGCGCTTAACTACTTAGAAGATAACCCCGAAGAAGCGAAAAAGTATAACTACAACAGCATTTCGCCATCTAGTACCGTATCGGCCGTGAAGTCATATTCTCTTAGTGCCGCCAACATGCGCTAGTCCGCAGGCGAAAGAGTTTTGCTCTATCGATCTTGGAGTAGTAAGCTAGTTATTGTGCCCTGGTAGCTCAGATGGATAGAGCAGGAGACTTCTAAGCTCAAGGCCGTTGGTTCGAGTCCAACCCGGGGCACCAAACTTCTTACTCTTATAATTCGAAATGTCCGTCATTTAAGTTTGTTATAATTTTGAAATGATCGATAGACTTAAAAAGTTCGAAGACCTAAATCGCTTCGTGTTCCATGGCTCATCGGTTTTTCCCATTAATGAATTAGAGCCGAGACAATCATACTCTTTCGGAGAACCAGACGGCCAACCAGCTATTTCAGCATCGAATTCCATTTGGCCAGCTATTTTTATGTCGATCTTGAGTCGAGAGTCCGGTTGTGCCATGGGAATCAATATTTCTGACAAGAATCCATTTGGGCTTCTTGTGCCTGAATCTGTATACGAAAAAGCTCACATAGAAAAATGGATTGGTTATGTGTATGTATTGGAAGCCACTGAGTTTGTTTTAAGGAAACATGGCAGCTTTGAATTAAGGTCAACTGTACCGGCTAAGCCCGTGGATGTTCTGCCCGTCCAAGTGAATGACTTACCAAAAGGAATCAACGTCGTGTCTGACAATGAAAGAGATTCTTATGTCAATAAATACAGATAATGGTTCGAACCTCGGCCAGCACGCTGCACCACGCCACTTAAGAACACTTTCATAAACCAGCTTCGACTAGGTTTGCTACGTAGCCTTTGAATTCCCACGCCTAAACAACGCATCCGTATCGTAAGTTTCTGCCCACTTATAAAACTCATCAAGGGAGGCAACCCCACCATTAAGGACTGATTCATATACATTTGCAGATGCATATTTATTGTAATCATCTTTTTCATTTAGTTGGTGCTTGAGTAGAAGTATGGTATCAAGTTTTTCTGGTTCAACAGTTTTGTACCAGTCATGCGAGCGCATAGAAGTATATGAACTATCAGAAGTATCAATTGGCTCACGGGTTAGCCAAATGTCTAAATGCCATCTGGTTTCCTGATACATTATATTCACGCCAACGTAATAGCCTTTTGGGTGACCAGATCTGCGAATATAGTCTGTACCGTCAGCAATCTCTACACTGTAATTATCTTTCATTTTAAAGAAAGCGCTGGTAAGCTCGATGACTTTATCAGAATTAATAGTTGGATTAACAATTTCCATATCTATATCTGGCTTAACCATTAAATTAGCGGCGTAGCTGCCGACGAATTTGACTTCGCCGTACTCACTGAGCATTTGAAGTATCTCTTTTTCTTCAAATAGCGCAACGGCGTTGTTGCGCAATAACTCTGCTTTTTGTTTAGCTTCTAATAAGTTAATCATTGATTAAAGTATACGGTATAGACAATTCTGGTGTTATAATTAGCCTATTATGAAAGCCTCTCAACCTTACACAGCTATTATCGAGCAAGACACAGCTACCGGTTACTACGTTGCCTATATTCCTGATTTGCCCGGTGCGCATACGCAAGCAGAAACATTAGAAGAACTAAAACATAATCTACGTGAAGTAGTCGAACTTGTTTTAGAGGATTACGACTCAAGTAAAAAACCAGAGTCGCATTTTGTTGGTACTCAATTAGTCACAATTTAATTTATGGGCGGCAACTTACCAGTTCTTAAACCTAAAGAGGTTGTTAAAATTTTAGAGAAGATTGGTTTTGTCATGGTGCGGCAGCGTGGGTCGCATCAGCAGTTTAGGCATAGTGATGGTCGTGCGACTACGGTGCCGGTACATGCATCGCGAGACCTATCGCCGTTATTGTTACGTCAAATCTGTAAAGATATTCATCTAACTACAGATGAATTTTTACGTTATAAATAAATGGTAGTTGCGGAATCACTTTTAAGTACGAATCGATGGCTAAGATTTACTTAAAGCCAATGATAAACTAATATGAACAAACTTATTTACTAGAAACCGGCTAGCTGTGCGTCTAGCTGATCAACGTCAGTGCTGTTACTGCTACTTGGGTCAGTTTGGTCGAGGGTTGCAGCTGCTTTATCTAAATCGTTTGTGGACCTGATTATCTCGGGAGCATTTGCAACATCATAAGCTTTTGTAGATTTACTAGTTGCTTGTTGGCTCGCTGGGTTAT
>JBPCJO010000053.1:0-1759 GCA_051005235.1 Saccharimonadales bacterium (SeqCode)
CCGGTTGCCAGCATGATCAATATACTCGGCCAGCACGACCGGCCAACCAAACTGGCAGGCCTCGCCAAAGCGCTAAAAGATCGTGCCATTCATGTCCATCTATATGGTAAATCCCCGACAAAAGTTGACCGAAAGATGGGCCACATTAATGCGCTTGGTGATACACTTGATCAAACCCGTACGTCAGCCCGCAAAGCCCGCAGACTAATAGAAATATAAGGAGGAGCACTATGTCGAAATTTAAAGTTGGGATAATAATGGGCTCAGAATCTGATTTAGATATCATGAGTCAAGCAGCTACAGTTTTAGATGAGTTCGATGTTCCTCATGAAGTGCGAATCATCTCCGCCCACCGCACGCCCGAGGCAATGATGACCTACGCCAGCACCGCCAAAGAACGTGGATTGCAAGTAATTATCGCCGGCGCCGGCGGCTCGGCGCACTTGCCCGGCATGACGGCCTCCCACACGTTACTTCCTGTATTGGCAGTTCCGGTAAAACGAGACAACCACGATCACGAAGCGCTTTATTCAAATATTAAAATGCCACCCGGCATTCCGCTGGCTACGATGCCGGAGAATGGCGCCAAAAATGCGGCCTTGATGGCTATTGAGATTTTAGCACTCAGCGACGAGGAGCTTTCTAAGAAATACGCCGCGTTTAAAGACAGGCAGCGCGATAAAGTAATTGAGATTGACCAAGAAATACAGAAAAAAGGTTGGCAGTCTTTTAATAACTAGGTCTGGGGAATTTAAACTGCAGCTCAGGATGTCCTAATGCCTCGGTGACTTGATTCAAGACTTTAATCTTGCTTGCTTGCCAAAGCAATCAATTCCAACGTATCCCCGATTGTGTCGAGAAAAGTGACCTCTTGCTCGTGTTTTAAGTCGAATTGCTCTCGCCAAGAACTTAATTGGCCGCCATATGTATAGGCGCGTTCTCTTTCAGATTCTTTTCTAATCATCCTGCCTCCTACTTCTTCAATAACCTGCGTCTTTAAATACACAACCTCGCTCTCGTCCAAATCCCGTTCAACCCAGGCAGTCATTTTTCTAAACTCAGGTTCATCGGGGAGTGAATAAATTGCCACAGCCGACTTAAGGTTTTGCTGTCTGCGAAATAAACGCTTATTAGGAAATGGTGCTAATGCCTGCATCACACCATATATTTCTTGTGTTTTGGTCTGAATTTCGGCTTTTTGAAGTAATACTTTTTCGCTCAGTGGTCTTTTTTCTATACGTCTGTCTCCAAGTGGCGGCATGATAACTCCTTTAATTACTTTAAATGTAGCGAATTATATAAATAGTTGCAAGCACGAGCGGAATGTTCGGCAAAGTTATAAAACACTTCTGCTGGCTTTTAAGTACCATTACGACCAACAGATCGTCCGGGAAACTACTACTACCACGGAACCTTTTATCATAAAGCACTTACGGATCAACGGCGTCGCTAGTTTTGACGGAGAGCCTGGCGCGCTTGAAATAGTCGGGACAAGTCCCTCCTGGCCTTCTGACAATCAATATCAGGCCCGCTCATGGAGCGAAGAGTATAGTTTCAATCCGACAGAACACTAGATTGCTATTATTGATACGAGCAATTAACTTGCACAACCTTCCACAACACACAAGTGGTAACCAAAAAACGTAACGTATTAAAAGGTTTGTTGCTCAGACATAGCCAACTGCAATAAACTTGCATTTTAAGCCCAAACCAGTAATTATAGAAAGTATGAGGGAACGCGTTGATTTTGAGCAATCAC
>JBPCJO010000054.1:0-4393 GCA_051005235.1 Saccharimonadales bacterium (SeqCode)
GGTGACCCCAAGCCCAAATTAAATTGATATACATCATGGGGTTACCGCCAAAATCAGACGTAAAGAAGTGCATACCGAGTACTCGGTCGAGCGATAGCATGGTCAGTGTGGCGGTTAGGATCGGGAAGGCGAAAACCACCATTATCATGCTGCCCAGTACGCTCCATATAAAGATGGGCATCTTCATCAGCGTCATACCAGGCGCCCGCATTTTTAAGATAGTCACCAAAAAGTTAATGCCCGAGAGTAAGCTGCCGAGTCCGGCTATCTGTAAACTCCAAATCCAGTAATCGACACCGACGCCCGGACTAAATTGAATGCCCGATAGAGGCGGATAAGCCAACCAACCGGCAGCCGCGAATTCACCGATTAGGACAGAGATATTTATTAAAACAAAGCCAGCTGCGAATAACCAAAAACTGACTGAGTTGAGAAACGGAAAGGCGACATCTCTGGCTCCAATTTGCAAAGGGAGGATTAAGTTAATAAGGCCAAACATCAACCCCATTGCCACAAAAAAAATCATAATCGTGCCATGCGCCGAAAACACCTGTTGGAAGGTTTCGGTAGAAAGAACTCCCGTCGAATCGCCGACACTGGTAGCTTGTTGGGCACGCATCATGAGCGCATCCGCCCCGCCCCGGATAAGCATTAAGACGGCGATAATAATATACATGACGCCGATTTTTTTAGGGTCTAAGGATGTAATCCAATTTTTCCACAGCCACTTCCAGCGTTTAAAATACGTTATCAATCCAAAGACGCCAACGCCAATTAATATCATCGAAATTGCGCCGCCAATCGTAATCATCTCATGCGGAAAATCGTCAATACCTAGTTTACCGAGCATGAGACCCTCCGCCGTAGCCATGGCTAAAATCTACGCTGCCGTCAGGTGACAAATACTTAGCGATAACCCTCGCGTATAAGTCTTTTTCTTTGGTCGCATAGTATTTTGGTTCTTCATTTAATGTTGGCTTAGCCAGTTTTTCGTATTCGGCCATAGTCAGGTTGCGAGGTGCCAGCCGGACTGCCTCTAGCCACAGGTTAAACTCATCATCAGAACTCGCTGTTGCAACAAAATTCATACCGGCAAAACCTTTGCCGCTCAAGTTGGCTGACTGGCCGTTATACGATCCGGCCTCATTGGCAATAAGGTGCAGTTGCGTGTCCATGCCAGCCATAGCGTAAATTTGCCCGCCGAGTTGCGGTATCCAAAAAGAGTTCATTGGTGCGTCTGACGTAAGTTGAAAGTTAATTGGAGTATCTACGGGGAACTGTACATAGTTTAGTGTCGCGACGTTGTACTCGGGATAAATAAATAGCCACTTCCAGTCTAGCGCTACAACTTGGATTGTAATCGGTTTTTTGGAAGCTGCAATTGGCTGGAACGGATCGAGCGTATGTGAGCTTTTCCAGATAATAGCGCTAAGGACCACCACAATTAATAGTGGAAACGTCCACCAAATAGTCTCGGCTACCCGATTGCCATCAAGATTAGGCGAATATTTAGCTTTAGTATTACCTTCGCGATACCGGTATGCGATCACAAAGGTCATCACCAATACAGGCACCACGATCAGCAACATGATCAAGGTGGAGATAATAATTAAGTCACGTTGTTGCTCGGCAATACTGCCTTTGGGATTAAGCACTGCAAAATTACTGCCTCTAAAAAAAAGCAGCAATGCCCAGACTCCCACAACAGAGAGCAGCGCCGCTAACCCGAATTTGTACTTTTTGCTCATTGTTTACCCATAAATCATAACATAAGCGATAAAAATAACTGCTACACTAGGAGTGATGAGTTTATTTAGCAGGTAGTCCTACTTTGTAACAGTTCCTTGCTATAATCAATCTATGAATCCACAGCTTATCGTCGAACAGCATATTACTGCCTTTACTAATAAGTACTCTGTTTACGCTGCCGGGCCGAATGGCGAGAAAGGTCAGCTGGTTGCCCTAGCGCAGCAAAAACGTCTAGCTTTTAAAGAAAAAGTAACTTTTTATGCTGACGCGGCCAAAACCCAAGAAGTTTTTAGCTTTCGGGCCGAGAAGGTAATGGATATTCACGGACGATACCTGGTCGAGGATTCAAATGGGAATAACATCGGCGCCTTTAAAAAAGAATTTCAAAAATCACTCGTTAATAGTACGTGGAATATTCTTGATACCGAGGGCAATGTTCGTTTAACAATCCGCGAAAGTAGCCAGACGCTAGCCATCATAAGGCGGTTTGCTGGCTTTATCCCAATTGTTGGAGATATTGTAGAGATAGTCATATTGTTTTTACGTTACCACTTTGTATTTACCGATACTGCTACAGGGGAGAAAGTAGGTAAGTATCAGAAAACTACGCTTTTCCGTGACCATTATCTGCTCTCGATGGACGACGCGACTTATCAGCAGCAAGATTGGCGCGTGATTGCCGCTATGGCTGTGGCGCTCGACGCGTTACAGTCTCGTTAAAGTATTAATTTGTGTTGCAAAAAGTGAATGGCTAATCTCTATGAAATAAGCCTGAAAATAATTAAGAACTCCCCAGCTCAATACATACCTTACTCGTACTATACCTGCGTTTCATTAAATTATTATGAAGCCGAGGTATAGTACCAATAGAGATACGGTTGGAGTAGTTTTGCAACCAGTTGTGAATGTGTAAAAATGGGTAAACAATACATAAGGAGAAAATATGTCTGAAATTAAATGTAATCCATACCTATTTTTTAAAGGCGACTGCCGTGAGGCCATGGAATTTTACAAATCTATTTTTGGCAGCCTTGTTGATAAATACGGCGTTGAATGGATGGTCAACATCACAGCCAAGCAAGCGCAGTAGCCACACATGTATCCGGTTCATAAAAGAGTAGCTATCTTAGATGCTGGCGGGCAATACGTTGACCTGGTGCAAAAGGCGGTAGAGCGACAAGGGATTCCGGCTGACGTGCTCTCGCTACAAACCCCGCGCGGTGATATCGAAGTGCGCTATGGGGCCATCATTATTTCGGGTAGCCCCGCTAGTTCACATAACGAAACCGCGCCTCAACCGGACCCTACTATTTGGTCCAGTTTGCTACCTATTTTAGGAATTTGTTATGGAATGCAGGCAATGGCGATTGCGCACGGCGGCCAAGTGGCCAAAAACGTTATTCGCGAAGACGGCCGAGTAACTACCGTCGTAGACACGACTCACCCGCTTTTTAAAGGCAACAAAAAAGACCTTACCGGTTTGTTTACTCATGGTGATTTTGTAACGAAAATACCAACAGGATTTACGGCGATAGGGCAGCACCGCTTAAGTGACAGCTCAGCGGCCTATTCGGCTATTGCCAAGGGCAATAAAATTGGCGTCCAGTTTCACCCCGAAGTCTTTGACGATACGCCAGAAGGTTACCAGTTATTTAAGAATTTCTTACACGGTATAGCAGGAATTGCTGCCAGTGAATCATTCAGTGAAGCACGGCTAGAGCACATAATAGCTGCAAAGCGCAAACAGATTGCTGCGCAAGTCGCCGATCGGCATATGATTGCTTTTGTTAGTGGCGGCGTTGATTCAAGTGTCGCCGCGACACTGGCTGCAACGGTTATTACGCCAGACAAATTCCATGCCTTTTATATAGATAGCGGTTTTATGCGCGACGAAGATGACATGGTTATCGAATCTCTTCGGGCGACCGGTATTGATGTTGCAAAGATTGATGCGGTCGCCCAGTTTGAACAGGCGACAGCAGAAGTAGACGGCATTACGGTCGGTCCGCTCATTTCGACGATTGACCCGGAGGCTAAGCGAAAAATCATCGGTAAAACATTCATTGATATTCAAAACGATATCTTAGCCAGCCTAAAATTAAGTGAAGCGTTGCTACTGCAAGGTACTAACGCTGCTGATCGCATTGAGAGCGGTCATAGTACGGGTGGCACGCATACGATGACCATTAAGACGCATCATAACCAAGTTCATGAAGTCCAAGAACTTAAAACCCGCGGTTTATTAATTGAACCACTAGATGATTTATTTAAAGATGAAATTCGGGCGATAGGACACGAACTCGGTTTGCCCTATGAGCTGGTGGAGCGCCAACCGTTCCCGGGGCCTGGTACCGCGATTCGAATTATTGCCGCTCTTGCAGACCAACCTGTAGTACCGAGCGCCCCAGAAGAAGAGAAGATTCGCGCCTTTATAAAAGAACACGACACTAGTAAAACTGTCGATGTCCACGTACTGCCAATCAAAAGCGTTGGTGTTGGCGGCGACGAACGTTCACATATCTCGGTCGTTGCAATTGACCACAATTCCGGATTAATCGCAGCGGACTTAGCAAAACTGTCACATGATATCCCGGCTCATTTTAGGGGTATTGTTAACCGGGTGATTTACGCGTTAGGCCCGCGC
>JBPCJO010000055.1:0-1300 GCA_051005235.1 Saccharimonadales bacterium (SeqCode)
CTTGTGGCTCGGATTTTTGATGGAAGTTGTCGGTTGATATCCGCCATAGCGATTATTTCAATCACATAAAACGCCACCGTACTACTGATGAGTAACACAATCCCCAGCCAGTTTTGAAACAACCACACACTAATAAAACCTGAGCAAAAGATGAGTAACATCACACCAAACAACACATCATGCCGGAAGCGCTTAAACCAAAACACGATTATATTAAACACTGCATCAAAGGCGCTGCCGACAGATCCGAGTAGACCAAGGCCGATCGCACCGATGCCGATAAACGCGTAATAAACCTGGGCGTATTCGTCAAACACGAACATTGGCACCGTAACTGCAGTTATGAGCGCCGCGAAGTGTAAAAAGCGCGGTTGCTGGGTCAGAAACGAGAACGTTCGTTTTGCATACTGCCAGTAATTGACCTCGTTAGTTGAGCGGTGAAAGTGGGGCTCACGAATGGTCAGGGCAATAATTGCTGCCAAAATCATGCTCGGCAACGACAGCCAAAATGCGGCTTCCAGCCCGTACTTTTGCCCGATAAAACCGCCGGCCGTAGCGGCAAATATATAACTTAGCGCGCTGATTGCCCGGGTTCGTCCCAAGTACTTTTCGTATGCGTCGTCCAGCTTTAATTCTTTTAGGCTGTCGAACAAAATAGACGTATCGGTGCCAGATAAAAACGCTGACCCGACACCAGCAAAAATCGCTCCAACAGAAAAGGCCAGGAAGCTTGATCCGGCGGCAAACATAACTATGTATAGCGCGAAGAACACGCCGCTCAAACTCAGAACATATTTACGGCTCCAGCGGTCACTCAGCGCGCCGCTTGGCACTTCAATCAGTAAAATCGTGGCAATGTAGATTACTTCAATCAGTACGACTTGGGTGATCGAAAGCCCGTTAAGCTGCAAAAAGACTTTGTCAAACGAGTAGAATAAAATGAGCCCGTGAAACGCAGCAGTCGCATATAGCTTGTTTATGTTCGCTGTCATGGGTGTATGGTATCGCCTAGATAATCCTTCACTTTATTTTCAATGTCACTCATCCAGCCATTATTACAGTTTGCGCACACTGACTTAACTTTGCCTTGAAAGATTTTGCTATTCCAAGTAATAGGCTTTCTACCTTCTTTGTGCAGTACAACTACGCTGTCTGCGCCACCATAGTGCTTACTGAGCCAATCAGGAAATACATGTTCTCCATTGCCTGCTTTGTTACTACAGAATACGCATTTCCGAGTACGCTGGGAGGTTCCTCCCGTAGCTGCTTTCGTCATCTAATCGGTTTGGCTGTCTCAAGT
>JBPCJO010000056.1:0-1243 GCA_051005235.1 Saccharimonadales bacterium (SeqCode)
AGTTTGCTAGGGAAAAACGTACTTATTACCGGTGCCGTCACCGGGATTGGTGAAGCCACTGCTATTCGCTTTGCCCAAGAAGGCGCAAACGTGGCGATTAACTATTTTGATTGTCCAGATAAGCCAGACGCAGAGGCAGCCGAAAAGCGAATTTGCAAAATCTCAGATAAAAACAAGTGTAAACACGTAAGCGTAGTAGCAGACGTCAGTAATGCCGTAGAAGTTGCTAGGATGTTTACAGAGGTAATTCAAGCTTTGGGCAGCATCGATATTTTGGTAAATAACGCCGGTATCCAGACACAGGCATCGAGCGATAGCATGGCGGTAGACGATTTTGATCGTGTTGTTGCCACAAATTTGCGCGGTACGTTCCTGTGCTCTCAGCAAGCATTAAAGCACTTTTTAGCACGCCGTGGCGGGGGTGTAATTATCAATAATTCTAGTGTGCATGAAGTTATACCCAAGCCAGGTTACGTTGGCTATTCGGTTAGTAAAGGTGGCCTGGGTAATCTGACAAAAACTTTGGCGCTGGAATACGCTCACAAAGGTATTAGGGTTAATGCTGTAGCACCGGGAGCTATTATTACTCCTATAAATCCGTGGAGCAATGACAAAAAAGCCAAAGCTAAAGTAGAAAAACACATTCCGCTTGGGCGAGCCGGTCAGGCCGAAGAAATCGCTTCGGTGATAGCATTTTTAGCTTCTAACGAAAGCTCATACATAACAGGCCAAACACTATATGTTGATGGCGGCTTAACGTTATATCCGGAATTTCGCGAAGATTGGTCCTCGTAAATATCGTGACAGCAACTGAAGCCGAATTAAAACAGCGAGTTAAAAGCATTCTGCTAGCTAACCGAGAGAAAGGCTACTCTCGTTTAGCTAAAACATCGTTCGATTTTATAAAACCTGCCGCTAAACGATACCCATTCCAATACTTTTGGGATACCTGCCTGCATGTACTGATGCTTTGCGAGGTTGGCGAAGTAAACTTGGCTAAAAAGCAAATGATTAGCTTGTTTCGTCTGCAAGAACCCAATGGTTTTATAGGTCATATGATATTTTGGCGCAAATTTACTTGGCTGTTGTCTAGTAAACTCGAGGATGTGCTGCAAACAAAACCGACTCTTAAACGTGTGCGCCCGCACATGAGTGCCCTCATGCAACCATCCTTAATAGCAATGGCCGTAAAACGCATTTATGAAACCGATAAAGACGAAGAGTTTTTATGTAAAGTTGTACC
>JBPCJO010000057.1:0-2542 GCA_051005235.1 Saccharimonadales bacterium (SeqCode)
CTACACTCATCGTCATAGTGCTATTTGTCTCTGTATTTTTGCTTATCGGTTTAGCCGGAGCAGCGGCTTAAAATAGGTCGTTGGTTTGGCCGATAGAATTGTAAATTCTCGCGATAAACTCTAGGAAGCAAGAGTTGGTTTCGGAGCAAGTAATTTTATAAGCGGCGGTGCTACGAAGGTGGTCATGATAACTACCAGAACTATTACGGAAAATAATTCATCCGTAAGTACGCCAAGAGATTTTCCGGTGGCCGCAAAGATTAACCCAACTTCGCCGCGAGGAACCATCGAAACACCGACAAGCAATTTTTCCCTGACGGGTCCTTTGGCCGCTATGCCCGCAACGACCTTGCCTAGAATTGCAACCACTGCGATTATTAAAGCAATCAGATATGGACGTGGCTGCAGCAACGAACCAAACTCGATTTGCATACCCGTGTAGGCAAAAAACACCGGAACAAAAATAAGGCTAATCGTACTAATCAGATCTTCAATGTGTGTCTTCTTGTGTTTTCTAATAAGCCGTAAGACTTCGTCACGATCTTTCTGCGCTTTAAAGTTAAGCGCTTTTAGATCATTAACAATTTCCGGATCGGCAAATGAAATAAAGTGCACTTCGTCAAGTAATCATCCTGCAGCAAATGCCCCAATGATCGGCTCCAGCCCAAAAAGCTCCGCCAGATACCCAAACACCAGCGCGAAACCTACGGCAAATGTCAGCTTCATAGCGATACCGCTATAAAGTTTGCTAAACAACTTTGAAAACTGCCGAGCAAGCAAAGTGCCGATTATAAGCGCGCCAGCCAAGAAGCCAAATGATTTTGCGCCTATGGCCAACACGGTTAATGCCGTCACGGATCCTCCCGTAGCCAGAGCAGAGACCACTGCCAGCACTATAAGACCCAAAACATCGTCAATTACTGCTGCTCCAAGCACAGTTTGCGCCGCCCGGGTTCGAATCATACCCAAAGCACGAAATACACTTGCCGTAATCCCGACGCTTGTTGCGACTAGCGCCGCTCCCAGAAAAAGTTTGGCATTCATGCTTGCATCACCATAGAAGATTGGTGCCAGCACATACGCGCCAAGCGTAAAAGGCACAACCACCCCAATCATAGCCACCAATACGGCATTCAACCCAACTCGTTTCAGCTCAATAAAGTTGGACTCCAGGCCAATAGAGAACAATAGCAGCAAAGCACCGAAGCTTGCCATGAACGCGATGGCTTCATTACTGGTTGTCTGAGCGATAAAACCCCAGCCAAAATACCCAAGACCGGAAAGTGCGATACCGGCCAACAACTCACCGATGACAGCTGGCTGACCATACCGTTCTACAAAATTACCGATTTTTCCAACAACCAGCACCAGCGCAAACATCGCAAAAATTATTCCAAAATGTTCGGCGCCCCCAGCCGAATCGCCTGTATTGTGCACTATGCCAGACGGTTGGCTAACCAATGCTTGATTCGAACCCTGGCTGTCAGCTATATCATGGATACCACTACTGCTTGGGCTACCGTCAGTCACACTTGCTTCCTGGCCACTTTCTTCTTGCATGGCAAATGCAGGCGGTGGACTAACTAGCTGCAATCCACAAGTAAATACCACCAAAATATATAAAAGAAAGAAGAACCGTCTGCGCATTATCCTAACGTCTCCGTCGTTTGTTTATTAGACTTCTTCCACTACCCTCTCTGGCCTGCAATTAATTTTCAGGGCAATCTGACAATTTTTGACCCAAAAAAGTAGCTTTGGCTACTACTTTGCTTCAAAAACCGCCAGCTTACTCCTGAAAACCGCTTTCGTCTTCAGATGGGGTAGCGGAAGAAGTCTACTAAATCGTCACCAGTCACAAGTATTTTACAGAAACGACGGGCCGCCAGCTTTGCTTTCCAGATCGCTTGCTCGGTTTTTCAATCCGCCAACCTCTGCTTCTTTGGATTTGGCTTCTCGTAACAACTGCTCGTGTTCTTTGTCCGATTCCACCCTGATCAGGCTGATTCGCCGCTCTGTATGCTGCACTTCGGTCTGCTTCTGGCGCCGCTCGTTATCATCATCGCTGCGCTTCATATCCTGCTCGGCGCTGCGGACATTAGTACCCATCTTAACCATCACCCGATCAGCGTCACGCCGCTTCTCATCAGCTGCCCGACGCAAATTAGCCGCTTCAGTCCGTTGTTCGTTGGCCGCTTTTCGGATATTCGCCGCCGCCACCCGTAAGTGATCTTTCACCGCCATAACACGCTCCTTTCATCGTCATCGTACTAAGCAGTAAACCACGAATATTACCTAGCCGCCGTGAAAAAACTTACATTATGATATACTCAATCAGTTGCCGGGCGCTTAGCTCAGTTGGCTAGAGCATCTGTTTTACACACAGAGGGTCGGGGGTTCGAGTCCCTCAGCGCCCACCAAACATTCAATTAGCAAACTATTGCATTGGCGCGAGTGGTGGAACGGTAGACACGCTTGTCTGAGGGGCAAGTGCCGCAAGGCGTGGAGGTTCAAATCCTCTCTCGCGCACCACACTTTTGATTTT
>JBPCJO010000058.1:0-3194 GCA_051005235.1 Saccharimonadales bacterium (SeqCode)
CAACCGAGCTGGCATCCTCTTTTTTAAAGAGACAATTATGACACGAAACCCATACGAATTACTAGAACAACAAACCCGA
Source organism: Saccharimonadales bacterium (SeqCode) (assembly GCA_051005235.1). Taxonomy (GTDB): domain Bacteria; phylum Patescibacteriota; class Saccharimonadia; order Saccharimonadales; family 2-12-FULL-41-12; genus JALQXV01. Next base: position 80 of record JBPCJO010000058.1, read on the forward strand.
TACGGTCAGGGCTATACTGAGCTGCGGCGTGATAACTATACGGAATTCTTTGCCGACTATGCTGCAGGTCCCGCCGACGTTGCTTATAACGTATTAGATCGTACTTTAAACAAAGAGAGCTTAATAGCACTTACTCAAAATGGCATTGCAAAAAAGCAAGCTGAGGGTGACCCGACATCGTGCTTTGTAATGGCACGTAGCCAAGTTATTCCGGTGATTAAATCGGTAGCCGCTATCGCAATCAATGAATACGGATTTGCTGAAGTTGGATACATTGATATTAATGATGCGGTTCAAACTCAAGAACGAGGCGAGAACACGCTTCGCAAAATTCAGCTTTTGGATCGTTTATCGCGCAGTTTAGGTAAAGGCACGAAACTTATTACTGTTCGTGCGGGCGTTAAACTAGAAGATGCTAAGTCGCAGGTTGCAGAAGATATTTACGGTTCACTAAGTCAGCTGTCTCCAAAGATATTTCGAGTTGCGGTACTTGGTCAACGATCTAATGAATCGACGTTTTAAAGCTGATCAAGCTTAAACTGCGTGTAACGTTCGGCGGCTAGACGGGTTAACTTAGCGTCTTCGCCTTTATTGATGAATGTCATGGCTGCTGCCAGTAAAGGGTGCGCTTCGGCAATTTTCTCGTGCATCAGCTGAGCAAGTTTACGATAGCCAGGGTGACCTTGGGGGCTGGAGCGCAGTTCTAGCAGCTGAAAAGCCTCACGGGCGTTGTAGGTTACCTTCCAGCGCATGCGGTGGCCGAGTAGTGTCGCATACTGTGGTTCATCTTCATAACCAGCTGATTGCAAAATACTATATAGCTTTAAGCTGACGTCAAAACAGGCTTCAAAATCATCACTTAGCAAGGCTTCATCAACCAATTTTGGTATTTCATAGCCATAACGAGGCGTTAATAGCTGCCATTCGAGGTCGTCGACCATGCGGTGGCGCTGCAAGTCGCGGAATATGCCGTAGTCGCAGACTATATCCCAAGAATAATGAGCTTTTTCGAGGGCACGGCCGGGGCGATGGCGACGGTTTAACCGTTCACCCATATAGGTATTAAATACATTTTGTTTTTTGTCGTACGGCCATTTATTAACTTCTGATTCAATTTGCTGCAGCGGTAAGCCAGAATGCTCATAGAGCATGTCAGGCACCAAGTCGAGTTCGTTCCGCGGCCAGACAGAGGTTAAGTTGACTGGCTCAACCTCGGCGCTGTAACTGCCGGTTAATTCGCTATTTGCCAACGCTTTGACATTTTGGGCGGTTGTGGCCCGGTAGGCTACAAAAGCGCCTCCCCTTTCGGGTTTATCGGCTCTTTCGTAAAATACGGGTGCGACTTTGCGCACCTCCTCAAGTAGTTTGTCTCCTGTTTGCTGGGCTTCTGGTAAAATATCGCTTTGTAAATGCATAATCAGACTTTCGACGGCTTGGCCGGAGCCAAAAATGCCGACCGTCGATTTAGTTGCTACCGGCAAAACTGGTCGAACAGCGTCACAGGCTTGCGCCCGAGTGGCACTGCGCCAGGCGGCGTCTTGATCTTTTTTTGGAACCGTTGAATGAGTTTGAATATAGTCCGTTAAGTCATGGACCATTTTTGAGTATTGTTGAAAAATAGTATCCATAATCTCTATGTATGATTTTTTTGTTTTAGGGTCAAAATGTGACGGGACATAATATTTATAGTTACCATCTTTATCTTTTTGATCAAAATAAATGTAACGGGTAGATTGTTCAAGATATGAAGCCAGGCGGCCCCATTCTAACTTTTTGGTTAGTAAATTGCTGGCTCCTTCTACCACCACATGCTGGCCAACAAGCTGTTGCACAGAGTCATCCCCGTATGCTGTAATTACCCGTTGTAACAAGGCTTCGTCTTTACCGGCGGCATCAATAAACTCATCGAGCAGTGTAATGCGCATATCGTCGCCCCGGCGGCTTAAGCGAGCCATAGCGGCCGCGACAGTTTGAGGACTCATATTTTCGGTGAATGCGTAAACATTGCCTTCTGTATTAGTGACAATATCTTTTAGCTTTTGTGTGCCGGCAGACGTAATTTCGGTACCATGCTTGCCTGCTTTTAAATATTTAGAAGATGCTTCGACTTTAGTGGCGCTTGTTTTCTTGTTGTTCTTTGCGGGTAACATTGGATGAATCGTCTCCCACATTAAATTATGTATTTTTTCTACGCTTAACAGCTCCTTATTACGAACGCAGTCTAACTGCTTAAAATCTTTAGGAAACAGTTGGCATAGATTATCGTACACCTGAACTGATTTTTGCAGATGCTCCAGATCGGCTTCATGAAGGTCACGCTTTTTATCAACTAGCTTTTGGGCAGTTTCGGCCGGTACCCGGAGAACAAGGGAAATGTCGGGTCGCGGAATGCCCAACATACGAAACTCCATGGCATCGAGCCATAAGAAGTAGCCTTTGCGCTCTTCGTCATTGGTAAACTTAGTACCTTGATGGGCCATGTTAGAGCCGGTAAAGCGGTTGGCGATAACTACCTTTCCGGTCTTAATCGCTTGTTTGATCGCTGGCGCGGCTTGATAGCGGTCGAGGGCATAAAATAACGACCCGGTATATGGGCCGACCTCATCGGCAGTACCGTAATTGCCGTTTAGATATTCCTTTACGAAGTAACTCGATGGTTGATCATACTGCGGAAAATCAAACGTAGCAATATCGTAACCCTCTTTTTGCAGCCGTTCTATGAGCAATTTGAACTGGGTACCTTTGCCAGATCCGTCGGTACCCTCAATAACTAAAAAAATGCCACGTCCTTCTTTCATATTTCATAATTATTGTAACGTGCTGGCAACTAAAACAACAAGCATGAGCGTTTAATTATGAGATACAGTACGTTGCTATTCGTTACTATACCTGCGTTTCATTAAAATTTAATGAAACGCAGGTATAGTCCTTAGAAGGAGTTGTTGGGAAAAAACCATAGCATAAAGTTGAGAGTTGTGGTCACTCACGCCCCGAGTGTATACTTTAAACAGTGAAAGATGAGTTGACCCTGGTGAAAACCCATAATCTGGACGCACTTGAAACCATGCTAAAGCAAGTGACATTTCGTGGACTCTACGATAGCGAGGGTAATCGT
>JBPCJO010000059.1:0-42011 GCA_051005235.1 Saccharimonadales bacterium (SeqCode)
CACATGACCAGCCCCTTGCACGATTACTATATCCAAAAAGGCGAGATAACCAACGATTACTTGCATGGCTTATCGGCCATTAGGATGCTACGCGATCTCGTCACCGAGTTTAGCCACACCACTGATGATACCGCTGTTTCGCTAACTGATTTTATCGCGTTTATTAGTATAAACCAACAAAACAACAGGGGTATTACCGACGAATCACCATTCGTGATTGAGGGCCGCTCAGTGGAGCTTTATACCGTGCACAAAGCCAAAGGTCTCGAATTTGACCAGGTCTTTATTGTTGATGCCGTCGAAGACGCCTGGAAGCCGCGCATCGCCGGTCGCAAACCGCCCGCCAACTTACCACTGCAACCACCAGGTGAGCACGAAGACGATTACATACGCTTGCTCTATGTAGCCGCCACCCGCGCTAAACACTCCTTGTTCGTAACCTCCTACCAGTTTGACTCTTCCGGTAAAGACATATTGGCAACACCCTTTATTCGCCAAGCTATCCCCGAAGCGACCGTCAGCCAGCAAACCGAAGTGTCTGTTGTTACAATTCTAGAGGAAAACTTGCGCTGGCCGCGCCTCAATAGCAAGGACGAGAAAACTCTGCTGCGCGGCAGGCTGACAAACTACAATTTAAGCGCCACTCATCTACTGACGTTCCTCGATGTCGCCAAGGCCGGTCCCCAAGTCTTTTTAGAGCGCCACATCTTACGCTTGCCAACCGCAAAAACCGAACACATGGGCTTTGGCAACGCCATGCACTCCGCCATGCAGTTTGCCCAAAAACTGACTAACCAAGATAAATTTGCTGTCGAACCAATCTTGCAAGAATACGAGCGGGCCCTCCGTTTTGAGCATCTATTGCCAACTGATTATGAAAAATATCTTTTGCATGGACAAGACACGCTGCGAAAGCTGTTTGAGGCAGAAAACTATAGGCTGCCAAAGGGCAGCTTGGCCGAACAGCAAATGAGGGATATACGCATACAAGAAGCCTGCCTAAGCGGTACCATCGACCGGATTGATGGGAGCGGCAACAGCGTGGTTATTGCCGACTACAAGACCGGCCAACCTCTGGCCAGCTTTACCACTCGTGACCAAACTAAGGCAATTAAGGCCTGGCGACATAAGTATCAACTGATTTTTTATGCACTGCTCCTTAAACAGCACCCGTCGTTTACAAATGTCACCGATATTGACTGTCAAATGGTCTATTTAGAAGCCGAAACTGGCAAAGACTTAATACGAGATTACCAGCCGAGCAACCAAGAAATTGAACAGATGCAAGCATTGGTTCAAGTAGTCTGGAAAAAAGTGCTTAACCTCGAATTTCCGGATATAGCAAAATACCCGCCGGATATGACGGGCATTGCTGAATTTGAAGCTGATTTACTCGGTGAAGCCTAGGCTTGCAGAGCGGCAAATTCGTGGGCTGAAAAATCAACCACATGACTGTCGCGATATACAAAATCAACCGGCAGGTCACCCTTGGTAAGCGTTGCGGCAGTTGCAAACGAGTAAATAAACATCGAGAGCAGGGCGTTCGTCCGGTCTTCTTCTGACTCAAACATCGTAGCGATACTGCGCATTCGAGGTACATCAATTGCAAATACTTGGGCTTCGTCATTGGTCGAGTCACGAACAATCGCCTGATTAAACGTATGATCTTCGATATCGACATTAACCACTACGCGCACTTCTTTATGCTCACCAGTTAGTTCGGCTATCACCTTACCGTTATCGGCAATGTTTTCCATAACTTTTCGGCCGCTATAGGTTTCGACATTGATATTTTGGTAGTCATTAAATTCAGTGATATTCTCGTAAACAGCGTCAATCCGGTCGCGTAAACTAATGGCTTCGTCCTGGCTTGCAGCAATAGCCATAATCGAGTCGGTAATTTGGGTACGAAATTCAACTGCTGAATTCCAGATCTCCGGGGCTGAGTCGATGGCGCCACATCCGCAGTTTTCTCCATGGGCATGATCGGCAGAGTGCGCGCCGTAATCACGACCGTTACGCTGGAACATAGACTGACTCTCGCCATATACGTCGGTGAGGCTTTCGTTGGCTACTTTACCCGTTCCGGCCAAGCCGGCTACACCCATGGTAAGGCCGCCGCCAAATACTTTCATCCGATTAGCAGCTTTTTCGAGGATTTTACCGTCGACTAACAAACGTTTAGTTTTACGTCCGTCAGGACAGCCGTCAGAGGCATCATCAATCCGCTGCATATGGTCGGCCGGGTCAATAATTTCTGCTACTTGGGCAGTTACTTCTTCGGTAAGCGGATCGCTAGGGTCATTAATACGATTCTGGACAGAGATCTGCCCTTTGCCGTAGCCAAGGCCTTCCGGCGCAATGGTAATCATTTTATTTACTTCTTCAAATTTTTCATCCATATCATACATAGGTATAAAACTTTCACTAGTCATAGATTATCTCTTATATAGGGTACTTCTTTTAATTTTATATAGATTACTAAACAATAATAGGCCTCTTGCTAAAAATTATCAAGAACACGCTACATATAGTAGTATATAAATGTAAAGACGCTATATATGGAGAATTCCGGACTATCACCACATGAAGCCGAACAACTGGTCAAAGTGCTGCCAGAAGTAACGGCTATCTCGCCTCCCGAGATGACCGAGGTGCGGGCGGGCATGATTCTAGCCTGGGTCGAAGTCCATAATCCAGCGCTGCAACTGGCTGTCAAAGATGCTTCGCGACAAATATACATATCGGTACTTGCCAATTCGGATATCGCCAAAGACGAGCGGGGTAATTTAGTGCTCACCGACTATCAGCTTCGCGGCCTTATCGCCCAAGCGGCGTTTGCGGGTGCCGCCAGCGCCATCGAAAAAATAAGTGGTGCTCTGTCAGAAGTTAATAACTTAAAAAACTTATTCGCGCCTTCCGTGACACCAGAAGCTTAATAAGCCGATTTATACTTCCTTTCGGTAGTGAAAGCCAGCTTGGTAAATGTCAGATGGCGTTATTGTGAGAGAGCGTATTGTTCGGTGCAGCTTGATGGACGAAGTTAGAACTATTTTATTATCAGCAAGGTTACTGAGTTGGCATATTAAAAAAGAAGGTTCAGAACCTGCGTAATCCAACGCTGCCGAGCCTTCAATGCCTATAGTATATCAAAGCTATCTTGTGAGTTCAACAATTACTTTATTTTTCTCGATTAAGATGAGACGGTTAATACTCTTTGCGAGTTTAAATTGGTGATTTAATTCGTTTCTAATTTTAGTGATATGAATTTTAGATCTACGCGCATCAAAAATAATGTTTTTCGACTGCTTTAGTCCGGTTTGTAACTGACGTTCTATATTATTCTTGCCAGTACCAGTTGGGCTCTTTAGTTCCCATCTGTCGCCTTGAATCAAAAAATCTGGCGTTTTCTGGTTTGATCTTAGAATAAACTCAACATCTGCTTTGAAATAATCGGTAAGTAAATCGGCAGCTGATATTTCATACAGTGCAGGGAAGGGCTTTAGCCCAGCTGGAATAATAACTTTGAACTTTGCCATGCCTTAATATCGTAGCAAATAGGCGTAAATCTACTGTTGTAAATTAGTGTAGTTCAGGTATTTGACTTCGCTCATACTTACATTGACCGTATGTAATCGCCGACCAAATTAGCATCATTCGCTCTCATAACAGCAAACCTGACTCTATTTGGGACATCCTCAGTATTCTCTGCTAGTAAATTAAAGCTCTTTTTAATACCAAACTTCCTGATTCTACCGCGAAGCATAACCGATTTGGTGCAGCTTAGTGCACGAAGTTAAAACCATGTTACTAACTGCCCGGGGTAAAGCCACGTGGTGCTGAGTCTGAAAATTGCGCGTATTCGGCGTCTTCGATACTACGTGCTAAGAATACAAGGTCATGACCAGAATCTACCGCATATTGCATCATCTCGTCGGAATTGTCAGGTTCCTGATATGTCGTTGCACCTTGAACGGGTGTGGCATCTTCAAACTTTAGTGTAATTTTTGGCTTGACGAAGCTCCAGTTAGCATTTTCGATATATTGATCGAATATTGACTCAACGTGACCAAGTCCCGGTACGTAGTCTTCAGCATATAAATAGTAAACACTATTTCCAATTAATAAACGCCACGTAAAAGAGTCGGGCGTTATGACTTCAAATCGTACGATCGCAATGTGTTCTGGTAGTTCCACATCAAAACGCTTCAAGGTCTCAAGAACAATGTCAAAGTTCGGACGATACTCAAAACTTCTTAACATCTCCATGCAATTATCATATCAGATAAGTCAGAACTTCTTGATCTCGACGGAAGTCCTGTGGAAAGAAAATATGAAATATGAGATCAATACCGCTTTTTACTAGATTTTTTGAGCCCGGCCAGCTGCAAGCGCACTGCTTGGCGATCCATCATCGTCTGTGCGTCGGCTAACGACACGGCATCACCGGCCTTGGCTTTAAGCTCCTGAGCGCGCTTGAGGGCTGCTTGAGCGTCGTGTTCTACGACATTGTCCGGCGTATCAATTTCATCGACTAAGAGGCTAATTGTGTTGTTTAGCACTTCAACCGTACCATTGTAAACACCAACTTGTTCGCGGCTAGCATCGCTGTCGCTTTGTTTGTGGCGGATACTTAAAATACCCGGGGCAACCGCACCGAGCAGCGGGGCGTGGCCTTGGTTGATCGCAATCGTACCGGCGGTCGTCGGCACCATCAGCTCATAGATTTCTTGGTCAAGATGCCGCCCAGACAGCGTAATAAGATTTAAATGAATCATTTGGATTGCTCCTTAAACGGGTTTACTATCTGTAGTTTACCAAATTTTTGGCCATCTTGGAGGTCTGCGCTGTAAAGTACATCACAATTTAGGTCTAGTGCTGCCTGCACGATTAGCGCGTCGTAGAAGCTGATCGAGGCATTAGCAAAAAGCTGGGCAGCACGCTCATAAAATTCAATTGATGGCAAATGCGCTAGCTTAGCTTGCAAAACATCTTGTAATACTGTTTGCAGGTCATTATCTTCTATAATTACACCTTTCTTAGTAAGCATAACGTTACAAAATTCACCAACAACCTGAGAACTAATGACCATTTTTTGGTCACTAAGTTCCTCAAAAATTAATTTTTTGGCTCTCTCATGTTTACGTTTATCGTGCCTGTCATAGGCATACACAATTATATTAGTATCAAGAAAAACAACATCTGCCATAAGTTAGCGCTGGTTCATCTCTTCGCGTGTATATTTTCGATCAAGTTTAACGTAGTCAATCCGTTTAACGGATTCTTTGAACACTTTAAGATCTTTAGTTCGTTGTTTGGACTCTTTTTTAGCAACCGAACTGTCTAACCACTCACGAAACAGCTGGTTGACCGTTTTATTTTCGCGACGGGCCAAATCCCGGAGGGTTTCAATTTTGTCTGCTTGAGCCGATAGGGTAATATTCTTCATCATACTGTTTTTAGTGTACACAGGCTTGTGTACACATGTCAATATTTACTTCTTAGCAGGCTTCGCAGTTTTATCACTTTTATCTGATTTATCAGAACTAGCAGACTTTTTCATGTCTTTAAGTGAGCCGAGCATGTAAAAGGCGGATTCTGGCTTATCGTCGTGTTTACCATCAATCACTTCTGCAAAGTCGGCAATTGTTTGTTTGAGCGACACATACTGGCCGACATTGCCGGTAAACTGTTCAGCCACAAAGAAGGGTTGAGTCAAAAGGCGCTGTAAGCGGCGCGCACGGGCCACCGTCTGCTTGTCTTCGTCAGACAGCTCTTCCATGCCTAAAATGGCGATAATGTCTTGTAGGTCCTTGTAGCGTTGCAGGATGCGTTGCACCTCGCGGGCGACGCGGTAATGTTCTTCACCGACGATTTCAGGATCCATTAGGGTTGAGGAGCTGTCTAGCGGGTCAACTGCCGGGTACAAACCAAGCTCGGTGAGCGCCCGGTTCAACACTATGGTTGAGTCAAGGTGCGCAAAAGTGGTAGCCGGTGCCGGGTCAGTCAAGTCGTCAGCCGGAACGTAGACAGCCTGCACCGATGTAACGGAGCCCTTATTAGTCGACGTAATACGTTCTTGGAGCTGGCCCATCTCTTGTGCCAAGTTAGGCTGGTAACCGACTGCCGATGGCAAACGGCCAAGCAAAGCCGACACTTCTGAGCCAGCTTGGGTAAAACGAAAGATGTTATCGATAAATAGCAGAACGTCTTTACCTTCGTCACGAAAGCCTTCGGCAATTGTTAATCCACTCAATGCGACGCGTAAACGGGCACCCGGCGGTTCATTCATCTGCCCAAAGACGAGGGAGGTTTTATCAAGCACGCCCGAGTCTTCCATTTCGTAGTAGAGGTCGTTGCCTTCACGGGTACGTTCACCAACCCCGGCAAACACCGATTGGCCACTGTGGAACTTCGCAATATTGTTAATTAACTCCTGGATAAGGACGGTTTTACCAACGCCAGCGCCACCAAAGAGGCCAACTTTACCACCCTTTGCCATAGGCGCGATTAGATCGATAACCTTAATACCGGTTTCGAGAATCTCGATCTTGCCAGACTGCTCCGACAGGGCAGGCGGGTCACGATGAATCGGCGCCCGCTGTGAAAACTTGTCTGGCTTATTGTCGATCGGCTCACCGACGACGTTAAACATCCGTCCAAGCGTTTGGTTACCGATTGGCACACTAATCGGCGCACCTGTTGCCACCACGTCGGTGCCACGCTTTAAGCCGTCGGTACCACCGAGGGCAATCGCCCGCACGCTTGTCTCGCTGAGGTGTTGAGCGACTTCGAGCAAAAGCTTACGGTCTTTAATGTTTACTTCTAACGCGTCGTAAATCGCTGGCAATTTGCCGTTTTCAAACTCGGCGTCTATCACCACACCCACGACCTGCGTAACCGTTCCGGTTACTTTATTCTTTACTGCTTCTGTCATTATAGTTCTCCTAATCTTTCTTCAATTGCTAATTGGTATTCTCCTGTTAAATCTGCCATAACTACGCGCTGCAATCCTTTAAATCCTATAAACAGATAGGATGAGTGTTCTTCTTCATGAATTGCAGCCATGCTATCTACAGGGTTACCGTCTATATTTCCATATACTTCATCTTCAATATGCTCAAATTTACCTGGAGTCATAGCGTCAAACCTTATTGCCGATGCTGTCATTCGGAGAGAGTCCAACTCGCCTCGATTAATAAATACACCTTCTGGGATTCCTCGGTATAGGTGAGTCTGTTTTTTTTCGAATCTTCCTAGCAAAAGTTCTGCCGCATCTGTGGGAGGTAACCCTTCATATATATTACTCATCCGTTTACCGCCTCCGCGCCGCCGACGATTTCGGCGATTTGCTGGGTAATGTCTGCCTGGCGGGCGGTGTTATAGGCCAGTGTCAGGTCGTCGATAATGTCGTTAGCGTTGTCGCTGGCGTTTTTCATGGCTACCATGCGCATGGAGTGCTCGCTCGCCAGACTCTCGAGGACAGCCTGCCACAACTGGACTTCCATCAAACGCGCCACCACACTTTCGACAACCGACTCGATGGACGGTTCAAAGATAGCCACTTCGAGCTCAGAAAGGGTATGTTCGCTGGCTTCAGGACGGGCCGGCAGTATTTCTAGCGCCGTGACTTCTTGACGGATCCTCGAGTGAAATTCGGTATAGATAATCGTGACGGCGTCGACTTCTCCGGTTTCGTACTTCTTAAAGATCGCTTCGATAATCGGGCGCAAATCAGAACCTTTTGGTTGGCCAGTAAAGATGGGGTAGGCTGCCACCAGATCAACGTTTTCTAGCCGTGATACAAACTGAGAGCCTTTTTTACCGATGGCGATAACTTGATCTTTAACCTTTGTTTTAGCGTCTTAGGTTAAAATACCGGTCAGTTTTTTGAGGACATTTGAGTCATAAGCACCTGCTAAACCGGTATCGCTGGTAATAATGATTGTTAATCTACTATCAACCGTACGGCGTACAAACAAAGGATGTGTTTTAACGTCAGACACGTCGCTCAATCGAGTCAAAATGTCGTGGGCTGCTACCCGATAGGGGCGTGACGCGACGGCTTGTTCTTGGGCGCGGCGCATCTTGCTGGCTGCCACCAGCTCCATAGCCTTGGTGATCTGGCGCGTATTTTTTACGCTGCCGATTCTGCGTTTAAGGGCGGTTGTATTAGCCACGGTTTACCTCTAACGCAGCATTGTTGTTACTATACCTGGGTTTCATTAAATTTTCATGAACCCGAGGTATAGTACTGATTAGCAAAGTACAAAACCAAATCTTAAGAGAATACACCTTACTTTTCTTCCTCATACTCTTTTGCGAGCTTACCGGCTACTTCTAAAATCTTAGATTTAACATCGTCAGACGGTTTGTCGCCTTCGTTTAATTTCTCGATCAACTTAGCATGGTTGCGCTTGAGCTCAGCAAACATCGCGGCAGCGACGGCCCGGACGTCTTTGATAGGCACTTTGTCGAATACGCCATTGGTAGCAGCCATTAATAGGGAAGTTTGCTCCCAGACAGAGTACGGCGAGTACTGCGGCTGCTTCAACAGTTCAGTCAAACGCTGGCCTCGATCAATCCGGTGTTTGGTATCGGCGTCCAAATCGGTCGAGAACTGGGCAAACGCAGCCAGTTCGCGGAACTGAGCCAAGTTCAACCGTAAGCTACCGGCGACACTCTTAACGGCTTTGGTTTGGGCAGAGCCACCAACACGAGATACTGAGGTACCGACGGCGATAGCCGGGCGAATACCTTGGTAAAACAAGTTTGTTTCGAGGAAGATCTGACCATCGGTAATCGAGATGACGTTGGTTGGAATATAACCGGACACGTCACCGGCCTGGGTTTCGATGATTGGCAGGGCAGTCAAGCTGCCGGCACCACGGGCGTCGGATAATTTGGCGGAGCGTTCGAGCAGACGGGAGTGCAAGTAAAACACATCGCCCGGAAAGGCTTCGCGGCCGGGTGGGCGACGCAGCAATAAACTCATCTGGCGATAGGCGTTGGCGTGCTTTGTCAGGTCATCAAAGATGATTAAGGCGTGTTGGCCGTTGTCGCGGAAGTATTCGCCGATGGCAGTACCGGCGTACGGAGCCAAGTAGAGCATCGAGGCTGGTTCAGCAGCAGAGGTAGACACAACGATGGATTGCTCCATAACGCCCTCACGGTTGAGGCGGTCAATCAAACGGGCAACTTTAGAAGCTTTTTGGCCAATAGCGACGTAGATGTTAATAATACCGGTGTTTTGACGATGCTGGTTGATCATAGTATCGAGGGCAACAGCGGTTTTGCCGGTTTGACGGTCACCAATGATCAATTCGCGCTGGCCACGGCCAATTGGAACCATCGTGTCGATGGCGGCAATACCAGTCATCAGGGGTTCATGGACACTTTTGCGGTCTAGCACGCCGGGAGCGGTTTGTTCGATTGGATTGTGCAACTTAGCCTTAATCGGGCCTTTGTCGTCGAGCGGTTCGCCAAGCGGATTAACGACCCGACCGATCATCTCGGGACCGACTGGAATTTCGATACTACGGCCGGTGAGAGTGACTTTTGCACCGGCTTTAATACCGAGATCGCTGCCCAACAGGACGGCACCGATTTCGTTTTCGCCGAGGTTTAAGGCAAAAGCCGAAACGGTCTGCCCAGAGACGTCTTCGATCTCGAGCACTTCGTTAAAGCCGGCGTCGCGCAAACCATAGATCCAGACCACACCATCACCAACGCGCGTTACGACGCCGGTATCGGTAATTTCGGGCTGATCTTTTAAGTTGCTGATAGCCTTACGGATATCAGCTGATAATTCTTTAATGCTAATGTCACTCATGAATGTGTTATTCCTTCTCGTAATTGGTTTAATTTGGCACGGACGGTCAGGTCAAAGGTAGCGTGCGGAAATGACAGGTTAGCGCCCGCCACGACCGAGTCGTCATGGATCTGGTTTAGTGTTACGCGCCTGGCAGTAGGGTACTGTTTGCGAGCGACCGCTTCGATCTGTTGAACTTGCGCTGCATCAAGTGTATGAGCACTCCGCACGTCCAGCTCAACCACACCCGACTGCTGAGCACGTAACTCTTGGGCATCGCGCATTACCGAGTTAAGATCGGCCGCTTTACCGGCATCGATCAAATAGGCAGCAACACTCTGGGCTAACGTCTTGCTAGCAGCGCCCGACTCTAACGAATCGACGATGTACTGGACTAATTTAGCTCGTGAGTAGTTGCGCTGCATAATGGTTTTACGCCTGACCCTTTAACGCTTGGTTAATCAGGGCGTTATCTTTTTTAGCATCAAGCTTTTCGCGGGTGACTGCTTCGGTTGCTTCGATCACTAGTTCAACCATCTCTTTTTCGAGGTTGCGGCGGGCGCGGGCAGTCTCGTCTTCGATTTTCTTATGGGCAGTTTCGACAATTGCCTTTGACTTAGTCTCGGCGGCTTCTTCGGCTTGCTTAATCATGTCTTTGGTTTGCTGATGTGTGGCAGCGATAATCTCATCGGCTTCTTCGCGGGCTTTTTTGCGAATCTTGATGATTTCGGCGTCGAGTTTAACCTTTTCTTCGGAAAGTTTGCTGGTTAGGTTGACGCCTTCCTCGATCGTTAGACGGCGCTTTTCGAGCATATCGACTATCCGTTGAAAGACAAAACGACGAAGCACATAAAATACCAACAAGAAAGTAATTAGCTGGATAATAAAGGCTTTCGGGTCAAAGCCGAGCGCCGCGAATCCAGAAGCTTCTGCTTCTTCTGCTCCAAATCTAGTTACAAGTGTATTTAACATTTAGAGTCTCCCTTATTTGACAATAAAGAATGCTCCAATTGCGACAATACCAAAGAACTCAGCCATACCGACGAAAATGAACAAGGTGCTCAAAAATTTGGCCGACTCTGGGTTGCGGCTAACCGCGCTCATGTAGGCTGAACCCATCAGACCAAGCGCGATGGCTGGCCCGAGGCCGCCCAGGCCGATAATAATACCTTTGGCAATAACTGCCGTATCTACTGCTTCTGCAAATAATTCCATAAAAACTCCTTTTATATACCTATCTTAATCTATTTATACTTCTGATAACAGCTGGTGATGGGGCTGGCGTTTACACTTGAGGCGCCTCCTCATGCTCATCGCCGCCATGGGCGGTGGTGGTCGCCGACAAATACGCCGCGCACAAAACTACAAAAATATAGGCTTGCAGCGCACCAACAAAAATTTCGAGCAAGGTAAACGGTAGGCTGGCCAACGAAGCTGCCGGGCCACCCAGAAACGAAGCCACCGAGATCAGCACTTCGCCAATTGCGATATTCAAGAAAAGACGCAGCCCCAGGCTTATCAACCGCGTCAACTCGGTAAAGATTTCAAACGCGCCAACCAGGTAGGTAAGCGGATTCAATGGACTCATCGGAAAGTAATGCTTAAGGTGGTTCTTCGGCCCGGATTCGCGGATCGCGATGACTTGCACTAAGATCATGCCAAACAGCGCCATCGCGAAGGTTGCGTTCAAGTCAGCCGTAAAAGCTCGCAGCAACGGCGTACCATTATATTCTATGGCTGGCCCAATCCCCGGCAACAAACCTAACCAGTTGTTTAGCATGATAAAAAAGAACAAAGTAACAAAAATCGGACCATACTGCAGGGCTTTACGACGGTCGCCAAGTGTTTGCTGTAACAGATTGATAATGAACTCCACACCAGCTTCAACCAGGGCTGCCGGACCTTTGGTGCCGCCAAGTTTGATGCGTTTGCGGGCAGCTATAAATACCCAGATCAGTAAAATGGCACACAGCCAGCCGTACAACATAGAGTTGGTGATCGGAAAGCCGCCAATAGTAAATAAGGTGTCAGGCGCAATCGCGATATGTGGTCCGTCCTCGGCGGCAAATCGGAGCAGGTTCATTATAGATCACCGCCGTTGCGGCCGATTCTTTTAACCACACCACGCATTACCAGCGCTCCACAGACCATACCAATCGCAAAACCAGCCAGCGCAAAGGCCTGGCCGTCGCCACCCCTTAGCGAATCAATGTAGAGGCCGAGGAATATCGGTAACAACATCGCGCCCAGTAACCGCCAGCTCAAATCAAACAACGACACAATAAAAGCGCGCTTTGCGGCGCGCGTCTTTTGCTCTTTATTCGTCGTCTTTACGGCGGCGGTTCTTGTCATCTCCTGCGAGTATATCACCTCTGGTAGAGCAGGGTCAAGGCTCGAGTCCTCTGGTCGCGCTACATCAATGCTAAAATACTACATTTTGAAAGTATGAACCCAGTATGCCGTTGGTTCATACTTTGATTAGTTGAAAGTATGAACTCAATTCATACTTTCAAAATACTCAATTTTAGACCTGTCGCCAGACTATTCACCTTTCTGCAATCTAAAACATACTAGTTATAACGCGCATTTATCTTGTAAGCTGTACCTATGGCTTTTGAGGACTACAAAACGAAAGACTCGGTCGTTCTGGTATACACCGGCGAGGGCAAAGGCAAGACCAGCGCCAGCCTCGGCCTGATGGCCCGGGCGCTCGGCAACCGTTGGAATGTGGCTTTTATTCAGTTTATTAAATACTGGGGTGTCAGTGAACACGTTTTCATAAGGGATATTCAACCTCTCTACAAAGACCAACTCTATTTCTACAAGGGTGGCAAAGGTTTTTACGACGCCGGCGACCTCAGCTCGCAGAACATTACGCCGCTGCAGCACAAAATCGCCGCCAAAGAGACCTTAGCCGAGGCAATCGTGGCAGCTAGCAGCGGAGAATACCAACTGGTCATCTGTGATGAGATCAATAACGCCGTCCACGACGGACTACTCACGGTTAAAGATATGGAGAAGCTTCTGGACGCGCGCTCGCCACAGACCAGCTTGTGTTTAACCGGCCGGAACTTCCCAAAAAAACTGCTCGACCGCGCCGATATTGTTACCGATATGACTAAGATCAAACATCACTTCGACGAAAAATATCTGGCTAACCCCGGCATTGACTTCTAAAAAACTATTCGTCTAACGGTTTAGCGCGAATAATCCGGGCGACCTGCTCAATCAAGCTCACCACCGGCGAGAATACATACAATATAACCGCTCCCAGCCAGCCAAAAATCCAGGTTTTCTTGCCGTGCCAGCGGAGCGTGCGCGGCCACCACATCATATTTTCCCAGAGTTCAGCCCGGTTTGAGCGGACGCGGCGCATTTTTACGCCGACGCGCAGGTTTTCGCGGTAGTCAATGGTATAGCCAGCCCGGTGCAAGTGAATCGCCAGATCTAAGTCTTCGTGAATATGCGGGGTGGTGCACACTTCATTCCGGACGGCGCGCCACACCTTTGCCGGCAACGCCATATTTGACCCGTACGTAATGTAATGTCCTAGCAACAAACGGTTAGCGCGGAAGGCGATTTGACCTTGGACCCAACCGTTTAAACGGGGTAGGCGGACATTATAAAAATAGGCGCCACCGGTTAACGTATGGTCAGTGTGCGTAGGGTCGGTGTAAAATCGTTTGACGTAGGCTATCCAGTCGGGCGGCAACACAGTATCGGCGTCAATCCGGCAGATAATGGCATTTTTAGCAGCATCAAAGCCGCTGTTCCGTGCCCACAACACGCCTTGTTTTGGTTCGGTCACAACTGTTACAAACGAGTATTGGCGCGCCAATTTTACGGTTTCGTCGGACGAATTGTTGTCTACGACGATAACTTCCTCTGGTGGTACCGTTTGGGCAGCAACCGCGTCTAGGCACATGATGATCTGGCGTGCCTCATTGTAAGCTGGTATTATAAGCGAAACTGTTAATGCTTGTTTGTTTTTTGTAGTGGGCATATACGATCAGTTTAACAATATAATGGCTAAATCCAGAAAAACTACCTCCAAAGCTACAAAGGCACCTGTCCGGCGTGTCAATTTGCATTGGCCAAGCGTCCGCCGTTGGCGCCAAGCGATAGTTGGTTTGCTAGCGTTACTGATTCTTTTTACCGGCTTTAACTACGGCTTATCTGCGTGGTACTCCCAACGCTATAAAAACGAGCCATTAATTATCGGCACTACTTTTATCGCGCCGTACGCCCGTCATTTTGGGCTTGACCCCAAGCAAACCTTGCAAGCCATGATCGACGAAGTCGGCTTTCGCCAGTTTAGACTGGTAAGTTATTGGGACGAAATAGAAAAAACGCCAGGCGTCTATGACTTTACCGACCTCGATTGGCAGTTCCGCCAGATCGAAGCCGCCGACGGCAAGGTGAGTCTGGCAATCGGCCTTCGCCAACCACGCTGGCCCGAGTGCCACATGCCCGACTGGGCCGCCACTCAGCCGATGACCGAATGGGAGCCCCAACTTAACGTCTTTATGAAAACAGTTATGGAGCGCTATAAAGGCAGCCCAGCCCTAGAAAGCTATCAGCTTGAGAATGAGTTCTTCCTCGATGTGTTTGGCATTTGCCCCGACCACAGCCGGGAGCGCTTAGTCCGTGAGTACAACTTTGTCCGCGCGGTCGACACGACTAAACCGATAATTATTACCCGCAGCAATAACGCTCTCGGTTACCCGCTTGGCCAGCCGCGCCCCGACGAGTTTGGTGTATCAGTCTACAAGCGCGTCTGGGATAAATCCATCACCAAGCGCTATTTTGAGTACCCATTACCGCCGTGGTTTTACGGCTCGTTAGCTGGCGGCGGCGAAATACTAACCGGCAAAAAACTGATAATCCACGAATTGCAGATGGAAGCCTGGCTACCCGACACCGGCCAGTTTATGATGAACGACCTCGCCTCTATCCCCGAACAAAACAAGTCGATGAACCCCGAGCGCCTAAAAGACCGCTTTAAATATGGCAAAGCCAGTGGTATTAAAACTATATATACCTGGGGCGCCGAGTGGTGGTACTGGCGTAAAGTCACTGCTAACGACCCAGGCATGTGGAATGTCGCCAAAGACCAAGTTTCGCAAGCAGCGGAGGAGAATCGCCGGCTTAAGGAGCCTAATTAGTTTGTGGTTGCAACACAGTCCTATACACCAACGTTTCATTAAAAGGTAATCATCTATTATAGCACCTATTGTAAAAATAGTCAATATGCCTCATACTAATACATCTGATGAAGAACAAAAAACCATCGGTTAAACGAATCACCAATAAACGTGCCCGCTTTGACTACGAACTGGGCGACTCAATCATGGCCGGATTAGTTTTAACCGGCGCCGAAACCAAAGCCCTGCGCTTAGGCCACGGCCACCTGCGCGGCGCCTACGTGACCGTCCGCAACAACGAACTATGGCTACTAAACGCCACCATCACCGGCTTTAACGGCGTAAAACTCGACGAGACCGAGCAAACCCGCAGTCGTAAACTGCTCTTAAAAAGCCGAGAAATTAAAGGCCTGCTCGAAGCAAAGAAACAAGGCAAGAGCATTATCCCCACCGAATTACTGACGCAAGGCCGCTACATAAAAATCCGAATCTCGACCGGCACCGGCAAAAAACACTACGATAAACGCGAAAGCCTCAAAAAGCGCGACCAACAACGCGAAACCAATGCTGCCATCAAGCAGCACCGCGACAGATAATCCGCTCAAAACTTTTTTTGAATATTTCATATAAATTTAATGTTTGGTGTGTAGGCTAATAAGAGTAGAAATATAATCAGGGGATGGCAATGCTAAGCACCGAGGACAAAAAATATATAGATATAACGCTGAACACCACACTTGATCGGCGTTTTGCTGAATTCGAAAAGAAAATCGATGCCAAATTCGATAAACTAGTCGACCACATGAACGATCAATTCACTCGACTTATTGGTTATATTGAAGAAGTTGATAAGAAAGTCGATAAGCTCACCGTAAGAGTCGATAAGCTTGATAAGAAAGTTGATAAACTAACCGTAAGAGTCGATAAACTTGATAAGAAAGTTGATAAACTAACCGAACGAGTTGATAAACTTGATAAGAGCGTAGCTAAGCTCACTATACGTGTCGATAAGCTTGATAAGAAAGTCGATCTGCTCACTATACGTGTCGATAGAATCGATAAGAAAGTGGCCGAAATGCCGGTAGTCCTAGTTCGCCTAGAGGCTAACGATTCGCGCTTATCGCACACTGAGGCCACATATCGTAACCATGAATCTCGCCTCCATAAGCTAGAAGCTGCCTAGAGTGAACGTTTACAGAATCACATCTGTTAGGTAGAATAAGTGAGTTCACCAATCCCGGGTAGCTCAATGGTGGAGCAAGAAGCTGTTAACTTCGAGGTTGTCGGTTCGAATCCGACCCCGGGAGCCAAGAATTAAGTAGGTCAGATTTATTTGGCCTTTTTAATTCTTTGATTTTCTGGGGCGGGTACGAACCGAAGGTTCGGCGAACGAGGAACGGAGACAAAACAAAGCTTGCTTAGTTTTGTCGAGTACCGCAGGTAGGAGCCCAGCTCATTTTTTAAAATGAGCTGGGCGATATCCGACCCCGGGAGCCAGACAAAGCAGAGAAGTTAATTCAGGCCCGTTCCCTAGACCAATACACACAAATCTACACAATCCCAAGAACATAATCTTATTTTATCCCAAATACAGCTTAGAGAATTTCTTACCATCAATAACTTGCAACACCGATCCATCGCCAAAAGGGGTGCCATCCGGCATCGTAGAGAATGTATCTATACACCAAACTCCACGTTTAACTTCATAACAAGTCTCGGAGGGAGTATGCCCAAATACTTGAGGTACATCCTTGTATGTAATGTTACTAGGTCGTGCCCAGATAGGGCTCGTGTCGTTCCACAGGCCACTTACGTCTTCTACTCCGGACCACTGATTGGCCAGTCCCGCATGAGAATAAGCAACACCGTCAATTTCTATTTTGACAGGCAAACCAATGAGCCACTCTTTCAGAGCTTTGTTTTCTGGGGAATCAATTAAAACGCGTGTTATGGGGTTGTAGCCAGATTGCAATGACGGTGTATCGTTAACATATATGTAGTCATGGTTGCCTGTAACTAATTCGATTTTACCTTGGTTTTTAATTTGCAGATCTTTTAGGGTATACCAGGTATCTAGAGAATCTTGCGGACTAGCACTAAAGTCATCCGCATAATCACCGCAGAAAATAACCTGATCATAATCTTTAATGGCTTTAGCAACTTTCTCAATAATCCAGATTTTGGTGTGAATATCGCCGATTGCCAGTATTTTTCCCATGTATAAAGTGTGAGAGACTAGTTACGCACGCCCGTACAGTTTGCGTATACGTTCCCTAACCGATTCTTGGTACTGCGTAGGGTTTTGCATTTGGTGATATGCGCGAACGGCAATAACCTCAAAACGATCGTCTTCTACGATGTATACAACTGCAACTTTGTGATTTTTCATCTGGATCTTACGCACATCTGGGTCATCTTTAAACACAGCGTTGGATCGTGGTAAGTTTTGCAGGCTTGCAACAGTTTCCATAGCTTCATCGAAAAACTTCACTGCTGATTCAGCATCCACTAGCTCTTCATAAAATGCCATTAACTCGGCAATATCGTTCTCAGCATCTTCTGTAAGATTTACACTATATTTTTGCACCAGCAAGCTCCTGATATTTTTTTAGAATATCTTTCTTGGCGATGCTGAGCGGTATACGATTTTTAGGATTTTTAGCAAGTTTAATGCGTCGCTCCAAATCAAGTAGAAACTCTGGACTGTCTTCATTTACATTAATAACTTTGCTGCCATTCATGACTTTATTGTATCACATAGCACCCATAAAATATTCACAAAAGCTTTATAAATAACAGATGTAAGTTAAGATAAAGCGAGCCTATAAATCAGGTGGTGTAAGCACTTAGTTCTAATCCGACCCCGGGAGCCAAGAGCCTGATTACAACCTTTAGGTTGTGGCCAGGCTCACTTGATTGTCTGGGGCGGGTACGAACCGAAGGTTCGGCGAACGAGGAACGGAGACAAAACAAAGCTTGCTTAGTTTTGACGAGTACCGCAGGAAGGAGCAGGGCGTAGCCATGCGATATCCGACCCCGGGAGCCATAAGCATTTTGATTCCTTTTATTTAGGGGTCTTATTTTATTTAACTTGATTGCTCATTCATATTTGAATATTAAGATTGCCGTATACTTCAGTATTATTTCGCTTCATCCATATTATTGCTGCATCAAAAACTTTGCAAAGTGAATCACTAAATACTCTTGGATCAATTTCAACATACTTCATAAGATAACTCTTATATTTAGGGTCGTAGAACTTTTCATCTGCTGAAAAATCTACACTGAAATATGGGTGCTTTTGGGCTTCATCGAAATTAGCAAGATACCACTGTGTATTTGAATTAAAATTTTCATCAATTATTTTGCTAATGTTTATAGGCATATAAATGGAATGAGCTGCACCTATGAGGATATCTTGAGTTTCAAAAGTATGCCCCGCTCCGTAATAATTATATTTAGCTAAATTCTTCTTTGTTAACTTAAACAGTGTTGGTGATGGCACTTCCAGGTTATTGAGTTTCATATCAGTCATTGTTGCATTAACAATCTTAGTATTTTTAATAACTAGCTTTCCATGATCTTTGAAATGGAAATGTACACGAACGTCGGAAAGGAACTCTAAAAGATTTAATACTTCTTTGGTTTGTTTGTCGACAAGAAGCTGGCTGCCTGTAAATCTTTTATACAAAAGGAATGCGAAGCTAGCAGTTATTACAGATGTAAATAGTGAAGTAGCTTCAGCAAGATGAGTAAAGTCTAGGTATGATTCATGCTTAATACGGCTAATTATCAATAGTCCAATAGATAGAATGGCTAAAATCGCAATTGATAATAATGCTGGTTTAAAATGTCTCACTAAATATGATTTTACTCTCTTTTGACTCGAACGGTAGAACTTCGTCTGTAGTAACACTAAAGTTGCGAAGCTCTGCCAGTAGAGGGAGCCATATAAAAACACCCGCCACAGCGTGGGTGTTTTTATATCTTTGCGAGAAAGGATACGAACCGCAGGTTCGGCGTACGAGGAACGGAGAGCAAGAGCGAGCATTGCTTGCTTTTGTCGAGTACCGTAGAGAGGAGCCCGAGCAAGCCAGCTTTAAAGAATTAAAGCAAGCCTAATGCAAATCTATACTCCAGTCGCCAGATAGAAGTAATACACCTGTATATAGGTGATATAATCAAGCCATGAGTGATATCCAAGAATTACAAAAAGTTATTCGTAAATTTTGCGATGATCGTAACTGGGACCAGTTCCATAATCTAAAAGACCTGCTTATATCCCTTAACTTAGAATCGTCCGAAGCACTGGAGCATGTGCAATGGAAAAACGAAAAAGAGCTCGAGGAGCTAATAAAAAATAATAAAGCACTCGGTGAAGAACTAGCCGACGTCCTGTATTGGACACTCCTAATTGCTAATAAAGCCGACATCGACCTTTCGGCTGCTTTTACAGATAAGATGAAATGCAATGATAAAAAGTATCCCATAGAAAAAACTAGTGGATCTCATAAGAAGTACACCGAGCTTGCATAGTGAATGATGCGAACATAAAAACTTATAATTTTAGTTCGCTTGGTATAGATACTCTTGGCCTTGAAGACAAAGAAACCAACTGGCCGGTGGTATACCAAATCTACGACCATTCAAGTATTTACATAGGAGAAACAACAAACCTTAAGAGTAGAATGCTGCAACACAGTAAAAATGAAAAAAAAGTTCAGTTGAATAGGTTTTCCGTGATATTTAACGAAACTTATAACAAATCAGTTGCATTAGACCTTGAATCCCAGCTCATCCAGTGGTTTAGCGGTGATGGTAAATTCACAATGCTAAATAAAAACGACGGTATAGCTGATCGAGAGTACTACAATCGCCAAGAATATCGTAAGCATTTTGAAGATACCTGGGGTCAGCTACTAAGGCTTGGTATAGCTCATAAAACAATTCCAGAAATCGAAAACTCAGGCTTATTCAAATTCTCGCCATACAAGAGACTAAATGAGAGTCAAATTGATGCGGTTAATAACGTGCTCACCGACTTAGATGAAGCATTTAAGTACAACCAGAAAAGTATTTCAGTAATAGGGGGTAGTGAAGGCACCGGCAAAACGATACTAATCATGTATTTAGTAAAACTTATAAGGGACCTGCAAGATCACAACCCTACGACGCATGAAGAAGAAGTTACTGACCAGTCTTTTGATTTGTTTTTTAAAGAGCCATTCAATAACCGATTCAAAAATAAAAGCCTTGCTCTTGTCATTCCTAGCCCGTCTCTCAAAGGTAGTATCAGCAAGATATTTAAGGGCATAGCAAACATGCAAAATAGCGTAGACGTGCTATCACCCATAGAATTCGGTAGCAATGGAAAGACCTATGATATTACTTTTGTGGATGAAGCGCATTTACTAAAGGCCAGCAACCAGGAAGTACACAAAGCCAACAGAGAGCGAGTCGATGAGATAAATAATACTTTATTTAATGATACTGCAGCGCACACCGAGATTGATTGGATTATTAAAAAGAGTAGAAACGTTGTAATGGTATTTGGCGATCAACGTGTACGGCCCAATCATATAACAATGCAAGACATTGGTAGATACCAGTTTAGAGAGCACATCCTGAGATCGCAAATGCGATCAAAAGGTGGCGAGCTTTACATAGATTACCTCAGGGAAATCATGAACAATAGGCCGCCAGAGAAAAAACAATACTTTGAAAATTTTGAATTTAAACTTTATGAGGACTTTGCAAAATTTGTAGCTGCAATTAAAGATAAAAATAGTGAAGTGGGGCTTTCTAGATTGGTAGCTGGTTTTGCCTGGGACTGGAAGTCAAAGAGAGATAAGAACTATTACGACATAAAAATTAATGGTATAAATCTTAAGTGGAACTCTACCTTATCCGACTGGGTTGGCTCACCAAATTCAGTAAATGAAGTGGGCAGTATTTACACCATACAAGGTTATGACCTGAACTATTGCGGGGTAATTGTTGGTAATGATATCAAATACGACCCAGCCACTCGCAAGATAATTTTAAATAGACAAAATTACTTTGATCGCGGCGCAAAAAAACGCAACAAGCAACAGCTGGAATCAAACATTAAGCTGACTGACGATGAGCTACTAGACCAAGTTCTTAGAACATACAGAATTCTGATGAACCGCAGTATTCAAGGTACATATGTCTATGTGTGTGATCCTAATTTAAGGCAATACCTAAGGCAATTTATTGAAGTCATCACCTGACTAGATATACTTTGTGTATTACACTTATGCTTATGTAGAAGAAGTATTGGCTTTATAAACGCGACAATTAGCACTCCCATGTCAAAAATGCTTATTATTGTATTTTTTGCAATATTTCTTATCTGTTATTCAGGTTTTACAAAAATATTTTTAAAAAAATTATTGACTACTTATTTCACATTTGCTAAATTAATTATCGGGAAGACCAAGTGAAACAGCACATTAAGTATATGTAGCCAAACAAGTTTGATAGTTCAATTGTTAGAGTTAAGTTATTTAGTTACTAGGCTACATCTGTGGGTGCAAGTCTTCCGTAAGTTTCATAAAGAGGCACATAAGGTGCCTCTTTTTTATAATTACAAAGGTCCTATAAACATATGAATTCAGCCCTATTCGAGAGGAGAGCATCCCAGCAAACTATTGCCGGGACTGTTAGAGTTGCGGCTGGCCACTGGGAAAAGGGTCAAGGATCAGACGTTTTATATACGAGAGAAATAGGAGCGTGTATAGGAGTCGCGATCTACGACACTGCCGCCCGAATTGGCCATATGGCACATGTTTACTCGACCGAAGGCTCTCAACTTGCGGTTATAGGTGGGGTGGTTGATTCAATCAGACTAAATTCGACTGATTCTTCCAGCCTAATCGGCTGGGTATCCGGTGGATCATCCGAGGCAAAGATGCCTGATTGGCTGGATCCCGATGTATTATTACGGTCAAAAGCAATTGCGCGCCTGGGGCAGCTTGGTCTTGACCCGATGATGAAGAATCTACAGGTTGACTGGAATAATGACGAGCGTTTGCTGGTGGGTATGTCACTTAATTGTGCTACCGGTGATTACGTACCCACGAAATCTCATAATGCTGATGGTGCTTGATGTATATGAAATGGTTTCACAAAACGGTTAAATCTTTTGCCGCCCACGAACGCGACCCGCGTTATGTTTTTCGTTAGAGTCCGTGACCAGTATGCTTAGCCTAAAGCATATATTTACAGATTATCTAGCAAGAAATTACTATTCGAGTTTAGCGCTCTCGATATAACCTTTTATATCGTTAAGGCTAATCTGTTGGACGTCATTAATAGTAACAATGAAGTACACCTTTTGGGCACCGAGTCCGTAGTTTTCGGGCGCGGCTAGGGCTGCGACTACAAGCTTGCCGCCATCTGTATCGCAGTAGACGTGGAAGCCATTATGCTCCCTCAGCTTGGAACTGAGGTTATTATCAATCGTATCGAAGCGGTCGCACTGCAAACTCTGATTCTTAACAACGATAGAGTTATCGGTGGCTGGAGCTATTTGCCACAGATAGTCTACCTTCGCTATATATTGCTCAATCGAATTACGGCTTGAACTGGTGACAATCTGAAAACTGACCGCCTCGTTGCCGAAAATTGTTTCCTCTTTAGGAAATTGCGATGGCTGCTCCTGCCATGATACTGGTAAACGCAGAGTAACGCCCTTAGTAGTTACAGTCTGGAACTTAGCAGCTTCGGCTTGTTTAGCTTCCTCGGTGGCTGCTTGCTGGCCAGCAAAGGCAGCTGCCTGCTGTTTGAGTCTGAGAATCTCGTTATTTTTTACCGTAATCTGCTGGCCCCGGTATAGCCAGACCAGAGTGCCCGATAAGACAATAACTAAAGCTAAAAAGAGCAATACAACGAGGGGATGACTACGACGCTTGTGAGATTTTTCGACTGCTTGTTCTACTTGAGTTACCGCAGCCGCCTTAACAGCTTGCTTTTCGGCTTGAGCTTCTGCCCGCTGCTGTTTTGCGTCTAATGTTTTTGCTTGCCTCGTAGCAAGCTTACTAGCTTTTTGTTTGGCCAGTTTCTTCTCGCGACGCCGAAGTGACCATCTTTGCCAGAATGATAGATCTGAGGCTACTGGTATCGACTGAGTCTTTACAGTACGGGGTTTAGGCCCAGGCTTCTTGCGGGTGGCTGCTGTCATAATGATTATATTATAACAGGGTTTTGTACAAAAGTAATTTTTAGTACTCTCAAAACAGCTCATACTCTGAAATGATAATGTTATCATCAATGAAGAGTGCTTGTTGCATAACTCCGGTCTTAGGATTAACTGCGCGGCTTACAAAGGTACTCTTTAGCTTATTCTCCTGTACCTTGTGCTTCGTCCTAATCCAATGCGCTCAAGCAGCTTCGTAGCCTGCGTAGCTTATTCACATAAAACTTCCAGAAAATAATCCAGCCAATCTACTTTGAAAGTCATTCATAATCTACCGTAAAGTATACAGTAGATTACTAGTGTAACACTGTATAAATTGCTTAAGATTTACGACTGAAAATAATAGGTAAGCAGGTTACCGTATGTCTCCCATGCCAGCTATTCTTTCTATGAATTTAGGGTCGCCCAATTCTAATAATGGTGTTCCGATAGGTGGCAATTGGTCGGTAACATCAGCCTGAAGTAGCTCGGGGTGCTCCGCATTCACTGCTTCTATGGCAGCACATGCTAACCGCAGCGAGTGTTCTCCAACGCCGCGGATAGCTAACTTGTTTACTCTGCGGGCTTGTCTATTACCAAGTTCTCCCAGTAATAAACGATTGAACAGGTCGGCGCCGGTAAACACGGGTATGGCTAATTGCGGAATGGTGTCTGCTGGTCTATCGGACGCTGTAAATCCGCGGCGTACGTACTCTTGGGCTACAGGAGTCCTTTCGCAGAATATTGCAACTTTCGAGAAAGCATTATGGATATCCTTACTGTTTCTATCTTTTTTTTGCGGTTGGCTTGCTTCTTGAGCAAAACTGATGAAATCGTCCAGAACCATACAGGCCGAACGATGAGCTAATTGAGTTTTATTACGGTCCGCAACCAACCAGCTAAAAGGAGCAGGGTGAGGCTTATCCATCAAGTTTAGAGCTTCGTTACTACCACCACTTTTTGAAATACCAGACATAATATACATTCTAACGTATTTTTTGAAAATCCCATTTTCCCGAAGAGTAAACTCGACATCTTTTTGACGAGCAATTTGCAAATTGTTGGTTTCAAGAATTTTTGAGTTAGTTTGTTATATACTTTGTTTACATGACTAAACCTATAAATACTGCATCGATCGAAAAAGCGACAAACAAATCTTGGCAGCAATGGGTGAAAGAGCTTGATGAAAGTGGTTCACGCCAGCTGTCACATATTGACTTGGTGCGTAAACTGCATAACGAACTTGATGGCAAGCTGAAGAGTCACGATTGGTGGGCGCAGAGTATTGCGGTGGCATACGAGCAACATGTAGGTAAGCGTGTACCGGGTCAGTTAGCTAATGGATTATTTGAATTAGCCGTTTCAAAGACTGTGCCGCAGGCGCGCAGTAAGGTTTTTATACGAGTCGTTGAATGGTTTGAAAAACGTAATGAGCTGAATGGGCGCGAACCGCTTAAGCCCCGTAGTACTCAAACGCCAAACCGAAGCAACTGGCGCTGCGACTTTGCTGACGGCAGTAAGTTTGCCGCAACTGTCGAGGGTGATGATATAAAGTCAAAACTAGTTCTCTCGCATACTTTAGTACAAAGCGAAAAAGAAGCGGACAATTGGAAAGTGTTCTGGAAAAATGTTGCCGACGAACTTACACGTTAATAGATTATTAGCTACCTTGAGCGAACAACGCCACAAGCACGAAAACCTTCAGGCCAAACTATGACCCATAAAGATTTATCTAACGGCACAGTTCATAAAGTGCCAACCGATTTACGAATCGCTCTGACGTCTACGCCAGCCGCACTAACTGCATGGGAAGATATTACACCCCTGGCACGCAACGAGTGGATATGTTTGGTCGAGTCTGCCAAACAAGCAGAGACCAGAAAACGCCGAATCGAAAGGGCGCGGTCGCAGCTTTCATCCGGAAAACGCCGGCCATGTTGCTGGACTGGCTGTATTCATCGCTCATGAAATATGTTGCGCTACTCAGAGGGATAAATGTCGGAGGCAACAATAAGGTTTCGATGACGGAGCTGAAAAAATGCTTTGAAGCTATACGATTTGATAATGTAAATACATATATAAATTCTGGTAATGTTATTTTCGAGACAGCTGAGACAGATAAATCGACATTGATTAAACAGGCCGAGGAAGCCATAGAAAAACAATTTGGTTTTCGTGTCGTTTGTGCGGTAATCGCAGCCAAAGAATTAGTAGAGGCCTTGGCAAACGCACCTGTTTGGTGGGGCAAAGATGCCGACTCCAAACATTCAGCCGCACTCGCTATAGCAAAATTGTCGGCACCAAAACTTATCAGTCGGTGACTATTCGTAATGCCAATACAGTGCGAAAACTTTGCGAGCTGTGCCAGAAGTAATTAGCCTAACAGCTTTTTTGTTCGGTGTTACTTCTTCTTTTTGGTATTTTCTACAATGTCAGTCACGCTGCGTGAGCTGATAGTCATACCCAAAGTCACTGCACCGAGCAGTATCAAAAGTCCGCCGATCCAGAGCGGTGTTTTGCTGGTGCCGTTGGCTAAAGAATATCCTAGCAACATACCAATCCCGATCAGGCTGGTGGCGGCAGACAGCGCACTATAAAGTCGCTTATTGTTCATAATACGTTAGTATAAACTTGCTAGCCGTAAATTACCACTAAGTAATTATCATTTTACTTAGTTTTTACAATGCGACTCAGAGTTGCATCTGCCTCCGTTAAGATAGCCTGGAGCTGCTGGCGGTGAAGTTTATCAAAAGATGTGGCTGCGAGATGTTCGTGAGCAGTTTTTAGTAGTGGTTTCAAGGCATTTGCATGGTCTCGCGATGGAAGTAAGTCAATCAGCCGACACAGTGTTTCGAGCAGTACTTTGGTTACTTCAGGATTGGTTCGAGCTTCATATTGGATCTCGAAAAAAGACGCTTCTATAAAATCTGACCAATTGGGTTTATTAAAATGCACATAAGCTTTTGAGTCCTGAATACTTCTGACTGGCGATGGTATGGTTCTTTGAGCCAAACTACCCATAGCATCTCCTAAATAATATATGCAAAAGCTTGCCGTGGTTGGGTCATTAATTCCTGGAGACAACGCCTTGAGCGCAATGTCAACCAACTGGCGTATCGCAAACAGCGGGTCTTGCTTGATAGACCGCTGGGCTCCGATAATTATTGCCGCTAAGATGCAATCCTTGCGTTCATCAGTAAGTTTAGTGTAACCATGTACATAAGCCAGCGTTTGTCCTCGAATTACAAATTCACCAACACTAGGCAAAACATACAGACGTGAGGACTTACTGAAATTTAGCTCCCGAAAGCTATCTTCATCAATTCTCACAATAAACCCTGCCTTGGGCGCTGATACCGATATTTTATCTTTGTCCGATTGACCGCGGGCGCTCGGTTGACGCACCGGCCGAGTGTCTTTAGAGAATGGTTCTGGATATAATTTATCAATCTGTTCATCTAATTCACTATGTACCCGATGAATAATCGTTATGGCTTGAAGTGAATTAGCAACATGACTAATGAAATATATAAGCAAGGCGACGCAAACCACAGCAAAAGCCAGCGCCACTGTCGTAGCTATCGCTGGTGTAAACCCAACCTCGCTGGAGTCTGCCGGATCGCGCACACCCCTTAGAATAAGCAGTGAGTATAGAAAGGTTGATATATAGGTGCCCAATACCAGTTGGTTGCCTTTATCGTTAGTAAAGTTTCGCATAACCCTGGGACTAAACTGCACCGAGGCTTGTTGCAAAGCAACGATTGTCAGCGAAAAAGCGATAGATATAACAGTAATCACCGCTCCCGCAATGGTTGACAATAAACTGCGAGCAGCGCTTGGGCTGCCGCTAAATAACCAAGAAAAATCTTGACTGGGATAACGATGATCGAGTGCCAGCAAAGCAAACGATAGCAACACACTGGCAAACACCATCAAAGAAGGTATAAACCACAAGTTAGACTGAGCTCTTTCCAGATATGTTATCAGTTTAGCCCACAATGTAGTCAACATACTGAGTTACGCGCTGACGATTTCATCACGATAGGGCTTTTAGCGGCGAGCTGTAACTCTAGTTATTGCAGCTATAATCAGACCGTAGATAATAAGTGCAATCAGGGCTGTCCAGTCAAACACACTGGTCGCAGCTACACCAGGACCGGCAACGGTAGCGTTCTGGCCAAAAATACCGGCAAACGGTGTTACCAACGGCGTACTCCAGCTGTATACCCATTGCACAAAACTACTGTCCGGGCTAGCTCCTAAGAGTCTTAAAATAAAACGCAAACCAATTACTACTTCTATAAGACCACCAACTGCGTACAAAATTCCGGCTAACATAGTACTTACCCCTCAATCAATTACATTAATACATAGTAAGATTATCACCATAATGACTCCAATAATACAGTATATTTTATTACCGAGCAATTGACGCAACTTTAAGTACTTGCTAAAATACTATGATGCAATTAGCCGAACAAAGTAAAACTGTAGCCATAAACAAGGATGAGGAACGCCTAATCTTTGCTATGCAACTACTCGGCGACAAGACACGCTATAAAATCTTCAAATTACTGATGACGCGTGAGCAAATGTGCGTCAGCGACATTGCCGAGCGGCTAGACGTTACTGTTTCGGCAATCTCTCAACATTTTCGCAGTTTTGAGCTGGTGGGGCTGGTGGACAAACAACGCATGGGTCAAAAAATGTGCTACATACTAAAGTCAAACGACAAACTCGCCCAAGAACTCTCAGCCATAATAAAGAAAGGTTGCTAAGTAAATGCGGGAGATTAAATTATGAAGGCCATCTGGAGGGGAGAAACAATAGCCGAGAGTAACGATGCCATAAAAATCGAGGGCAACTACTACTTTCCGCCTGAGTCCATCAACAAACAATACTTAAATAAGAGCAAGCTTCGCTCGTTTTGTTATTGGAAAGGACTGGCCAGTTACTATCACCTAGAAAAAAATGGTTCAGTTCAGAAGAATGCTGGCTGGTACTACCCAAAAGCTACCTGGCTATCGAAGAAACTTATAGGAAAAGACTTCAGCAACTACGTGGCCTTTTGGCGCGGTATTGAGGTCACAGAATAGTATAAGCTAAAATTTAGGTGCCAGTAATTCATGGTTCGAATCTAGTCCTCGGAAACCATAACTTGCTAATACCACTATATGTGGTATATTGTTTTTTAATGACAAAGCCAGCGGCCCAGCATGTTATGAGCGAAGAACACTTTGCTGGTATTGGCAATAATGTATGGCGCGATACTTATGCGTTTATACCCGAAATTTACACCGATGAGGGACTTGCAATTTTATCTGGATCAGAAGCAACGGCTTACGTTCAATACGAGTCAGCCCGTCTTAAGTGGTTTGGCGAGGAGACTGAATTCGCACACGCCAATCCTAACCATGGCAAAATAACTGGAGTAGTTGATGGTGGGAATATTTATGAAAGAGTCATTAACGAACAACTTCCTCTTAGGGGGTTACGTATTGCTTTTGCCCGCAGACAGGCAACCAAGCGTGTTTGCTCACTATTAGGCATTGATCCTAAGTCGCACCTGAAGCAGCCCGAATATGCAGGCTTGAAAGACCATCTTTAAGCTCAAATTCACTCGCACAAATAGTTGAAATATCCGACGTCGGGAGCAGTGTATCTGCTCACTCACCTTAGCGATATATTAAAGTGTGTACTGAGTGTGTGTTATTAAAAAGTTAGGATAATAGGGTGTGAGAAGCTGTGCCTAAGTTCAATAAGTAAGTGCAACACTCTGAGATAATCGGAGTGTTATGAAATACAAGCAACTAACCTTTAGCGGGTCGTAAAATTCGATAAATAAGCTATAATGTATTCCTGTGGGCATTTACACTATTGAACATGGATACCAGAAGAGTAAGCTAAAAAAACGCGCTTTTACAACTCTGTTTAGCCTGACGTTACTTATTGGTGGCGGTGGCTTTTTGGTAAAGCAGTACCCAATACAACCTCCTCAACCTACTGGTGGCCGCGTCGAAGCACTAAGCCAAAGCAGCCCACCAGCCCCTAAAATTACGACACCCCTCCCGTGGCCGACGTACGGCCAGTCAGCCTATGGTGTGGCGGGCGAGGGCATCACGGCAGTTTCTGACGACGACATAAAAGCTGTTCCGATTGCCAGTCTCGCAAAAGTAATTACCGCGTTGGCTGTCTTAAAAGAAAAACCATTAGCGCCAGGCGAGCAAGGGCCAATGATTACACTCACAGAAGAAGACGTTGCTCTATATAACAATTATCTAAGTAAGGATGGCTCTGTGGCACTAGTGGAGCCAGACGAAAAAATTAGCCAGTACCAAGCACTACAAGCAATGCTGATGCCTTCGGCTAATAACATTACCGACAGTTTGGTTATCTGGGCCTTTGGCTCAATGGACGCATACACGGCCTACGCCAACAAAATGGTAAATGAACTCGGTTTGCAAAAGACATCGGTCGCTGATGCCAGCGGCTTCTCGGCTTCTACGACCGGCAGCGCCAACGATATGGTTAAGTTGGGACTCGTATATATGCAAGATCCGGTGTTGCGCGATATCGCCAAGCAAACAGAGGCCAGCATACCGGTGGCGGGTATCATCCAAAATTATAACTCGGTCAGCAATAAACAAAACCTGCTGGGAATTAAAGTAGGCAATACCGACGAGGCTGGCCGTTGTTTTATGCTCGCCAACGTCCATAGCAATGGCAGCTCAAAAGATGTCGTATCAGTTACTGTAGTACTGGGAGCGCCCAATCTTGATATAGCCATGAAGGATGCCCAAGCCGTCATCGCCGCCGGAGACGCAGCCTACGACCAACTGCCTCTATAGACAAAACATTTTAGAATGTTTTGTCTATGTTACCCGTTAAATTTATTGAGTAGGCTCAGGACGCGGTCAACACTGGCCACCTGATAGCTGGCGTAGGTTTTACCAAGGCCAACTTTAATTGTAAAAGCTTCTTCGGGAAATCCTTCGAACATGGCTTCATCGGTATAGTCATCGCCAATAGCTATAATAAAATCGGCCGGATGCATCGCTAGTATTTCCAGACAGGCCGAGCCTTTGTTAATACTGCGCGGTTTAATTTCGATTATTTTATGCCCTCTGTACACTCCGAGGTCAGTGCGAGCTATCGCTTGGTTAAGTTCGTGTGTCAGGCTGTCGGCACGGCCATGTGCTAGCTCAGGCACTACATTGCGGTAATGCCACACCAGACCAAATTCTTTTTCCTCAATCGTTGCCCCTGGTGTACGCTCGCTAAACCGCTTTAAAATAACCATCAGCGGCTTTTTATATTTCTGAAAAGAGAACTGGGCCTGCGACCACTCGCCCTTGTCTTTTACCCACGCGCCGTGTTCTGCCACCAGCGCAAGATCGGTATCGCCAAACCAAGTTTCTAAAACTTTGCGCGGCCGACCACTCATAATACAAACTTTTGTGCCGGGTTGATCGGCTAGCTTGCGAAGTAACCGCCGCAAGGGTATTGAAGGTGCTGAGTGTCTCGGTTCTTGGCTGGCTATCATCTCATGAAGGGTGCCGTCATAATCTAAAATTACGAGCCGTTTTTTAGCATCCACGAAGTCTTTGATAATCTTTTTCCGGACATCAGCGTTTAAAACTTTATGTCGATGTTCGGCCTGGACACTTTTTGACTTATTTAACTGCTCCATAAAATCAGCCGTCCAGCGTTGTACCGTATAAAGCGCCAGTCGACGCTGCATTATTGCTAACCGTTGATGTTGGTCCCATTTTGGCATGCCCAAAGCCGTTTTTATGGCAGCCACCATCGAGGCGGTATCATTAGGGTTCACACGGAGCGCTTCTGGCAGTTCGTCAATCGCACCCGTCATTTCGCTCAATACCAACACGCCGGGCTGGCGTTGATGGCTGGCCACAAACTCTTTAGCAACTAAGTTCATACCGTCACGGGTTGGTGTAACCAGTCCGACGTCAGCCACCGAATACAGCGCCACAAGTTCTTTAAACGGTAGGTTTTGAAATTGATACGATATAGGCGTCCAGTCAACCGACGCGAATTTACCATTAATCCGGCTGACGGTTTGCTCAATACTGTCTCGTAAGTCCTTATAGGTCTCTACCTCGGTACGGGACGGAACCGCTATCACTACCAGTACGACTTTCTTCCAGTATTTGGGATTTTCTTTTAAAAAATACTCAAATGCTTCTAGCCGTTTCAAGATGCCTTTTGAATAATCCAGACGATCTACCGAAAGTATTATTTTTTGGTGACGATAATGATCTTTCAGAATTTTTACTTCGGCAAGTGTTTCGGGGTCATCGGTGGTGACCTTGAACTTATCGTAATCTATCCCAATTGGAAAAGCGTCTACTTTGACGACACGATCCGCCAAAATTATTGAACCGTGGTTATTTTCGAGGCCGAGTATTCTGAGGGTACTCGTCAAAAAGTGGCGGGCATAATCATAAATATGAAACCCTATCAGTTCGGCACCAAGTAAACCATGCAAAAGTTCGCGCCGATTTGGCAATAACCTAAAAATTTCATAGGAAGGAAAGGGGATATGCAAAAAGAACCCAATCGCGCTATTTGGCAGATTATCTCGCAGTAAACCCGGCAACAGCATAAGGTGATAATCGTGTACCCATATCGAGGCTTGCGGATCGCTCTGTTTGGTAACTGCTTTACTGAAGAGAGCGTTTACTTCTTTATATGCCTCCCAGTAATCGGCGTGAAATTTTGCTAACGACTGAAAGTAATGGAACATCGGCCAGATGGTATCGTTGGAATAACCCTCATAAAAGTTTGTTACCTGAGCTTTTGTTAAGAAAACCGGATAGCAATTATAATCTTGTAACTTACGGATAATACGAGCCCGGTCGCCGGGCAGCAACTCATCAGCACTAATGCCTGGCCAGCCAATCCATAGTCTCTCTGAACTATCGGTATCTACCGAGGACATCGCAGTTGCTAAACCACCGGGACTGGGGGTAAAAACTAACTTCCCATCGTGCCTCGAAACACTAACCGGCAGTCGGTTAGAAACAATTATGAATTTTTTGAGAGCTTTGGACGGCTCCACCTATATCTCCTGACTATGTGACAAGTTTAAGTGTGCATTATAACAGCAATAAGACCCAGCACCCTATGCTTGCACGAAAAGTGCATATAGTATACTATAAATAGGTTATGTCCAGCCCGTTCAGCCGAGGGCTTTTTTTATTAGAAAAGCTAGGATCAATATGTCAGAGTCATACGTTATAAAACTGGGTGGATCGTCGATGTACGCGCCGGAGCGTGCCGCCGAAATATTCATGAGCGACCCTTCACACCGAGTGGCGGTAGTTTCTGCTGTCGGCAAAGATCCGAATGGCGGCTGCGATGGTATCAAAGGCACCGACTTGCTAGAAGCGCTTGAACAGGCAGTCGACTCGGGTAACCGACTAGACGTAGCCGAGAACCAAGAGGCTTTTATCGAAAAAAACCTCAAAGCCTATTCAATGCTCGGAGAGCGCGTTTTAAGCCAAATCTGCTCAGAAACATATGAATTACTTTCGCCGACTCAACGGCCCCAGGGCTTCAAATGGATCGGCGAACATATTAGCGCCCGCTTATTTGCCGAGCTAACTGATTCCGTATACTTACCAAGTGATCTTCGTTTTTCGGGCGGCGACCTCCGTATCAATAAAAGTGTCCAGGCGATTCATAAAAACGTCGTGCCGACGTTACAGTCAGGCAGACGGGTTGTAGCTGAGGGCTATTTCGGCTTCGATATTAGTAGTGGCGACGTTACGACACTACCGAGAGGTGGCTCCGATACTTCCGGCGTCGTCTATACCGGCGCGCTTAACAAGTCGCACGGTAAATGGATTAACAAAAATTACACCGATAAAGACGGCATCCTTAGTGCCGACCCCCGGATAATTCCGGAGGGCACCCATGTTATCCCCGAAATGACGCACGAAGAAGTCCGCGAAAAAATGCATGGTATAAATGAGCGTAACGGCGTGATTCACGGTGACGCTATAGCCTACGCTGCCCGCCTGGATGTAGATATTCTTGTCCAAAATACCTTTAACCCCTCGGCCGTGGGTACCCGAATAGTATCCTCTAGGCAGTCTGACCCAGCACGACCAATAATTGGCATATCAGGCAAAAGCAACATAACGGCCATCGACACCTTCGACATGGGTATGGCAGAGGCCGAGAGTTATGTCGCTCGAATCTTAAACCAGGCAGGCAAGCAGGGGATATCATTCTCTAGCATGCCCCAAGCTGAAGATAGGCTAAAACTGGTTATTAACAGCCAGGCTGGTCGAAAAGACCTCCAGGCTGTTTGTGACTATATTAAAACCAATGCCATTAGTGGCGGGCAGGCAAAAGTTGAAACTATTCGTGACGAAGGGGCAGTCTATCTGGTCGGTCAAGAATTAGCCGATCCTCCAACATACACAAGGATGTTAGGCACCGTCGCTACTCTCCTCGCGCGGGAAGGTTTATCAATACATGACGTCATCTCGCATAAAAAAAGCCCCAGTCTGGCTCTTAGTGTGGCAGGCAACGAAGTGCCACAGATTATACAAGTCTTGCACGCAGAATTAATCAAAAACCGCTAAGTACTAATATTATAAAAATAACTTGACTTTTTTGCGAAATAGTGTATCCTTATTGTAGTACTTTATTGTATGGCACGAGTTCGCATGGGCGAGGGTAGCGGCCCCTTGTTGTGCAATAAAGGTGTTCCATACCTAGCTTGCATAGTCGGTTTAAGTTAATTTTTAGCCAGAAAAAGAGATTTCCTGTGATCAGAGAAAGAATTATACGAAAAGACGCCACAGAGTCTATCCAAGATAGCCTGGCCGAGAGCAATGCACAAGCGGCCGAAGCAGGTTTGTCGGGCTATGCGCCGGATAATAATGCCGCAGATTCCCTACAAATTGCCGAGAATAATGTGCGGGCCGCCGAAGCATTGGCTGGCGCCGAAAACTCTAAGGTAAAGCGTACCGGCGTTAAATGGACTATCCGTACCGTAGGTGCAATAGTACTAGCAACGGTGGTTACAGCCGGAGCCCTCGATAAACTTGATGATATAGCTGACAAATTTAAGTCAGGCATTGTACATGAAGACACGCAAATATCGCCAGAGAATGCCCTAGAGGAGATAACCCTGCCAGATATGGCAATACTGGTACAAGGTAAAGGCACTGGCGCCACCCAGGTACAAGCAAGGCCATCGTCTGACATACCGTTGTTTGGCGCAATATACAACGGAACTCTCGCTAAACTGCAAGATAAGAGTACTGTTGTTCGACGGCGCGGCGCGGTGCAAGTTGGTACAAAACGCGGCGCTATCACGCTTCAACCCTACGATATACCCAAAACAGCAGGCTCTGAAGAAAAGAAATATGGCGCTCGGGCCGAGGTTAACGTTGGTCGCCTTTTCTCTCAGGTAGTTGCCATTGCTGATCGTGATAAAAACGGCGAACCAAAAGTAGACGTTGATGACGACTTTTTAGCCAGTGAGTCGACAGAAGATGGCGCTAAACGAGGCGTTACCGTTTCCGACGTCGCAGAGGATGGATTACGGGATTCATGCAGTGAAGTTCTTAAATACGCCCTACCGGCCGGAGTAATCGATCATGTTAGTAACGAGCTGCAAAATGCCATCGATTTAGTTAAAGCAGTAGATGACCCCAAAAAACAATCGGCTGCTACAGTTTTGGAGGAAATGACTAAACATCGTATTGATGTTACATTCGTAGAAACTTACACCACGCAAACCGGCAGCCTTAGTACTCGCCCCGTTAAAGTCGATGCCGTTCGATTTTCAGATGATATAAAATCCCCACAAAAAAGTTTAGCCAAAACGTTCAATACGACTCCAGAAAATATTATTGTATCTCAAAAAGGCTCGTCTTGTGCTCTTAAAGGTAAAGCCCCGAAGCAGTTTAATGACTTGCTCAACAAATCTAACGGCACAAAACCAATCGAAGTAGGCGTGTAAGGAAAAGGCGATGAATAAATCACCGGAATGGCTGGAACACCCGACTGACGAATTCTTTGTTTTTGACTCTCCTGACGCTGCCAACCAACCGTATGCCGAGCCTGAGGCGGCACCGAACCTCGACTTGTTGCCTATCAAACCTTTGCAAGCCGATACATTAGCCACCCTATGGGACCCGGAAACCGATATAGAAACGTGCACCAAGGCCGTTTTGGCTGAGTGCAAGACTAATCCAGATCTTAAAAAGCTGATTACAGACAGCGACTTTCAAGACAGCGACTTTCCTGCCCGAAAGCTAAGAAGCTACAAAAAGGTACGTGATAATCCCCAGCTCCAGAGCCATTTATTAGAAAAGGGGTTGGATTACGCTGAAATACAAAAAAGTCTCGAGGGGATGGTAACTCCTCATTTTATCAAATCAGTTCCAAAACGCATCCGACGCAAAAAAATATACAAAGGAAGTCCCACTGATAAATACGAAGCCACCACTGCTTTCCACGATGTTTACCAAGGCATGGCCGAGCAAGTCGACGAGATCTTCGAGTCTGTGCCAGGCTTTAAGGACGACTTTGACACGCAAAAACCTAAAAACTGGGATAATTTGCCGATTGATAAACAGCGCAAAATAATTGATGCGAAGTGCGAGAAATTTAGCGCTGCCCAAGCTAAAGCCGAAAAAAAGGCCGCCGCTGAAGCAAGCGCGCTTGCCCAAAAAGAAGCCGCTAAAGCGCAAGCCCTGCAAGAAAAAGAAGCGGCTGCGGCGCAGACCCGCCAGGAGAAACAAGCCCGCCAACAGCAACAGCTTGATGCGCAAGCAATTAAAGCCCGCCTTCGTCAGGAAAGAAGGGCCGCTCGAGCAAAAACCCGGACCAAAGAAAAAATCCAAGACCCTCAGCCAGAGCCAGAAACCGGCCAGCTCCAGATGGACTTTTCTGCCCGTAAAGCCGCACCGGCAACGCCCAGGCCTAAAGAAACGCCTGATGCCCGGGGACAATGCTTAAACGTCAGCCGCACAGCCCAGGCAAATAAAGTCGGAATTACCATCAATATTGTCGCGCCCAGTCCGAGCACCCTTGCCACCGAAGGCCTTAAAAAAGTAAAAAGTATAACATCTAGCACAGTTGAAAAATTTGATAATATGGGCACCGACACCCAGCGAAAAGTAACCGTTTTAGCGGCGACAGCTATACTAACCGGTGTCGCAACTGGCTTGTCGTCTTCAGGCGAAGACTTTGGTACTAACGGCAAAACCGAGAGCGATAAAGCGTTAATAGAGAAGCATAAACGCCAGGCCAACAGCCCAGATGCAATTCTTCGGCTAGAAACCGGCAAACTCGTCAAACCTTCGGTCGAAGCAGAGCAGCGTCTAAAGATCGAAGCAAATACACCCCTAAAGCGCGAAAAAACGCGCGAGGCAGTTATTGCCGACGGTGAAGATTATGCCAAAACAAGGGTAGCCAACATAAGCGCTAAGGCTTCTAAAATTGAGCCTAGCCTGGCAGAAAATCCAGAGTCACGCCAAACCGTACGCCACGTCGACCAACTGGCCTTATACGGCTTGCGATTGGCAATCAATAACAGAGCTGTTACTCCCCAACAGGTCGACGAACTAAGCGAATGGGCCTCCGACGCCATGATTGCCGCCCGCCATCCCCAAATAGCCAACCATGCCGTCGTTCCAAACGGAATCTTCCAAAAAGACGTCGCCGAGTTTTTGAAGTATGCTCAGTTTAGTAAAATGCCAGAAGAACACTACACCGACCAGCAAGGCAAAGTAGTTATGGCGTTGTTAAGCAAGTTGTACGATTCTATCGCACCAGACTCGAATGAAAAAGATGTCATGATCGCCCTAATAGCCAAAAGCGCCGACATCAATAAGGTGCTCCAAGACAACCGTGAAAAGAAAAAACCCTCTTCTAAAAAAAATAAGCCTGCAGTCCACCATACTATTTCTCCCAATGTCGGACGCGGCATGTCTAAAAAAGCCCAACGCGTTTACCAGCAAATCGTAATAGATGCCAGCAAAAAATATAATACCGACCCAAACTTTGTAGCAAGTTTTTACTACGTAGAGAATGCCCGCGTTGGTGATTCTACTAATAACGCTAACT
The DNA here is from genome assembly GCA_051005235.1 of Saccharimonadales bacterium (SeqCode). Taxonomy (GTDB): domain Bacteria; phylum Patescibacteriota; class Saccharimonadia; order Saccharimonadales; family 2-12-FULL-41-12; genus JALQXV01. The sequence goes on from JBPCJO010000059.1 coordinate 37,271, forward strand.
CGGCGGCCGGCGTGCCAGTAACGGGCGACGGTACATGGCGTGAACCGGCCGCGCCGTACGGTAAAGGCGCGCCTTACGGCACCAACCAGTTCGAGACAGCTGGACCGCACCAGTTTATTCCTGATACATGGAAGGCTTATGGTGTTGATGCCGATGGTGATGGTGTCCGTAACCCGAATAACCTTAAAGACGGCGTCTATGGAGCCGCGAGGTATGTAGCAGACGTAGGCGGCACAAAAGGAGCTTCAAATGCCCAGAAGCGCAAAGCGGCGTTTGACTATAACCACAGTAATACATACGTGCAGTCAGTAATGAATACAGAACGCTACTTAGACCGGACTGAAGCAAAAGCAAACAAGGCATGGGCGAGAGCCAGAGCTAGAGCCAGAGCAAAACAACGATCCAAGGCCAGATCCGCCCGATCAGAATCGCGGAGTAAGGGCGGTGAGCGTATTGCTGGTGCCACAGACCTGGGTATTCACAAGGCATACGTCCGCGGTCACCAGATCAGCACCAGGTTGTACGCCATCAAAGGATTCAAAAGTTGGGGAGACGAAAGCACAGTTGGCAACAGGTACCACATCAAGGGCTCAAACCGTAATGTTATTGTTGGCGCACGTGCGACCAGAAGTGTCGTGAGGATGTTTAGGGCAGCCAAGACAGACGGATTAACATTATCAGCTGTTAGTTCCATCCGGGTACACCCGCATCAGAAAGACCTTGCCCGGGCAAATTCAAACAGAAATGAGGTGGCTACCCCAGGTTACTCGCCGCACGAGAACCCCCGTAAATCTGCTATCGACCTTAGGTTGGGTACACCTATTGTAGCTACCTACTACAAGACCAGGAATGGCCGACCAGCTTCACCGACTAACCCGCGAGTGGCGCCGCAAAGCCGAGTCTGGAGATGGGCACACAAAAATGCCCGCAAATACGGATACCACCAGTTTTGGAATGAGCCATGGCACTACGAAAGAATTAAAAAGCGATAAGACTACAAATTAGCGGGCTGCAGCACCGCCGCTTGCTTGAGCAGCAGGAAGTTCATGGGCGACAGCACCACCGCCCGTACCCGTGTCTTGGGTCCGTGATGGTTGTACGTCCGAAGTGGCGCCACCGGTAGAACTTCTAGATGATCCGCCTCCAAAATTAGCGCCGCCACTAATCTGTGTGTCTATACTCTGGCTCGGACTTCGAGACGGACGCTGGGCGGATTGCTCAACCACAGGAGGTTGCACCCTAGGAGGAGCAGTGTTTTCGGCAGGATCAGAGTTGCCTGCTGTATAAGTGGGACGTTGCGCTGGCAACGGGCTTGCATAACGCTTTATTACGGACCGACGTGCCTTTCTTGACTCTGGACGTTCTTGTTTAGACTCAGGTTTTTCTGATTGACGTTGTTCTTTTCTGGCAGGGCGTGGCTGGTCGGGTACCGTGAGCTGCTGCTGAGGCGCTTGCGCTACCGGATTTTTTTCTACTGCGGTATTTGTATCGCCGCCGAATAAAGCTAAAGTTACCCCCACGGCGGTCGCGACAGCAAGTCCACCTATTTTCGAATGTCTGAGCACGCGGTTACGCTGCGAATTAGGAGTATCCGACGTTTTTGCGGCTAACCGGGCGTAATCCCTTGCTGCCTTGTCTTTTACTCTTCGAGCCTCTTTAGCAGCATTGAGTGCCTCAGCTGCCTGATCCCAATTAATAGAGGTATTCTCTAAACCTGTTGTCGGCTTTTTTTCTCTCATAAGCAGTCTGTGAACCTCAATTATTAAACTATATGTCTATATCATACCAAATATTTGTGTTTATGTCAATAGGGTACAATAAAATACTTGCTTTTATTTCTATCTTGTGCTAAAATATATGCTATGAATGAAGAAGCACCAAGGTTTACCCGAAACTTGCTTACAAGCCACGCCGTTGCGGCAACTCTAGCACTTACTGCCATGAGCGGAGCAGCCGAAGCCCACACTACTGGTGGCGCACATTATGACAGTACGCCAGCCCCGCAGGCTCAAACTGTCAGCAACGGTGCGTGCCCAGCAGCAGAAAAAGTTACCAGTAAGAACTTATCTACCGGCTGCCGGACGGCCGTAATGAAGCTACTGCGCGACTCAGTCTACGATGACCCTTCGGATATGCTGGCCGTCGCAACGTATCAGAAGCTTGCTAAATTACCGGTTGACGGTGCCCTTGGCCCGATTACCACGCGCAGCGTTTTAAAAGGTAAAGCACTCAAGGTAGCTTCGCCCGATCCAAAAACCAAGCAACGAGAACTATACATCCGTAAAAGCGATCAGGTTGCCTACGTATTAGGCAAAGGTAAGGTCGAGCATGTGCTCTCTATATCAAGTGGTAGCGACATACCTTACTCAGAGAAGGGGCAGTCTGGTAAAGCCCATACCCCGACGGGCAACTATAGAATTAAATATATAAAAGATAAAAATTATACAGCACCATTAGGCGCTATGCCCCACGCCCGCTTTTACAATGATAGAAATAACTCACTCAGCGGCTTTGCTGTCCACGCTGGCAATGTCGATACTAACGGCAACGACAGCCACGGCTGTATACGGGTTGACGGTGCAGCCATGGTTAGATACATCGTACCCAAATTTAGGGTTGGCACTAGAATTAAAATCGTTAAGTAACAGTACTAAACTGTTCTTGTACTCCTCCGCTAAGTGATACGGTTGGCTTAAAAGTCGCCGCCGTTAACCCGTGCATGGCAAGAATTACAGTCGGCATAGACTTGTTCGTAGTTATTAGGGTGGTAGTTATCTGGTCGAGGGAAGTGATTTATGAATGTGAATCTCAGAGACTCCAAGCCGTTTTTCATCATAAGATGCTAGTCTTATAGCTCAATACATTGTCTTTTAGTACTATACCTGCGTTTCATTAAAATCTAATGAAGTCGAGGCATAGTGCTTACTTAACTTATTGTCGGACCAGACAGCTTTATAGATAGAAATAGTTAATACGTTAACATTGACCGAAGTTGTATTTTATGGTAATATGTTGTAATGTCTATAGAAACTATCGGGTTTAGAGGCAACCAAGAAAATGCGCCGGAAGCAGCCACGCACATTCCGCTTGATCGGCGTCGGCAGTTTATGCGAACCGAAGGTTTTGCTATTTATACCGATGTTAATAATAAAGTTCTTGAGGCGATGGGCTCGGTTGCTGTTCGTCCGATTGCGTATAAAGACGTAAGTGCGGCCTTTATGAGCATGGATGCGGTGAACCCTGCTAATGTGGCGCTGTGTGCCGTAACGCAACAACTATCGTACGAGGTTCCGGCTCCCCATTATAGAAATTTTTTTAGGCGATTTGGTGTTAGTCAAGCCGACAAGAACGCCACACAAGGTAAAGGTGTTTCAAATCATGGTTTTGCTGATATGTCGTTTGCTTGGCATTTTTCGAGTGGCTTAGCCAGCGCGGCTGTTCAAAGTTTTGTAGAAAACGATAAAATCAGCGAGGAGCAAGCTGGCAACTTAACCCTCGGTGATTGGGCAAACGTTATTGGCAGTGGCTGGTTTAGTAAGCTGGCTCATTCTTTTGCATTTACCGGCAATGGATACTTGGGGCAGTTTGGAACAGCGTTCGTCCATTACGATAAACTTGGTCTAAAGCGCTTAATGAATCACCAGTTCGACATTAAGAAAAAGCCGGGTGACGGGGGGCTAGCTGAACTGCAGTTATTTGATATTGACGAAGAATTGGAACCATATGAAGATCTTATTTACTTGACGGCTTCGATGAAGCCGGAAATCAAGACGGCGCTACGCACCCGGATGCAGCAAAGTTCACCAAAGTCGACCGGCTGTCCGGTGGCCCGAAAAACTGCCTATCTATCACCGGAAGTTGCTCAGTCAAATCCTCACGTTAAAAACCTACTTAAGCTTGGTATACTAGCCGTCAAACCCGATCCTAGGCAAGAAAAAGCAGTTGTTGTCACCCAAGAGTATACAGCCATCGACCGTACGCTTGCATTGATTGCCGGCCAATTAGACCAATACGAGGCGTTGCACGGTAACCCGGTCATCCCCGATAATCCTATATTTCCTGTCAGAAAGAAACTGCCTCACGAATACCGGCCACTGACTAACGTTTTACAACGCCCGGTTTAATTGGTGGTATTGGCCATAAAACGCTCTGCGACCGCAAGATTACCAGCGAACACTTCTGGTGGTATTGACCGATGTTTATCAATGATTGCCGAATAATTATCGACTTGACGCAGACTTGGCTTTGGCGTCCCACACCAGGTGATTGAGCAGTAACTTTGCTTAGCAAACGCTAGCAAAGAATGGAGCATGACATAATCTTGTAATGCCCAGGTCTTAAGAGCTAGCTTGCTGACTGTCATTTCTTTGCCTTTAACTCTGTGAGTTAGCTGTTCGATCTTTGGGTTAAGCCGCTGCCGGTGATGAAGGCTCGAAAAAGCCGGAATGACGAACAAGCTGCCACCGACTTCGGTAACGCGTAGGGCTTCATTGAGTGATTGAATACGTTCGTACGGCGTTTCTGCCCAGTGGATAGCCGAAAAAACGCTCAACGTCTTGGCAAAAGATTCATATTCAAACGGCAAATTGGTGGCCTCTGCCACTACTTTTTTACAGCCCGATTTTAGTTTGAGTTTTTCGATTTGTTGCTCATCGTTATCGAGGAATGTTACCTTAGCTTTCGCCTGGCCGCGGCGCAGCTCTGTGCCTAAACGCCCGGTTCCGCAACCTATATCCAGTAC
>JBPCJO010000060.1:0-16200 GCA_051005235.1 Saccharimonadales bacterium (SeqCode)
ATCAATCCGGGTGCGTATACTCGATGTCAGCCGCAAAGACAACAAGCTGATTTTCTCCGAAAAAGAGGCTGTCAAAGACGATATGCAAGAGTTATTCGTCAAACTGAACGTTGGTGATGCGGTCAACGGTGTTGTAACCGGAGTAATCGACTTTGGCGCGTTCGTGAACGTCCAAGGCATCGAGGGCTTGATCCACATCTCAGAAATCTCATGGGAACGGGTCGAAAACCCGCGCGATTACATTAAGACCGGCCAAGAAGTCGAAGCCAAGATCATTGCCATCGACAAAGACCGCCTCAGCCTGAGCCTCAAGCAAATGCAACAAGACCCTTGGCTCGAAGAAGTTAAAGCCTTTAAAAAAGGCGAAACCGTCGAAGGCAAAGTCACCCGCATTACGCCGTTTGGCGCCTTTGTACAACTTAGCTCCGCTGTCGAAGCCCTCGTCCATGTATCAGAAATGAGTAACGACGACGCGGTTAACCCCGAAGAAGTCTTTAAACTAAACGAAAAGAAACAGTTTAAGGTTATCGACATCGACACCGACGCCCGTAAAATCGCCTTGAGCCTCAAAGAGACCAAGTCTAAATAACCGTCTATGTAACCCTGTAATGTAACAGAAAAGGAGCGCTGAAATGGCCCGAACAATCGAAATTGAAGATGGCATCACGGTAGGCGCTCTCGCCGAAGAGTTGCAAATACCGGTTACTGGCCTTATCGCCGAACTGATGAAGAACGGTGTTCTAGCGACCGTCAACGAACGGCTCGACTTTGACACAGCCCAAATTATCGTCGAAGAACTCAAGCTTGAGGTAGAGCTAGCCCGTAAGCACGCCGAGCTAGCGATTGTCCGCAAAAAGAACGAGCGCAGTGGCGGCACAGATGGTGTCGCTGGCGCCGAAGGCGGCGATATCCGGCCGCCGGTAGTAGCCGTCATGGGGCACGTCGACCACGGTAAAACCTCACTATTAGACGCTATTTGCGATTCAAAAGTAACCACTGGCGAAGCCGGTGGAATCACCCAGCACATCTCGGCCTACCAGGTAGAACACAATAAACGAACGGTCACATTCCTTGATACGCCGGGGCACGAAGCCTTTGCCGCTATCCGCGAGCACGGCGCTCATCTGACCGATGTAGTTATTATTGTCGTGGCCGCCGACGACGGAATTAAACCGCAAACCCTCGAAGCCATTCGTTTTGCCCGCAAAGCCGGTGTTAAAATCATTGTCGCTATCAATAAAGTCGATAAAGAAGGCGCCAACGCCGACCGCGTCAAACAGCAGCTGGCCGAACAAGAGCTCCTCATCGAGGAGTGGGGCGGCGACATCATTGCCGTCGAAGTATCCGCCAAAACCAAGCAAAACATCGATAAACTACTCGATATGGTCCTATTGGTAGCCGACGTCGAAGATTTGCGAGCCGACACTCAAGGCCCAGCCAGCGGCCTGATCATCGAAGCCCACATGGAGCAGGGCCGCGGCCCTGTCGCCGTCGCGCTCATCGAGTCAGGCACTCTTTCTAGGGGTGACTTTGTGGTAGCCGGTGCTACCTATGCCAAAATCCGTAACCTCGAGTCAACCGTTGGTAAGCCACTAACCAAAGCTGGGCCGTCAACGCCCGCCATGCTGACCGGCTTTAAGTCGTTACCAGAGTTTGGTGACGAATTTCTGGTCGTAAAATCCGAAAAAGAAGCCCGCGCCCAAGCCGATAGCATGGCTGTCCAGCGTGCCGCCGCCAATTCTAACTCCGATATGAGCGGCAGCGAACTGATCCGCATTATTAACCGCGCCAACAAGGTAAATGAGCTCAACATCATTATTAAAGCCGACGTACAGGGCTCCTTAACCTCTGTTATCGACAGCCTAAAAACGCTCGACACCGACGAAGTTGCCATTAGAATCGTCGGCACCGGCGTCGGCGTCATGACCGAAAAAGACGCCCATCTAGCCGCTACCAGCAATGCCATCATCTACGGTTTTAACGTTCAGGCACCAAGTAGCATCAAACAACTAGCTAACCGCGACCGCGTCTCAATTCGCATATTTAGCATCATATATGAGTTAATTGACGACGTTAAAGTCGAGTTAACCAAGCTGCTACCACCCGAAATCATCCGAACCGACCTCGGTCGCTTGCACGTTAAGGGCATCTTTAAGATGACCAAAACAGAGGTCATCTGTGGCGGGGAAGTCACCAAAGGCAAATTAACTGCTCCGGCGCTGGCTACCGTCACCCGCGACGACGAAAAGGTCGCCGACGTCCAAATTACCGGACTCAAACGTGGCCCGCAAGAAGCCAAAGAAGTCTTCGAAGGCGATATGTGTGGCGTCAGCTTTAAATCAACCTCCCGTGTCGACCTCCAAGAGAACGACCGCATCGAATTTTACACCCAAGAAAGCGTCGCCCGCACGCTGTAATAGTATGGTACTGCCTCAATGAGTAATCCAAATAACCGCTCCTTTACCACCGAAGCTGACAATGACGATTCAGATAGTGGTACCTCCTTTCTAAGCCCGCGTCCGGCTGCCAAGCCACTCTCAGTAAACAAAAGAATCCTTAACTTTTCGTTAAATCCTCAAAAAGAGCAACGACGTCAGCAAGCCCAGGCCCAACAAGCTGCCGAACAACTGCGGGCCGAACGCGAGACCTTAGAAGAAGAGGACGCCGAAGCAGAGTCCGACACACCCAGCGCCAAACCACGCCGCAAAGGAGTAGCCCGGTCTATTCGGGCTATGCTCAAGCGCCGCCGTACCCAAATCGCTGCCGCTGTTGCACCCGAAGCCGTCCCGGTGGCCGCCGAATCAAAGATTATGCGTGAGTCTGTGCCCGCCATCGAACAACCGCAAGCTACCGAAGCCCTAACTCCTGAGCCTCAGCCAACTCCAGCAGCCGAGGCCGTTCCTAAAGCCGAGGTTACTAGCGAGATACCCTTACCACCTAGCTTTCAGTTTGAAGCCCCTGATCAGCCCGAACCTACCAAGCAAACGGTACCGGCAGCCGCCGTGGCGAGCGCTAACTTGGCCGCAGCCTCTTCTGCATACGATGTTGCGAACTTCGTGCCACCGGCTGCTGCTATGGCACGTCCCCTCGAAACTCCGGCAATTGTCGAGCGGGGAAGCGGCGCCGGTCCGCTGGTAGCCTTTTTGGCTGCCAACTATCTGAGCAAACGCCGCGACCGTAAAATTCGCCGCGAAGCCCAAAAAACCAACCAAAAACTAGAAGAAACCCAAACTCGCCTGCGTACCGAGGCCAACCGCACAACTCATCTCGAAGAAACGGTTGCCAAAAACCCCTCCACCGTAGCCGAAACTCCTGCAGCTTCAGAACGCCAAGCTGCCGCGCCGGCTCATGTGGCTGAAGTGCTGGCCGCCAAGACTACCATCAGAGAAACCACCCGCCAGCCAGAGTCAACGGCTGTCACCGCGCCCTTTAGTAAAGAAAAGCCTGTGCAGGTGCCTCCTGCCACCGCATCGTCGCCCGAACGCCCACGCCCGCCGCAAGCCGAGTCCCAGCCCAGCCCCAACGCCGCCCGTGACGCCCCCGAGCAACAACCAAACCCAAAACCCCAAGAAATCATCACCGAAAAAGAACTGGAGCGCCACCACGAAGTCAAAGATGACTCGACCGCTCCCAAAACTCGCAAAGTCCGCCTACCAACCAGTGTTTCTGCAAGCAAATCAAGTGCTCCCGCCACCGCTCCGCCATTTACTCCAAGACTCACCTACGCTCCGGCAACAGATATAGCTACCTCTTCGCCAGCCGGCACCAGTCAGCCGAGCGATATATATGGCCAATCAATACGAGTCGGCTTTACGATAGGGATAGCAGTTATTATTATGGGCTTTGTTGCATACCTCTTCTTATAGATTCGCCCGCCCAAGACCGCCCAAGAACTATATTAAACATAACTTATTGACTTTTAAGCACGTTTGTGCTAAAATTTAACTAAACCTAAGAAAATAAGCTTAGTAAGGAATATTTTTCATGTCAGAACAACTCAAACTTAATCAGCAAGACGCCATCACCGGTTACCAGTTACACGAAGCCGTATCAGGTTACGATTTTGAAGAGCAAGCCTCAGGTTTACTCTTAGCCGAGTCAATCCGGTACGATCATAATACCCACCCAAACCCAATGAATGTGAATACCTCGAATGCGAATACCGCAAGAGACGAACCACACCAAAAAACTCACGGCTTGGTTACGACTGAGCACCAAGTTGGCAATAAAACAATTTTACTTGCCCAACCTTATCTTTATAATGAAGCAACCCCAGCACCGACGCCTGCGCCAGAACCAAAACCCGATCCTGCGCCAGCACCAAAGCCTGCGCCATCTCCTGAACCAGCCGAAGCCCCAAAACCCGCTCCAGCGTCTACTCCAAATAATGACCCAGCAAAAAAGAACCCTGAGCAGATAAAAGATGGCACCGGCCTTAATGTTGGTTATGCCGAGAAAGCACTGCACGGCCACGATTCAATGCTTCACAATGACGAACTCAAAGTTTATGGTGTATTTGATGGAGTTGGCCGCGGAGGCGGTGATCCAAAAGCTGCTTCACAAGCTGCAGCTAACGGAATAGAAAAAGCATTTGCCCAACATAATGGCGAATTTAAAACTGTTAGCGAAGCTGTAGATGCTATGGAAATAGCCTTCAAAGCTGGCCGCGCCGAGGTGGCTGCCAACGGTGAGGACGGCAAAACTACCGCAGCAGTCGTTAAGATTGTTTCTATAAACGGTGAGAGTTATGCAATTTTAGGTAATGCTGGTGACGGCCGTATATATTACCAACCTGCCGGAAAAGACGTCGTTTCGCTTACCGAAGACCAAGGATCAGGTTCAACGCTATTTAACTCTTTTGGTGCCACATCACCTAGCCAGCCAGATGATTTTGTCGCTATAAAACTCGAAAAAGGCGATCGTTTAATGATCTGTACCGACGGTATCACCGGCGATTATTTACTTGATCGTCCAGACGACAAAGATATGAGTAGGGCAATGGCTATGGACGACCCACAGCTGTCCGCCAAAGAATTCATCAAGATTAGCAAGAAAAGCGACGACAAATCAGTTATCGTAATTGATTTCGATAAAATTTCTGGTGCGGCGCCGCAACCTAAAGCAACGCCAGCGCCAAAGCCGCGTCCGCAGACACAGTCTGATCCTCCAACTACACCACTCAATCGACCTGCACCAAGCCCTCGTTCTGCTACTGACCCCAGTACACTGCCGCACCAAACGGTAACTCCTGCCACTGACCCACGGACATCAAAGAATAAGCTAAAAAGCCGCCTCGGCGGAAAGTGGAGCAAACGGCTTGCTTATTACGCTACCAAGTCTGCTACAGAAGTAGCAATGATGCCTTATAAGCTGTTTCGTTCCAAAGATAAAGGCGGCTACAACGCTAGCCCGCTTAAGAGAGTAGGAATTGTTATGATTGGCACCGTCGGTGCGCTAGCACTGTTAAACGTATTCGGACCAGATCATATTAATTCCTCTGGTGTTACAGAAACAGTCACCACACCAAACGATTCCCCAGTTGGTTCGGGCAGCAGTTCGCTGACCGAAAAGATGACACCAGCAGAGATTGCAGAAGCCGTGGCAGACCAAGAAGCAGGCCGTTAATTTTGGGCAACGCCAGAAACGCCTGTTATAATAAGTTATAGGACTTTCACATTTTTCTACAGTCCCAGGCTCTACCTGAGCGGCTACGAACTTTCATTTTTCTCTCGGTGTAGCTACGGCTACCCCTCCAGAAATCTAAAAGTTCTCGCTCGTCTCAGCTAAATCCTGTAAACTGCACAAAAATGTGAAAGTCCTATACAGTAACTAAAAAAAGGTATTCGCGATTATGTTTCAGATAGATGACAAATTCTTAGAAAGTCTTGGCTTGAGCGCTTTGCCACAAGAAGAAAAAGACAAGATGAAGGCTCATATTTATGAGACCTTAGAAATGCGGGTTGGTATGACGCTAGCCAGTAATATGACCGAAGCGCAGCTTGATGAGTTCGAAGGACTAATGAACAAAGACGATGAAGAGGGCGCCCTAAAATGGCTCGAAACTAACTTCCCAAATTATCGCCAAGTTGTGGCCGAAGAGCTCGATAAGTTGAAGGCTGAAATCTCGGCCGCCGCTCCGCATATCCTAGCCGAATCAGCCGAGAAATAACTTACTAGACATTACAAACTGTAGTATTTACTACATCATTAGTTACAGCGAATAACCTGAAAGAAATGCCTGAATCGGCATTTCTTTTTTGTTAAGAGGTTGGACGTGAGTAATAGCGATGGCGTCTTTACCACAGTAAACGAGCAGTTCTTTTTTGGTTTGCTCAAAGCTGCCCGGTTTTCCCGTTGTAGGTACAACCACGGCTTGAGTGATGATGAACTGCTGCGCACCGACTGTAGCAGTACTTTTTGGCCAGCCGCTATAGGCTCGGATTTGGCGCTCTAACTGCACAGCAGGTTTATGCCAATCTACTTGGCCATCAGCTTTGGTAATGAGTTGGTCGTAGGTGGCAAGCGCATCGTCTTGCGGCGTTGGTTGTAGGCTACCATCAATTATAGCGGGCAGGTGCTGAACAACTAAGTTTGAACCAATTTGTGAGGCGCTATTGGCCAGGCTTTGCTTGGTAGTATTACTGGGTACAAGAAGTGCACGCTGGGCATAGACCGGGCCGGCGTCCATTTTGGCGCTGAGCTGCATCAGCGAAACTGCGGTTTCGGTTTGGCCGCTGAGGATCGTGCTTTCGAGTGGCGTTGGTCCGCGGCGCAGTGGCAGCGCGGAGGGGTGAACGTTCACGATACCTCTGGGGAAAAGGTCGATGATGCTTTGGGGGACAATCTTGCCGAAGGCTACTAATACACCGATGTCAGCTTGCAGGCTCTTGAGTTGATCCGCGCAGTCGGTGAGCTTATGGGGCAGGAGAACCGGAATGTTATGCAGTTTGGCAAGCTCGGCTATCTCGAGAGCTCGTTTACTGCGGGAGGTTGCAGTTTGGTTATGCAATACGACAGCGGCCACGTCGTAGCCAGCGGCTAGCAGCGCTGTGAGCGTTGGACACGACGTGGTAACGCCCGTTGCCAGGCGTTCGTTACCAAAGAAGACTATTTTTGGCGATGGATTCGTCATAATCTAATTTCTCTAATTTACCTTTGTCGGTGAGCTTGTAAAAGGACTCTTTTTTATCCTTAATGTGGTCGATGAAAACAAGGCCATTAATATGGTCGATTTCGTGCTGGAAGACCCGCGCCAAAAAGCCGGTGGCTTTAACGCGCACTTCTTGGCCGTCCAGACTGAGTGCTTTAACACGCACTTTGGTGTGGCGCGGAACTTTGCCGTAGATATCTTTGACGCTGAGGCAGCCCTCGTAATCTTCCTCAATTTCGCCCTCGTACTTTGTAACCTCAGGGTTAATAAAGACCTTAAATTCACGGTCTTCTTTGTTGTCAAAATTGTTACGGATAATGATGACGCGCCGGAGGTCGTCGATCTGGACGGCTGCCAGGGCGACGCCGACTTCGTGCGGACGGTTGTCTTCCCAGTCCAGCGTGGCAGCCTTCATCTCTTCGACAAGGCGGGTAACATCTTCATCTATAAAGCCGACTTTAATCGAGCGCTGACGCAGATTTTTGCCTGGCAAGGTAATAATGGGCCGAAATTTCATTCTTAACAGTATATAGGACTTTCGCACTTTTATGCAGCGCCGAAGCGATTCAGTAATCTTATAATAAATTACTGGGGTCGAGGTTGATAATGCATTTAATAGGTATGCTACGTGCCAAACGGGTGAGGGCGGTACGTTGCTTGGCTTTGACGATGATTTGCCAGGTCCAGGTGTTGTTGTTTTTTTCGATGAAGCTGGGGGTTGGGCCAGAAACTTTGATTGGTTCGCCGGACTCTGACAAGAATTTCATAATTTGGTGACAGGCGCTGGTCACGGTTTGCGGGCGGACGCGGGTGACCTCAATCTTCATTAGGTAAAAGAAGGGCGGAAACTCAAATTGCTGGCGTTCTGCCAGCTGAGCGTCATAAAATTGCTGCCAGGTGTAGTTGCCTATGGCGGTTTGGACGGCGATGTTCTCGGGGTCGTAGGTTTGTACGACCACTTCGCCGTCGCGGTGGCCGCGGCCAACCCGGCCGATCAACTGGTGCATCAGTTGATATGACCGTTCACTCGAGGTGTAGTCGGGAAACTGCAGCTCGTTTTCGGCCAGCAGAATGCCTACCAGTGACAGGCGCGGCAGGTCATGGCCTTTGGCCAGTAACTGCGTCCCAATTAGAATATCGATTTCGCCGCGCATAATTTCGCCGTGGCGGGTTTCGAGGCGCTCAGCTTTGCGGTTGTCTTTGTCGAAGCGGGCAATGCGGGCGTCCGGAAAGGCATGGGTGACCGCCTCGACAATCGCTTTGGTGCCCGGGCTCTTAAAGATGATGTCGTGCGAGGTACAGGCCGGGCAGACGCTCGGCGCGGGTATGTGGTTGCCGCAGGTATGGCACTGCAGACGATGTGTGTCGCCATGATAGGTGTACGGCAGGTCGCAGCGATCGCAGAGGGCATGCCAGCCGCAGGTCTGGCACAAAATCAGGCGGGCGCTGCCACGCTTGTTTAAAAACAGTAAAACCTGCTCTTTGCGGGCCAGCGCCGCCGCCATACGTTCCACCAGCGTCTGTGTGAGTAAGGGGTAGCGGGTTCTTTCTTCGCTATCACGAATATTGACTAAGTATGATGTTGTTTTTGCTACATCGGTTATCGCAGCCGCTTTTTGCTGCATGCGAATGATTGGGAGTTGCTTCTGCTCGGCGATATAATATTCGCTAATGAGTGGTGTTGCCGAGCCTAAAATAAGCTGCGCGCCGTGCAGGCGAGCCAGTTGGCTGGCAGCCCGGATCGTCTGATAGTATGGTGCTTGGTCTTGCTTGTAGGCCGGTTCGTGGAACTCATCAATCACGATCAGACCGATATCGTTTAGCGGCATAAATAGGGCCGAGCGCGGCCCGATCACGACTTGCGGAACAGTAGTGGCCAGAATGTTTTGCCAGGCTTGCCGGCGCTTCACTGTGGTTAGGCCGGAGTGGGTTACTGTCACCGGCGCCGCTAGAGCTGATTCAAACGTTTTTACGATCTGTGGCGAAAGAGCGATCTCCGGCACTAATACCAATACGGATTTACCCGCTTTGATCGTTTGCTTGGCAAGCTCTATGTACACCCGAGTTTTACCAGTACCGGTGTTGCCATGTAGCATAACGGGGGTGTGACTAGTTGTAATTTGCGCAACAGCTTTTTGCTGATCGGTAGTAAGAGCTGGCAAATCAGGTATGTTACCTATAGTATTCGGCACCGGTTCGCTAATAACATAGTCTCTCTGGTTGGCTAAGGGTAGAAATTGTTGGGCGATGAGGCCAAGGGGAGCAGGATAGTAGCCGCAAAGCCAGTCAAATAAGGCTACATGGTTAAGGGGTAGGCTGACCGCTGTCGCTTCTTCGACAGGCAAGGTTTTAAAGGTTGGTTTTTCGACTTCGCGCACTACAAAAGCCATTACCGTTTTTGATCGGATTTTTACAACAACCACGCGGCCTGCTGTTAAACGTTCGGCATAGCTATACGTCAGCGGAGTAGAGCCATGGTATTGGCGGCTGGCGGGTGCGACCTCATAAAAGTTCATACTACGCTCTAGTATATAACCTGACCCGATAAAAGTTTTCGAAAGTCCTATTTAGTATTGAAAATATCCGGTTGGGCGTCTATACTAAAACTCGTTAGCGTTGTTATCGTAACATCGAAAAAGCTTATGTTAGATGTATTTATTACTTCCCGGGTCAGGCGCAAGATTATCGTGGTGTACGCAAAGTACCCCGACTTCAGAACGCACGTCCGTGGCCTCGCCAAATTAATCAAAGAAGATGCTGGCAACATCCAGCGCGAGCTAAAGCGCCTCGAGAAAATTGGCTTTTTAATGTCCGAAAAGCAGGCCAACACCAAAATTTATTACACGAATAAACATTTTGTTATTTTTAAAGAACTCCAAAGTATTGTCCTCAAGTCACAACGAGCTACGCAAAAACGACAACAATAATCCGTATCTGGTTTAATGATTATTTAATAACGCTATGAAATACTGGAGATACTATGTCTCCAAACACTTCAAAACGAATATTCATTTCTGCGCCAGCCGATTTTCTAGAGCATCTCGACAAGGCTGTTCTAGCCAACTACACCACGCGCAGTGCGTTTATCCGCGAGGCGGTGGCTTTAAAGTTAGCAATTGATAGCCAAGTCGAGAGTGAATTTAACGATAAAAGTTCAGTCGTTAATCTAGTCAGGAACTCTCATTTCCAAACTATAGCAAAACGTAATTACAACAGAGACAAAGCAACCATAGACTGGCGCGAGTAGTAGTCTTAAAAGTAGTAAAGTCCTATATGTTTATCAACCATACTAATCGTATATACTCCGTATATACTACCCACCCCTGCTAGTGATATATACTCCGTATATACAAAATATATACGATTTGTTACGACACTTTTAGAGGTGTACAAGCCTAACAAAAATATAATCATATAGAGGTGTACAAGCCTAACAAAATTACACTAAATATAGGCAAAATGAATCATAAGCAGTTGAAAACAGGTGTCCACTAGTGTAGAATGGACAGATAATGATACAAGTTACTAAAAAAGATTCGAAAGAATCGACCGAGAATATGTTGCGCCGATTTACGCGCAAAGTACAGCAGTCAGGTGTTATAGCGGTTGCTAAGCAAGTCCAATATTTTGAAAAGCCGATCAGTAAGCGCGACCGCCGCCTGAAGGCTATTGTTCGCCGCGAACGCAAAGCTCTAAAAGTCAAAAAACTTAAACTCTCATAAAGAAACATATATACCCTCATGATCAAACAAACTATTGATCAAGATATTAAGTCCGCCATGCTGGCTGGTGACAAGCCGTTAGTTGAGGCTCTAAAAACTGTCAAAAGCGCAATTTTGTATGCCGAAGTAGCTGCTAAAAAGCGCGAAGAAGGACTGGCGGAGCCCGAAGTGGTGGCGATTTTGCAAAAGGAACTTAAAAAACGCGGCGAAGCCGCTCAGCTGTACGACCAAGGCGGGAACGCCGAACAGGCAGCCAGTGAGCGCTACGAAGAAACAGTTATTCAGAAATATCTACCGGCACAACTAGACGAAGCGGCGATCAACGTCTTGATTGACCAAGCAGTAGCCGAGTATAACGGCGAATTAAATGGGCAGGCAATGGGCAAGCTAATCGGCGCGGTAAAACAAAAAGCCGGTGGTGCAGCCGACGGAGCGCTGGTGGCGCGACTTGTAAAAGCCAGGTTATCGTTGTAATGATCTTATTGATGGGTATTGCCGGGTCGGGCAAGGGGACACAAGGCAAATTGCTGGCAGAGGCACAGGGCTACCAAGTGCTTTCTACTGGCGAACTACTCCGTAACTATGGCTCAGACGAGCAGCACGCCCGCATGAAGACCGGTGAGTTAATTAGCGACGAAGAAATAACCGACTTGCTCGACAAGACACTCAACAGTCTTAAAGACCAGAATCGAATTATTCTCGACGGTTATCCGCGTTCGGTCGCCCAATCCCAGTGGTTGTTGGACCAAGTGGCAGCGGGGCGGTTTAGTATCCAGTACGTTCTGCATCTGCAGGCTTCCCGCGAGGCGGTGACCGCACGTATGCACGAGCGAGCGCGGGCCGACGACCATGAACGCGCCATCGAAGCCCGTTTTAAAGAGTACGAGCAAACCACCGTGCCAATCTTAGATTATTACCGAAACCACGATATTGAGGTTGTCGAAGTCAACGGCGAACAGCCAATTGAGGCTGTCCATAAAGAAATTATTGCTATTGATAAGGCTCACTGTCAGGTATAGGGGTTAAATATGTACACACGTGTAAAAACTGACGTTGAAATTGAAGCCATGCGACAAAGCGGACGCATGCTGGCAACGGTACTGCAGTTGCTGACTCAAAATGTGGCCGAGGGCATCTCGACTAAAAAGTTATCAGACATCGCCGCCAAAGAAATTACATCGCTCGGGGGTCAAGCCGCTTTTTTGGGCTATCAGGGCTTTCCAGAGGCTATCTGTATATCGGTAAATGACGAAGTAGTCCACGGTATTCCGCGGCCCGACACTATTATTAAGAACGGCGATATTGTCAGCCTAGACCTCGGGGTTAGTTATAAAGGTATGATTACCGATAGTGCAGTATCGGTAATCTGTGGCAGTAATCAGCCGGACTATAAGCCCAATGCGCGTATTAGGGACCTGGTGCGCTATACCGAAGCGTCGTTACATGAAGGGCTGGCAGCTATAAAAGATGGCTGCACCACCGGCGATATTGGTTTCGCCGTCGAAAAAGTACTCAATAAGAACAAATTTGGTATTGTGCGGGATCTGGTGGGTCACGGTGTGGGCCACGCTGTTCACGAAGATCCAAATATTCCCAACTATGGACGCCGCAACACCGGTGACAAGTTGGTCGCCGGTATGACGGTGGCGATTGAACCAATGGCCACGCTCGGACGTGAGGCGATTAGTCTTGACGATGATGGCTGGACTATCCGTACCCAAGATGGCTCAATGGCCGCCCATTTTGAACATACCGTGCTGGTAACGAAAACCGGTTGCGAAATCCTCACCCAGTGCTAGCCTTAGCTAGCAACCTATTGCTACAGGGGCTCCATAAGCGGTATACTTGCTTTGTGAACCGATTTCAGATCTCTTTTCCGCTTCAACCCAGCTTGGCCTTGGCGGCACCAGCTGCCCGTTTTATCCGTCAGTGTACAGCTGGCACTCACCAAACTGGCTCTCACTTACGAAAGGAGATATAAAATGAGCTCCATGCGTGATACTCAGCCCAATTACTTCGTCGGACTTGATGTTGGTACCAGCCTTGTTCGCTGTGTTGTTGGTAATCTTGATCTAGCCAGCGAAGAACCTCGAATGTCAGTTATCGGTTATGGCTCAGCTCCCAACCTTGGAATGCGCAAAGGCCTCGTTGTTCACCTCGAAGATGTCGCCAGCGCCGTTAACCAAGCGGTCAGCGAAGCTGAGCGGATTGCCGGCGTACCAATTCGTACGGCTACCGTAAATGTTAACGGTCTCCATATTAGTGGGCTCGATTCCAAGGGCGTCATTGCGATTAGCGCTGCCAACCGAGAGATATCATTAGACGATAAGCTTCGCGTCGAAGACGCTGCCACCATCGTTCAGATTCCAGCCAACCGCGAAATTATTCAAGTTTTTCCTAAAAACTACCGAGTTGATGGCCACGACAGCATTAAAGATCCTATCGGTATGCGTGGCGTTCGCCTAGAGGTAGATACCCACATTGTGACCGTAGCCACCCCAAATATTCGCAGCCTCGACGCTGCCCTCGAAAAAGCCCACATTACCGCCTCGCATCATACGGTTGCTGGCCTTGCCGCCGCCGAAGCCGTCCTAAACCGCCAACAAAAAGAGGCGGGCACACTCGTCCTAGACATCGGTGCCAGCACCACCAACTTAGCTGTTATCGAAGACGGCGAAGTCCAACACGTCGCTGTTATCCCAATGGGTGGCATACATATTACCAACGACCTGGCGATTGGTCTCAAGACCGACCTCGAAATTGCCGAAATGGTGAAGTTGCAACACGCCGCGCTGGCGGGTGCCGGCAAATCCGGGCGCTTAAGTGTTCAATACGAAAAGGTAAACCACGCCTTCGACGCTGACGATATTCATATGGTAGTCGAGGCTCGGGTTGACGAACTTTTTGACTACATCGAAAAAGAGCTGAAGCGCATTCACAAGTCGCGCCGGTTGCCTGGCGGCACGGTACTGGTCGGCGGCACCGCCAATATACCGGGCATTGCTGCCTTTGCCCGCGACAAACTCCAGCTTGCTTCACGCCTGGGTAATATGAATAGCCTCGAAGGCATCATTGACGATATTAAGAAGCCCGAGTACGTAACCGCAGTCGGCCTGATGCAGCTCGATATGCTCTTCTCCGAACAACTATCTAACCAATCTAACTCTGGTGGCGGCACAAGCGGTCTGGTAGACACACTCGGTGGTTTGTTCAGAAAACTTCGCTAAAAATCAACGCTTACTAAGCATAACAATAGTAGTTCAAAACCATACCTAGCCTTCATTATTATGTAATAAAACGGAAGTGCATTGCCCAAATTATTAGTCCAGGCAAAGACCTGCATTGAATCAGAGCAGCACCTAAGGTATACTGCTTTCATAGGCTAGACATCAGATAAGGAGATTACTCAAATGCCTCAAGTTTCACCGGCTATAGAAACGTTTGCTCGTATTAAAGTTATTGGCGTGGGAGGTGCCGGAGGCGCGGCGGTTAACCGCATGATAGAGGCGGGAGTTGACGGCGTTCAGTTTATCGCAATCAATACCGATGCCCAGGCGCTCCATCATTCAAAAGCAGAAACTAAAATTCATATCGGCCACGAGACTACCCGTGGTTTGGGTGCAGGGGCTGACCCAGGTGCCGGGCAGCGTGCCGCCGAAGAATCCTATGACGAAATAAAAGAAGTCATCGAGGGCGCAGACATGATCTTTATCACAATCGGTGCTGGCGGTGGCACCGGCTCAGGTGCAGGTCATATTGTAGCAAAGATAGCCAAGGATATGGATATTTTAGTTGTAGGATTTGCAACGAAGCCATTTGCCTTTGAAGGCGAAAAACGACGTATCAATGCTGAGTCAGCAATTGCTAATTTACGAGCTTCAGTCGACACCTTAATTATTATCCCAAACGACCGTTTGTTACAAACAATCGACCGTTCTACACCGATCTTACAAGCCTTTAAAGTTGCCGACGACGTGCTTCGCCAAGGCGTCCAAGGTATCTCCGACCTTATTACGGTGCACGGTTTAATCAACCTCGACTTTGCCGACGTAAAGGCAGTTATGAGTAATGCCGGCTCCGCCTTAATGGGTATTGGTCGCGCCAGCGGCGATAACCGAGCCGTCGAAGCTGCCCAAGAGGCAGTCGAGTCACCACTGCTAGAAGTTTCAATCGACGGCGCCCGCGGCATTCTCTTTAATGTTATTGGCGGCAACGACATGTCGATGCACGAAATTAACACCGTAGCCGAAACAATTACCGCGTCGGCCGATCCAAAAGCCAACATTATCTTTGGTGCCACCATCAATCCACAACTTGAGGGTGAGATCATTGTTACAGTTGTAGCAACCGGCTTTGAAGAAGCCTACTTTAATAAGAGTGCCGCCGATGCCGCCGCGGCCGTTGCTAGTGCTGCTGCGCCAACGCCCAATCGGCATGATCGTCACTCCACCCAAGATGTCCCGTCTGATATTAATATGGACCTCGAAGATGAGGCAGACCCCGACGCACAACGCGAAGACTTTACCCGTGACTCAAACGTGCCCAACATTTGGTCTCATATCGAGAACGACCATGCAGCCGACCAAGATCCCCAACAATCGACTGAAAAGCCAGAGCCAAAACCAAGCGGCAGTTTATTCGATGAAGATGAAGAAGACGAGATAGATAAGCCATCGTTTTTGCGCCGGCTGGGCCTTAAAAAAGCTCCAAAAGAAGACGATTCCGACGAAGAGCATAAGAGTTAAAACAGAGCCACGCCTCTGTAAAAACCGTGTAATTTACACTACGTAAAAAGCTTGCATTACGCTATAGCTAGCGTTTATACTATCAATATAAACGCTATATATAGTGAATTTGCACTATACCAACAGTAGCGTGGCACATTTACTAATTAGTTATAGGACTGCATAAAAGTGTGAAAGTCCTATAGAAGGAGAGGCATACATGAACTGTAGTCACTGTCATGCAGCCGATACTAAAGTTATTGAGTCACGCGAAGCTAGCGGTGGCGAATCGATTCGCAGACGACGCATGTGTACGTCTTGCAACTACCGATTCACCACTTACGAGCGAATTGAGCGCCCACAACTGATCGTGGTAAAGAACAATAACGTCCGTGAGCTGTTTAATCGCGATAAACTGCTCGCCGGGTTGTATCGAGCCTGCGAAAAGACGTCGGTTACAAGCGTACAGCTGGAACAGTTAGTTTCAGAAGTTGAGCAACAATTGTATGAATGCGGAGATGTCGAGGTGCCGACCGCCAGTATTGGCGAAATCGTTATCCAAAAGCTAGCCGCTTTAAACGAAGTTGCCTACGTACGTTTCGCA
>JBPCJO010000061.1:0-1766 GCA_051005235.1 Saccharimonadales bacterium (SeqCode)
GTTCAACTCGTCCAGAAACGTCTGCGGATCATAGGCGTCCCGATAAAAAACCTGGTTAGTAACCTTGTCAAAAAACCGCTTAACCGGCCCATACGTCAACGCCGTAAAAATCAACAGGACAATATTAAGCCTGCTGACAGCACCGGCGTCGGCTTTTCCCAAAAACCACGTTGCTAAAACAGACGATAAGCCGACATACCCTACAATCAACACCCCAAGCGATAGTAGATACGCCATCGACCGCGCAACCACCAGCCGGACATCAAACATGCGATGCCGGATAATGCTGTAAGCTATCGCCACGATAAAAATGTTAGTAAAGAGCGGCCCTACGTGGATTAAGCGGTAATTACCGAGCAATGGCAAAGTCAGATTAAAAAAAACACCGAAGCAAGCTGCAAGCAGAAAACCAATGAAGAACAGTCTGGCTTGTGCCGCATACAAACCCTTCTCGCGTTTGCTTTTTGCATAAATGTGACCTAAAGCAAAACCGAAACACGAAAGCAGATAGCTCGCGTAAAATAAGTACTGCGTTTTGTTGAGGATAATTTCTTTACCCCAATCGTGGTAAGTAAGATCCTGGGTAATAAATGTCGGACTAATAATTAACGGCACGCTTAGCAGCAGGAAACCGCCCACCACAGGAAAAAGCCATTTTTTAGAAATGTGTCTATAGCTGGGGAAGGTTTGAGCAAATAAAACGCCCGAAGCCCCGATAGCCAATGGAAAAATATAATAAACCTTCGCTAAAATTAAAGCCGTTTCGTAGGAATTAGCCAACAGGAAAAAAGCAATATTAAGAACCCAGCCACCAACAGAAAAGGTTACACAGGCAAAAAAGATATTGTTAAGCTTTCTGTAGTCGCGCAGTAAAACCGCCAAACCTACTAAGATATTGACGATACCGAGAATAAACAAGGGCAATACTTTAAGCACAATCATTACTGATAAATGTACCAGTAAATGCGCCCGCCGTACACCATTACTACAATAATGGGAATCCAAGGAGCTGCTTAAGCAAACTGACTCGATTTTTTGATGTTCACTAAAGTGTAAGCCCCGTCAGTGGGCAACACCATAGTTACGTCACTGGGCTTGAGGTCACATGCTTCCTCGGTCATGGTTGCCAAAGTCGGTAATGAGCGGGGGATAATATACGGCCAGCGCACGCAATTAGTTGTAAATTCCAGCTGTTCATGCGTATCACGCATATTGGCCGCGCAGAGAAGTCCGTCCTGGCCCACCATATCGTAGGCCAATGACATAAACCGCTTGGCAGTTCTAGCCGGCAGGTACTCCAGGAAGCCGACGATATCAATGAAGTCAAAGCCTTTTCCGTGAGTTGCAACCGTCATTTCAGCCAGCGCCTTAGGGCTCAGAATGTTTGCTTCCGTGTAGGTAAAATTAATCTGCTGCAATTCCTCTTTGGATTCAGCAAACAAACGCGCCCGTTCTAGCGCTTGGACATCTTGGTCGGCCAACGTCACGTTAATCTTTAAATCAGGTCGGACTCTTTGGAGCTCAGCGGTAGCCTCAAAGACTACTTCCGCGGCGCCGCAAGCCAAGCTGGCCACATTGATTTCGCTACCGACAGGATACTTTTTCGTATCCATAAAATGTTCGAGGTAAGTTGTCCGAACGGCGTCCCCGCGACTGCGTATAGCGCGACCATCAAGACACTCGGCAAAAAATTTACTTCCTACAATGTCGTTGTCTTGCCCCGGAATAAATCCTTCAACATCAGGTTTGATTGTGCCCGGTAAGAG
>JBPCJO010000062.1:0-1487 GCA_051005235.1 Saccharimonadales bacterium (SeqCode)
GTGAATCTCTGGTGCTGACAAATCAACGCCTTTTTCCTTACATTTAACGCAATATCCTGTAGCCATGTCTATCTCCTCTTAAGTTGATTGTTATTGTATCACTTATCGTATTATAACGCCTTTTTAGGATGTTCAATAGCCTAAAAGTAATAAAGGACACCGAAGCGTCCGATAAAGTTCATTTGGTGCGCCATTAGCTACGAAGGTAAAACGCTGCTCCTTAGAGAATTGTATAAAGTTAGTCAAAACTGAAACACACCTGCGTTCCTACAAAAGTTGAGGAAAATTAACGAACCTTTGTCCAAACGTTACCGCCGTCAGTAGTCTTATATATTTCTAGGTTTTGGTTAATAAGATATATTACGCTAGGATTTTGCGCGTCATACGCTAGGTGCATAACAATACTTCCTGCATAGTTATCTAGCTTATTCCAGCTTTTGCCGCCATCATTGCTTAACACCAGACCTTGGTCTTCCGAATGCGCCACTATTTGTTGCTCGTTTTTGGGATTAACAGCCAGTGCGACTACAGCCTTATTAAGACTGAGCTTGGACCAATCAGCCCCTTGATTTTGGCTTATCATCAAGCCCTCGGTCGTTCCTGCATATAATGTGTCCTTTGAAGTTGGACTGGTAGCCAGCACGATTGGGTTAGCTAGGCTACTTTGTACTAGCTGCCAATCCTTACCTTCGTTATTACTGCGTTGAAGTTGCCCACGATACACCCCATATACAATACTTGGTTCGGCTTGGCTGACTGCCATAGTATGAAAGTCCACAGGTCCGCCTATGCCATCTGCTATCTTTTGCCAGGTGCTTCCGCCGTCATTAGACTTTTGAAACCCGATGTTACCGCCAGTGCTTGGGTGGCCACTACTATAAAAGATATTCGGGTCGCTTGGGTGAGCTGAAAACCCCATATAATCGTCTTTTGCAGTGCCGACTCTTTGTAATTCACTACCATCGTTGTTCATTACGAGTAATCCTTGATGGGTTGCTATATAGACTTTTGAGGAGTTTTTACGGTCCACTGCTAGCCCGTGGGCGTCTTTCAAGCTGCTTACAGTTTCAACTTTATTGGGGTTTGAAGTATTTTCCGATGGTGCTGAAAATAGCCATACTGCAAATAACACTGCTACTACCATGCCAATCCCAATTACTACTTTCTTCATATTCAATCCCTTGCTTGGTTTATATGCTATTGATACATCATATCAAATAAGACGCCACTTGAACGTCCTGACCAGACGTAAGCTGAAACCAACCACCAGATCAATAAACAAAAAGCTCCCGGGTTACTTCTGGTGTCAAATTGGTTAAGTTCTACAACTCCGCTCGACCCTATTTTATAGCAAAAAGCTAAGCTTGCGAGCCTCGCTGTTTAGTTTTCGGGTAACTTGAAGTAGTAAAACGGTTAGTGAACAAACTTAAGGTCAATGCGCTCCGCTGCTTGCTCAACCCAATCGTGCAGTCGGGTAAGCTGATGAC
>JBPCJO010000063.1:0-1715 GCA_051005235.1 Saccharimonadales bacterium (SeqCode)
ATAACAATGAGCTTTGGGAGTCTTTTTACAAAAGAGTTTCTTCAAACGGAACAGTGGCCATGTTTATTTCAGTTTTTAGTATTGCTGGAGTAGCGAGTATTTTTGATCAAATTAGCCCGAGGAAGCTTTGGAAAAATAAGCCAAACCTAACTATAATTTTATTAATGCTTCTTGCTACCGGTGGAGTGTTAATGACGCAGATAGTACACTCTGTTGGCTATGGCGGCTTTTATTTTAGATACTTTTTGCCGGTACTTTTGCCGTTTAGTCTATTCATCGCATACGGTTTATTGCAAATTAAATGGGCCAGAGGCCAGCTCGTAGTTCTATCGTCGATTGCTTTATCTGTAACCACTATCTTCTCAATAATAAATACGAGCGAGAATCAAAAGGGAATTCCACTATTGTCACCGTTGAAACAAGCTACTGGCAAAATTTATGATGCAACGGCAACAAACGGAATTACTGCGGCCGTGCCGACCATTTTGCTGGCAACCCTTGTGCTGGGATCATTCACGCTAGCAGTGTCTTTGTTCGTTCTCTCAAAACACAAGCGAACAAAATTAAGACCTAATTAGCGACCATAACTAAACGACAAGTCTGTTACACCGTCATTATCGTAATCGAAGTAATAGAACTTACCGCGCTTGATAGCAATAGTATCTTTGCCGTCACCATTCCAGTCGCCAGATAGGGCAGTATCCGTGTCGCGTCCGTACGTGAAAGTTTTATCGGCCACGCCGTCATTATTATAATTTAGATAAAATGTCTTCCCGCGCTTAACGCCTATTTTATCTTTTCCGGTTTTGTTCCAGTCGCCTGTCAGGGGCGTATCAGTTGATCTACCATATGAAAACGTCACTTCAGGGTGAAGATCGAAGCCATTATTAAGGTAATAAACATTACCTCTTTTTACTCCGATAGTATCTTTACTATCACCATTCCAATTTCCACTAATAGGCTTGTCGCTTGGTACGCCGTAGATAAAACTAGCATCAGCAAGACCGTTATTGTTATAGTTTAACAAGAATTCATCAAATCGTTGAAGCCCAATCTCATTTTTACCGTCGCCGTCCCAATCGCCAGACACAGCTTTATCTGGGGCAGAGTTGGTTAGTGTGCTACCGAACCAATCGCTATACATACGCCAAAAGTTTCGGTTGCCGTACGAGCTACAACCGTTACCCGTACCATAAAGATTATTTAGAGCGGTTGAATTTGGGCGGTAGGGCGTATAGTTGTAAAGTCCAGCGGTAGCATGATTATCAATCGTAAAACTTGTGCCGCCGCAGCCAGCGTTTGGATGCCACTGAACATAGCTTTTAAAGCCAGCCCTGTAGTTGTAATTTTCAGGAAACGTTTTATATTTCTTATACTGACGGGCACCGTAATAGACTTGGTAAAAAAAGCCAGCGAAGTCCGGATTACAGGCTGCCGTATCAGGGCAGGCAAAACCGGTAGCTTTTTGATACTGTATCGGCCACGGCCAATCATCAGTAACTAAGCTTTGCTCCTTCTGCAGTAAGACTAGTAAAACTTTTGCACTAACTCCGCAGGCTCTCGAGACGTCGTAGATAATAGCAGCAGCAGACCGGTTAGTTCTGGCCGACATGGTGCCGCACAACCCTAAACTATCGGTTTGCCGGGGTGTGTTTTGGCTGTAATCTTTTAGACAGATAAAAGGAGTAGAAACGCCCTTGCTAGCAGCGTATTCC
>JBPCJO010000064.1:0-7802 GCA_051005235.1 Saccharimonadales bacterium (SeqCode)
ACTCTAAACGTTACTTTGAAAAACGGGTGCTAGCCCCAAGCGCATTACTTATGTACCTCGGCGTTAACAAAGAGTACAAAAATCTGCGGCACCACAACCTGGTGTTCAGTAAAGATTGGGACGCTAATTTTAAAGCCATTTTCGAGACTAAGAAATGGCCTGGCGACCCCTCTTTTTACGTTTGTAACCCCAGTAAAACCGACAAAATCGTGGCTCCGGCCAAACACGAGAACTTATTTGTGCTGGTGCCTCTTCCGGCAACGCTTAACTATAACGACCCAGAACTCGAGAAATACGCCGACTGGATCCTCGACACCATGGAACAGGTAATGCACCTCAAAGATCTTAAAAAGCACCTGGTCTACAAAAAATTATTTGCAGCCAAAGATTTTTACGAAACCTATAACAGTTACCAAGGTAGTGCGCTTGGTTTGGCCCACACCCTTAAGCAAACTGCTGGCTTCCGCCCTGCTAACCAATCTAAAAAGATTGACGACCTCTATTACGTTGGTGCCAACACCACGCCGGGTATTGGGCTGCCGATGTGCTTAATTAGCGCTCAGTTAGTCTACAAGCGGCTAATTGGTAACAAAGACAGCCAAACGCTCACCACAATCGAAAGAATTAGCTGATCCGGAGTTTTTCAGCCATGGCAGCCAGAGCTGTATGGTCAGGTTCTAAGCCCATATCTGGCGTAAGGCTCAGTTGTGAAGATTCACTAAAAGGTATCAAGTGGATGTGGGCATGCGGTACGTCTGTGCCAACAATACGCTCGTGCACATACTCACATGACGTAACATCACGCAGACGGAGCGCGATTTTCTTTGTTACCATCATCAATGCCTGATAAAGTTCATCGGGTAAGTCCCAGACAAACTCAACCTGTTGTTTAGAGATGACCAACGTATGTCCGGGCTGCACCGGATGAATATCAAGAAAAGCTAAGCAAAGATCATCTTCATACACTTTGTGGCACGGAATCTCGCCGTTTATAATTTTAGTAAAAATTGAATCTTTCATAATTTACTCCCAGCGAAAAACCTTAAAAGCGATTGCGTAAATGATAATTGCCCAGCCGACTAAAAGTGCTACTTGCGGGCCAAGGTCAAAGATCGTCCGGCCTTCGGTAATAATCAGGCGTACCCCATCAATTACCGGTGTTAGCGGTATAAAGGCGGAGACTGCCTGCAACCATTCTGGCATCAAAAAGCGTGGAAAGAACGTGCCGCTCAGAAAGAGCATCGGGAAAGTCAGTAAGTTAGCCAGTGGGGCCGCCTGTTTCTCGTTTTGGGCCCAACCGCCAACCGCTAAGCCCATACCGAACAGTACAACGGTACCGAGCACCACAATAATAGCAAAACTGGCGTAGTCCCCTCTCATATTGAGGTCAAAAACGGTTAAGGCTACAACAAACATCAGGGCGACCGATAATATTCCAACAAAGGCCGTCGACAGCACGTTCCCTAAGAAGTACTGCCAAACTTTGAGCGTGGTGGTACGGTACCTGCGTAATACACCGCGCGACTTGAGCTTTGGAAACACAGTGGCAGGACCAAAAATACCCAGCGAAATCACCGCGAATCCGAGCAAACCAGAAAACGTGTAGTCAAACGGAGTTAGTCCCTGAGTAGCGGTTGACTCGGCTTTTACGGTAAATGGTGTCTCGGTTGGTACCAGGTCACTATTAATGTCTTTAAAGGTAGCCTCTAAAATGGACGCCAAGGCCTGGCCGGCTTGTTCGCTATTCTGATCATACAGCACTCGCGCTTCGCCGTTCGGAAAGGCTTTGTCGCCGGTTTGACCGAAGTTCTCAGGCAGTATAATGGTGCCATCGACTTCACTGCGGTTCATTTTTTCGCGCGCTTGGTCGAGGTTAGTAACCTCGGCGTCAACTTTAAGAACTTTGTTCTTTTTGAGAGTTTCGATAAAATCCCGACTAAACTCGCTTTGCGATTGGTTAACCAACCCAACATTAAACGAAACACCATTGTTGCTGCCAAATATACCCCCGAAAATGAACAAGAAAATAAGCGGAAACGCGAACGTGAAGAACAGCGCCACTTTATCACGGAATAAGCGACGGATATCAATTTTAGCGAAAGTAAATACTGGTAATAATGATTTTCGGAAGTTCCCCATGACTAGTCCCGTAGTTCCTTTCCGGTTAAATCAATAAAGACGTCTTCAAGGTTAGCCTGCTGAACAGCGACTTCTTTCTTAAAACCTTTTTTTAATAAAGAATCGACCAGATTTTTTGGGGTATCTAAGGCGATAATCTTTCCGTTGTCCATAACCGCAACCCGGTCGCATAGCAGTTCGGCCTCGTCCATGTAATGGGTCGTCATAATAACCGTCACGCCACGGTCGCGAACGTCACGGATTAAGTCCCACAGATTACGTCTGGCTTGTGGGTCAAGGCCGGTGGTCGGCTCGTCTAAGAAAAATACCTTTGGGCCGTGCACCAACGCGGCGGCAATACTAAAGCGTTGCCGTTGACCCCCCGATAAATGTTCAGCATAGCTGTCGGCTTTATCAAGCAACTGTACGTCAGCTAAAAACTTTCGAGGCTCGACTTTTTCGCCGTACGTCGAAGAAAAGAATTCAATTAGTTCGGTCAGTTTAGTCTTTTCTTCAAATGAAGGGCTTTGCGGCTGCACGCCGATCAGGGCTTTAACTTGGTCCGGGTTTTTAGTGACATCATAACCAGCTAGGGTGGCTGTGCCGCCATCGATTGGGCGTAGAGCTTCAATCATCTCGAGCGTGGTAGTCTTACCGGCACCGTTTGGGCCTAAAATACCAAAGATTTCGCCCTCTTTGACAGAAAAGGTAATACCATCTACTACAGTGGTCAAATCATAGCGTTTTGTTAGGCCGACGACTTCGACAATCGCTGCCCCGCCTGCTTTTTTAGCTTTTTTTTGCGCCACTAGACTCTCCTCTTATCGATCTTTGCCTAATATTGTACAGTAGAGCCTGGCCAAATCTATCTGTTGAAAAGTAAAACAGTAGCAGCAACCATGATTTGGTCAGGCTTAAGAGCTAATCCACATCTATCTGTTAATAGCGAAACTTTAGCAGCTGCTGTGATTTCTAATCTGTTTTCTCGGCTTTTGGTTGTACCCATAGGTACGAGCCGAAAACGAAAAACAGATTAGAAGTAGCAGACCTGAAGTTTTTAGCTGACAGATAGGTGTGGATTAGCTCTTAGACTCGTGAAAAAAAATAAACGCCCGAGACATAATTGCCTGGGGCGTTTAATAATAAGGTAACGTTTATTTGGTTAAGCTTTGGTTTTTAGAGTCAAGAATCCGTTACGTGGGTTCTCGTTGACTACTTTGTTGCCCGGAAGGTCAACGCCAGTATCTTTACGCTCGTCTTTACTGAAGTAATATATAGTCTGCTCTTTACCGCCGCGTAGTATAACTGCCTTTGAGTTTAGGTAGTACGTTACACCTTTGCTGTTCGTGTGCTTGTATGCTGCCATTGTTTACATCTCCCTCTGTTGTTAACTGATGGTACGCTTAGCTTACTCCGATGCGTTTTTACTTGTCAACCCCAGTAACAATTCCGCACCTTATATATTTGCACATCATTACGGTTATGCTACACTGAAATCTGAAGTTTAAAATAACAAAGGTGGAACACATATAATGGATTTTATGAATCGCGGCGGACGCCCAGTTCAACAAACAACTCCCGCACAAACTCCCAGCACTCATGGTAGCCCGGAAGCTGACAAACTAAGCCCACGCGGCTCTAAGCTAAAAGATAACGGCAAGGCAGTACGCGCTACTTACGTCGCTTTTCTTGGCTTGGTAACAGTACTGTTGGTAGCCGTTCTGCTATCACTCGTTTTCGCAAAAGATGTTGGCTCACGCGAACAAGGTTTTGTTAAGGACGACAAGTTCCAAGCTGTATTCTTAAACGGCGGACAAGTCTACTTTGGTAAAATTAACGATTTAAATTCTAAGTACCTGCAAATGAGTAATATTTACTACTTGCGAGTCAACCAACAAGTCCAACCCGACCAGCAGAATAATGCCAATGCTGCTAACGACATTTCGCTGGTAAAACTCGGTTGTGAGCTCCACGGTCCAGAGGACTCAATGGTTATCAATCGCGAACAAGTTATCTTCTGGGAGAACCTCAAGACAGATGGCCAAGTCGCCAAAGCAGTTGAGGAGTACGTCAAGGCTAATCCAGACGGCCAAGACTGTAACCAACAACAAGGTGCTAGTACTCCAAGTAGTGCACCAGCCTCTACTGCGCCGGCTGCTACAACGCCAAACGCCAGAACTCCAGCTGCTACTCCACCAGCAACCCCCGGAACTCCAGCTACCCGCTAGAGTTTAGTTACACAGACTTACTAGCTCTTAAGCCCCGGCCACAGTCCGGGGCTTTTTAGTTATGAAATGTATTTATTGTATTTTTCGACGTAGGTAATATTCAAGCAGTAATCTGGCAATAAACAACACAAAGAACACGATGCTTAATAAAATACTGACACCGGCTTTGTCGAATGACCAGTTGGGTGATAAGAAATCAAACTTATACAGCTGCTCGGGTATGTGTGTTGTTTTAGCGGCGTTGGCAGCGACGTAATCTTGGATACAGGCTACTCGCGGAGCGTTATAGCCTTCACTCGGGAACTGTTGCGCGCAGACTCGAGCACCAGTAGCGCTCACTTCGGTGTTAAGAGCTTTTACCCGCTCCTCCTCGGCGGCCGCCAGACGCTCG
Organism: Saccharimonadales bacterium (SeqCode); assembly: GCA_051005235.1. Taxonomy (GTDB): domain Bacteria; phylum Patescibacteriota; class Saccharimonadia; order Saccharimonadales; family 2-12-FULL-41-12; genus JALQXV01. Next base: position 4,738 of record JBPCJO010000064.1, read on the forward strand.
TATCGTGCCTTTAGTTGAATCGGCGGGTGAATCGGATTGCTGCCACTGGCTAAATCGGTGTTCATGTGGCTATAGACATGCGCCCTAAGCTGCGTCAGCGCACCTTCTACGTCTCCGTTCTGCTGATCTGCCACATAGACTGCCTCGCGCAGTGAAACCATTGTAGCGTAGTTACCGCGTAGACCCTGAATAGCGAAGACCGCAAACAGTACTGCTGGAATTAAAAAGTACCAGGCTTTTAGCCGTGCCAGCTTGCGGTGATAGTAGTAGAGTTTCTTAATATTCATAATTTTAGACGTCTAACGCGCGGAAGCGTTCTTTCATAATAACTAATGAGGCCAGCGCGCCAACTGCAAATAGCCCGAAAAACAGGCCACGGCCGTCATCATAGAACATCGCTGCCATACTGGCTAACCCATAAAACAATACCCGGGTCGCCGCGCCTGCCGTTTCTAGCGTACAGATGTAAACAATTCGATGCCCCGGGTGATCATCTGCCGCATCGTAGAGGCCTTTCGTATAGGGCATGGTGTAGGCAATCGTTACCCCTTCATTGGCAATATTCACCGCCAGTGCCGAACTATAGCCGCCAGTGAATGGTCGAAACAGGTGTAAAACGGCATTCAAAATAGCTCCAAAGCGCAATAGTTGACGGCCCTGCCTGTTGTCAATCAACCCCCCTATAGCCCGGGCAATCAGCAACGAAGCTATGATAGAGATAGACGCCACACTACCAAGTTGTATATACGGGTTATCCCGAAAGACCAACACGCCAATAAACAAGGGCCAAACAACCATGGTGATGCTAGTTTCTAGAGAAAACGCGCTATAAGATATCAGGTCAAACTTAATCGATTTGACGGTTAAATGGCGAAAATCAAGTTTTTGCTTAGTCTTTACTGGTTCGGCCGTAAATAACAAGGGCAGAATACCAACGCACAGCATGCCAAGCGCAACCATAAAAATGTATTGCGATCCGAAGAAATAAGCGATAATACCACCCAAAATCGGCCCAATAATAGTGCCGACTTTTTGCATAATATACATCCAACCGACTTCTTTGCCGCCATGCTCGGTATGCTTAATTTTAGAAAAATCAGTGTGAAAAGCCGTAAAGAACAAAGCATTGGCAATACCAAAGCTTATTGCAATCGTATAAAGTGGTAGATTCAGCCGATAGAGCGATATTAAGCCAATCATACTGATGGCTAAAAACACATAACTCAGCAGTATGGTATGTTTTGGCCCAATTCGAGCAATAACAAAAGCCGAGACGATACTAAAAATCACATGTGCGGTATAAACAGTCATGTAAAAGAACAGTATCTCCCAAACTGGACTACCATGTTGATAGAGGTAAATCGGGATAAATATACCAACCAAACCAATCGCCAGGCTGCGGAACATCATGCTGGTGTAAAGTTCTGTCAATTCATCAAAACTAACCTCACGCCAATAATGACGTCGTCGAATAAATCGTTTAAAAAGTTTTTGGAACATGGCTGATTGTATTTTTGTGTTATAGGTTCAGGTTGCAGTATAGCATTACTATTGGCTATGCTTAAAGTTATGAGTTCATTGCATATCTTTTTCTCGGGGATCGGTGGCACTGCCATCGGGCCGCTGGCCTTAATCGCCCATCAGGCTGGCTTTACGGTCTCTGGATCTGATAAGCAAGAATCGCAATACGTCGATTACCTCCGCCAGCATGGTATCCAAAACATCGCCATCGGCCAAACAACTGATAATATTCAAGAAATTCATGGTCAGACACCAATTGACTGGATTGTCTATTCTTCGGCAGTAGCCATCGAGAACCCCGACCATCCAGAGCTCGTCTTTGCTCGGTCTAACGATATCAAATTGAGTAAACGCGATGAGCTGCTCAACAAAATTTTACAAGATACCGGTAAAAAACTACTTGCTATCGCCGGTACCCACGGCAAAACCACAACTACCGCTATGGCAATTTGGCTTTTCAAACAGCTTGATATCCCGATTAGCTACTCTGTTGGTGCTAAAATCCCCTTTGGTGAGATGGGCAACTTTGACGCCGAAAGCGAGTACCTTGTATACGAATGCGACGAATTTGACCGGAATTTTCTGGCCTTCTACCCCTATCTGAGCCTCATTACCGGCATAGACTACGACCACCATGAAATCTTTCCGACCCGCAACGACTACCGCAATGCGTTTAAGCAATTCCTTGGTCAAGCCGACCAGAATATCGTCTGGCAAAGCGACGTTACCGAAAATAATCTAACGCTTGGGGATAATTACTCTGTTTTATCAGATGAAGACGCGGCCATAGACCTACTGAAAATCGTTGGGCACGTAAACCGCCGCAATGCCTGGCAAGTAATTCAGGGCGTCCACCGACTTACGGGAGTACCGATCAAAACCTTGAGCGCCAACATGGAATCATTCCCCGGCCTCAGCCGACGATTTGAAAAGATTACCGATGGACTGTACACCGATTACGCCCACACCACCCCTAAAATCCAAGGTTGCCTGCAAATGGCTCGAGAAGTTTCTGATAATGTCGTAGTCGTCTATGAGCCGCTAACTAATCGGCGACAGCAATATATCCGCGGCGACTACGCTAACTTGTTTGCCGACGTTAAAAAACTGTATTGGGTGCCAAGCTATTTAGCCCGCGAAGACCCCGACCAAGCCATTCTTACCCCCTCTGACTTGATTACAAACATGCGCAACCCCGAGATTGCCGAGCCTGCCGAGCTAGATAACGGGCTTAAGGGTCGAATCACGGAACATCTTCGCAAAGGTGACCTAGTCGTTTGTTTATCGGGCGGTGGCGGTGGCAGCTTAGACGAGTGGCTTAGAACGGAGTTTAGGCAGTATATTTGAGACACTCCACGTTTGACACTAATATGCACATGTTAGTGTCAAATATATAGTCTCCCGATAGCCGAGTACTAAATCAAAACTTAAGAGCCTGCTTGCCAGCCGTATTCACTATATGTTTGCCCGGCAGCAATCTGCTGTAAGGCCTCGCGAACCGATGGAATAACGTTCTCGGGTAAATCTTCTGGGTCAAGCCAGGC
>JBPCJO010000065.1:0-30592 GCA_051005235.1 Saccharimonadales bacterium (SeqCode)
AAAAGGTAATTGCGAGACCTCACTTTTTAAAATTAACAAAAAATGTGTCACTACTATATTTAAGTCCGAGCACTATAGACGAAGTTAGAACTTTATTGCTTGTGGCTAATGAAAGACAACTGTTCGGCGACCATGGAGTATTATCTTATGATCAAGAAAAGCAGCTACGGCGCGGAGTAGTACTCGTCGCTCAATATCCTGACCGGCTCTAGTCATATCTTTAATCCCATGCTGATGGGTCACTTGGATTACCTCCTGGCTTATGATTGGGCCTTCGTCTAACGATGAAGTCACAAAATGTGCGGTCGCACCGATCACTTTTACGCCATGTTCCCATGCCTGACGGTACGGCCCCGAACCTTTAAAAGCCGGTAAAAAACCATGATGAATATTGATGATTTTGTTTGCGTATGCCCCAACGAATTCCGTTGAAAGCACCTTCATAAAGCGGGCCAAGACGACCACGTCAATATCGGCCGCCTGCAGGTGTCTCATGATTGTTTGTTCGGCTTGCTCAATGCCTTGGTCGTACGAAACATGCTTAAAGTCAATACCATACATCTGCGCAAGCTCTGACAGATCAGCACGGTTACCAATCATCAGTGGGATCTTGCACTTAAGCTCGCCAGCCTTATAGCGGTTTAAAATTTCTTGCGGACAGGCTGCTTCACTTGTAACCAGTAATGCAACGCGGGGAACTTGATGGTCGTTAAATACTTCTAAGTTTGCATGAAGTTGAGATGCTAATTGATTTAGCTCAGTGTGTAGCTTGCTCCACGCCTTGGCCGACATATCCGATTCGACACACAGGCGCATAAAAAACCACTGTTGTTCAGTGTGTTCCTCGAGCATAGTGATGTTAGCTTTGGCTTTAAAAAATAGATTGCTGAAACGGGCAATAATGCCCGGTTGGTCGGGGCAGGACACCAGTAGTGTTGCTTTCATGAGTAGGTTCCTTTTTACGTGTATATAAATTGAATAGAAAAACTACAGGCCTAAGCCGCTAGCTCTTACTGATCCAATAAATATACTTTCGAATAGGAGTGTCATATAAATATTATAGCATAATATCGAAGACTTCCGAGGAATTTCGTTCGAACCGATTAGTTCAAGTTTCGCTTGGCTAGGGACCTATAGACAGAGTTAGAACCAAACTAATTAAAGGTGATACTCAATCTACTATCGCCATATAAGCCAGAGCAGATATCACAAAAAACAATAATAGAAATCTTGATAATACTTAACCTGTGTAGGCCATTGAGCCGCCTCATACATTTTTAGTTTCACAAATACGGACGATTCTAGTTAACATATAACCAAAGCTGACGCCACTTATAACTTGTGCAGTAAATAGTAAATGGATTATTTCAAAAGCTGTGAGTGCTCCAATAAGCGACCCAATACAAAATATTATAAATGCATTTCTAAGGCGTTTACCCGCGGAAGTCTTCTGCCTTATCCAAATAGATAGATACAGCATAACCAAAAATAGTACCAGTGCTGCCCATAGGTGAAATTCTTTATTTAAGCCACCCGTTTTATAAGAAAAAGTCGTGGCCATAACTAGTAGATAGAGCGAGCTTAACAAGTACATACCCATTTTTAATCTATTCATTTTGACGGATACTTTTGGCAGCTTAATCGATCCCATAAATGTTCCTATTGCAGCAGCCCCAAAGCCCAAAATAAAAAGCGTACGGGTTTGATCGTAAGTGCCATAATTACTTACACCCCCCTGATTTGTAGCGAAAAAATAGTGCGGGTTAATGAGTAAGCATATAAAAAGGCTCAAACCTAAAGCTATTTGGCCGCAGGCTACATATTGGCTGGAACGTATTGTCATAAAATAATAATAAGCTTGTTTTGGGCTTAGGGGAAATTGGCGGCAATTAGTTAAACTTGTTAAGCTGAAGAAGTGAATGATTTATCGATGATTGGCGTAACGTTGCGAATAAGTGTAGACCGGGATGTGCAAGCAGTATATGACACACTTGTTGATCCGTCGGCGGCAACTAAATTTCTTCAAGGTGTTAAAAGCTATCAGATCTTGGGGGAGGGTTGGAGCACGGTTGGCGATAAACGACTTATTACACTTGATACGGGCACAACCATGATAGAAAAAATTAAAAACCTTGCACCCCCTCACCACTTTAGCTATGAGATTACAGAGATTAATACTTCTTCAAGGCTGGTAAATATGCTGATAACGCGAGGAATGAGCCAGTGCTGGTTTAGGGCAAACAAATCTGGAGGCACCCAATTAACTTGGCGTTTTTCCTATCAACCCCGAACCTTGCTAATAGTGCCATTGCTTCGGGTATGTATGCACACTACCTACCGTTCTTTCATGAAAATCGCCATGAAAAGAATGTCAAAAAAGCTAAACTAGAGCACCCAATGTTCTTGTTTAAGTAAGACTCATATACAACTCGAGACTTTTATATTATTCATCTTAAATCATGATTCGTCTTGCTTAAGTGCAGTAGCCCCTAGATCTGTCACTGTAGACTGTCTATCTTCATTGAGCAGTTTTCGTTGATGCTCTTCTTCTGGCGGTGGTGAGCCGTGCAATTCTGAGTGTCCGCTCCCGTATCTTTCAATAGTTTCTTCTGCTAGTTGATCCTCTGCCATCTGAGACAAGATACCAGCATCTGCGTCTGTACCTTGTGGTTCCTCGTCACCCGACAATTTTTCTTCTCTATGTACATTCAAGTTAATACCTCTTTCTTTGTTAGTAATTCCGAGTGTACTTTTATACTTTGCGTTCTGATAGAATTTATGTCTATTAGATTAGTTACTGTAGTAACATATTAGGTTACATACCAAGGTTAAAACTCTATTTATAACTCGTTATACATTCCCTGCACAAGTGTTAAGAGCTCTGGCTGAGCATACGGGTCTGGCACACTAAATCGAGGTTAATTTACCCTAACTTTCGCCGTTCTTATTGGCCGTAGAGAGGTTTTCTTTTTTTGCGGCTTGCTATTATGTCTCATGCCGTATAGTCGTACGTGGCGAAATAGAGCGTATGAGGCCCAACCGATTGCAAATCCACCGATGATATCAAGTGGCGCGTGAACGCCCAAGTACATGCGGGACAACCCCACCCCTATAACTGCTGTCACAAGAAGCCAGCGGTATTTCTTGGGTAAATAATGCCCCATTGTAAAAGCCAACGCTGTAGCTAATGCCATATGACCTGACGGAAAACCAGGTCCACGCACCACGTATTCAAGGCTGACAATATCAGGTAGAAATTCATGCGGACGCATCCGACCCCACATGTCTTTGGCCACCCCGCTCGCCATATACGCCAGCGTCCCGGTCAACAGTAGTCTCAGTACAATTTGATATCGCTGTTTGATTATATAAAGTACGAGTAACAGTCCAAGTACATAAATACTGCCGAGTTGAGTAACGATGATAAAAAATGCGTGCAAGAAGTCGGGCAAGCTATAAATCGTCCGGAATAAGCTGATTTCCCATAGTGTCATTTGCGAACCGCGCGAAGCCAAGACAGTAGCGACAAATAACACCAAAGCTGCGAACAACTGAATGGTCGGATGAGTGATTTTGATTTTATGTGTTTTATTTTTCATGAACCGCTTATATACATTATAACGCAACTAAATTCAGAATTCGAACCTATATTATTTTCACACCGATTTCAATTGTTTGACGGCTTTGCGAAGTCGTTCATGATAACGGGTCTCTATATAATCTGTTATGGCATACAAAACAATAGTGCTGCCGAGCAATTCTAAACCCTCTTCGAACCCTACTAATATACCCTGGTATAAAAATGTTGTGGTCGGTACAATGACTGCCACTGCATCAACGATAGTTCCGCCGATGACCGCCAGCACGCCGCCGAGTATGAAAAGAAGTGCGGTACGTTTTGGCAACAGCTTTATCGCCTGCCGTATCAGAAGTCCGGCAGACAGAACTATCAACGGCGCAATCAGCCACCAAGCATTTCTACTAACGGTTGGAGAGATGTCAAGAAAATATATGTTATGCAGGCTCTGCAGCACCAACTCATGAAGAGATGCACCCTCGTCAATCGAAAGTAGCATGCCTAAACACCCAATAATAACCCATAGACGGCGAGACGCTTGTCTAGTTTGCAAATAAGCGGCCATAAAGGCGCCGATACTGATTGTAAACAGTAGAATTTGCGAATACCAAGTAGGGACACTTATTTCATCATCCAGATCCAGTCGGTTTGAGAGTTCAAACACAAGCCCATTTTGCTCCTGGTACACTACAAGATTAAGGTACTGTAGCAACCAGTGTAGAACCAGCATGATCAAGGTTACCCCTATAAGTGCCCACGCCAAGCGGGTTGCGTATGATGTGGCGATCTTTTTCTTGCGCATTTTATTTTCTGTATCTGTATCCAATTTCTTGAATGGTGCACCAGTATAGTTCATCATCAGTTATCATAACAAATACCAGGGCTTAATTGTAGGTTCGGTAACAATTTTCAGGCAAGCGACCCCCCACTTTTAATTTAAATCCATTTCGTAATACGATTTTGGCCGGGGATGAGGGATTCGAACCTGGGCTAGCTATATAGGTGTAGCCCCGAACTGCTAATTACTGCGAAGCGCGTCAGCTTTGCGTGTAGTAAGCTGCTGGTCTTGGTATGCTTGCTTGACGGCATCGTTAAGAACACGAGTGGCAGCTCGCGAAGGGGTAGGCGAAGCTACATCGCGTAACTCTACTTTTTTGGGTTTGATAATCTTACGTATAACCTTATGCATGCTCTTATGATATCACGTTCTTTAATTCGGATTTTGTAAGAAATGTCGATTACAATGCTCTGCTAAGCAGTAAGCCCGACCAAAAATACGCTATAATCAACTCATGGCTACCGATCACTTTATCAGACACAAATGGGCTAAAACGCGGACTGATTGGAACTTTAACATTCTATTTAATGATCAGCCACAGGTGGCGGCATATGCTCAACAGTTCCATTATGCACTAAAACACCCTGGCTTATATCAAGCCGTACCTAGTGAATGGTTTCATGCTACGCTGCTGCGAGTCGGCTTTCTTGAAGACTTTAGCGAGACAGAAATGTTAGAAGTTGCAAAGCGACTTGAGACAAAGTTTGCGGCCATTCAAATGCCAGAGTTTTTGTTAGGACAATGGTGGCTATGGGGTGGCAATCCATGTGTGCATTTCACTCCAGAAGAGCCTTTGAATGAGATGTTTAAGGTGCTCGTCGATGAGCTGACTGCGGTTGTTGGCAGAGATCGTCTGCCAGGAGAATTAAAATTCACCCCACATATTACGCTAGCATATTCAAAAACGTATGATGATGAAAATGGCTTGTTCCAGCAACTACAGGGTGTTAAAGCTAAAGCGGTACCGATAAGTGTTAAGCGGGTTAGCTTGATTAAGCAACATGTAGAAAATAATTACTATGTTTGGGAAGTTGTAAAAGACATTGATCTAAGGCAGCAATAAATGTTCTAATGTCTAACCTACCCTAAGTTTGACAACAGATACAAATTGAAATGGCTGGGCGTAGTGGCTGAGGTTAGAACCTTGATTGAGATTCAATCATGGAGTCATGTAAGAAATATGTATTGACATTAGATGTACAATCTCATAAAATACTAACGATGGCTTTCAATATCAAATTTAGTGAAGAAAAGAATCAGCTATTGAAAGCCACAAGAGGCGTGGGTTTCAACGAAATTATCAACACTATATATGCGGGTGAGCTCCTAGCGGATATCGCTCATCCGAGTCGCAAGCGCCCAGATCAACGACTGTATGTGGTGAGGATAGAGAAATATGCCTATGCGGTTCCATACATAATTGATCTGAAAAAGAACGAAATATTTTTAAAGACTGCTTATCCAAGTAGGACATTAACTAAAAAGTATATAAAAGGAGATGATCGTGCTTAATAATAATGATCCATTTTCGGGTCTTGTGCTAGATGATGAAGAGCGGCTGCTGGAAGTAGCGCTTGAAAAAGGTGACTTTGAAGAGAATTTTGATTTTAAAGCTACTAAGAAAATGCTTGCAGAGGCCGCAGGTCGCTATCGCCAGCTGAACACTTCCAAACCGGTCACCTTACGAATTAATCAGTTAGATTTGATTAAGATTAAAGCTAAGGCAAAGCGGAATAATATTCCCTACCAGACATTATTGGGTGCTGTGGTGCATGACTTTGCCGATAATCAAAAAGAACTAAGGATAAAATAAGTCGAATATCACCGCCTTCGCGGCTCTTCCGCTCAGTCATGCTCTAAGCCACTTTTTAAAAGTATGCACTCAGTGCATACTGCTACCCAAGGATAAGTATGTATAGAGTGCATACGGAGTATGAACTTTTAAAAAGTGGCTTCTGCGCGTGCCTTCGCTCCACCGAACCCCTCGTTCGCTTCGCTCACTCTTACGGGCTTCGGATCACTCATCCGGAGATGAAAAAAGACCGCCCTGGCGGACAGTCTCTTTTCATAGCTGAGTATCATAGGCAATATTAGAACAATTCTTATAAATTCTGCCTCAAATAATTGCTAAGTCTGGGTTGTCAAATCAAGGATTAAGAAGAAGTTTGTCGCTGTCTTCCTAGCTTAAGACCAACGAGCAGCCAGAAAAGCATCACTACAGTAGAGACTACTAGTACTGGCACTAATCCGAACTCATGCATAAATATTACTGCCATAGCTGTAACTAGTCCTCCCCCCATAAAAGGTTCAAAGATTAGCTGCTTATATGCAAAGCTTTCACGTATTTTAATTTTGTTAGCGGGATCAGCCATCCGATTGAGCAGTAATCCAGTAGCTGTCATGCCCATTGCTTGGCCGTAGTCGGTAATACCGCGCTCAAACCAATTGGTTGAGAATATTCTAGGAGCCAGAAAGAAAAAGCAGGATACGATAAAGATAATACCTGCCGCACCAAGCGTAATAAATACAGGTAGGTTATTGCCGATTACGTTTAGAGATACCGTTGCAATAGCACTAGCAATCAGTAAGTCCAGAGCCATTGCGCTAATTATCTCGGCTGTACGTCGCTGGATAAAATGTTGCTTTCTGAATTTTTTCAGTATCAACTGAACTATTAGACCACCTATCATTGCCAATGGAAATAACGGAACATAAGTAAAGAAACGTTTATCGGTAACACCACCGAGCGCCCAGCCCTCCATGGCTATCAAACCTTGTAGTAATAACCAGCCTATGCCAATAGCGGCACTAAAAGCTAACAGATTGATTGCTATAGCTTTGGGATTTGTACTAACTTTTTCAGTGAACCGTACAAGATTGTACCCACTGCGTATCATGTGCTGACGCTGCTGCTTCCAATGGTCTTCGCCTAGATTTTTATTGTGTTTTCGGTGATACAAATTAATAAATAGAATGCCACTAACAACGGCAGTTATGATACTTAGTGTAGCTAGGCCTAATGCAATATCAGTACCCTCTGTCCACCCAAGTTGTTCAAATGTAGGAGCAAGCCCAGCGGCAGTCCCATGTCCACCGGCAAAGCTGATCTCTATTAAGGAGGCTGCAAGAGGGTTGGTACCAAATACTGGGGTCAAGAATGCGAGCACTAAAATGATGCCAAGCACATACTGCCCCCACGCCATAGTGTTTCCAAACGCTATCATGGGACCAGCCTGCTTCCAGATTTCTTTTCTGCTAGGTATAAATTTGCCTAAGAAAAGCCCAGCAAAAACGACGCTAATTAAAAACTTGGGGAATTGTGACCAATATTCAGTCACATCGGCATCAATAGTGCCCAATACCTGTGGGCCCAAGATCAATCCGCCCACTCCTGCAACCAATGAGCTTGGGATAAAGTACTTCTGAAGTATCGTAGAGCCTCGTTTAATAAAACGGGCGATGATCAGTACAAGCGCAAGTACAACTAAGCTATCAAATAAAGGAGGCATTAGCATTAGTATAACAATACACAGGCTTCTACCGTAATTGTTCGAACGTCCCACTTAGTTTGATAACTTCTACAGATATAAAATTAAATGGCTGGGGATGAGGGATATCGCCGCCTTCGCGTCTCTTCCGCTCAGTCATGCTCTAAGCCACTTTTTAAAAGTATGCACTAAAGACATACTTCTACCCAAGTATAAGTATGCATAGAGTACATACTGAGTATGAACTTTTAAAAAGTGGCTTCTGCGCGTGCCTTCGCTCCACCGAACCCCTCGTTCGCGTTGCTCACTCTTACGGGCTTCGGATCACTCATCCGGAGATGAAAAAAGACCGCCCTGGCGGACAGTCTCTTTTCGTGGCTGGGGATGAGGGATAGCGCGCAAGCTTCACTTGCGCTTCTTCCTGCGGTACTCGATAAAACTAAGCAAGCCTTAGTTTTATCTCCGTTCCTCGTCCGCCGAACCCTGCGGGTTCGCATCCCTCAACCAAAAAAGGTTTGCCAACAAGCAAAATGCTTATTGCCAAACCTTGGCTGGGGATGAGGGATTCGAACCCCCGATCGTGGAACCAGAATCCACTGCCTTACCACTTGGCCAATCCCCATTATTGCCGGGTTTACAGGGGGTAATTGTAGCTGTTTATGACGAAAAGCTCAAGAGGAGGAGAGTGAAAGCATTTATTGGCTGAGTCGTTTAACCAGCGCTTGAATCTCACTAAAGTCGTCCGTACCGGCGGCAGGCACCAAAGCCGATTGGCCAGAGCGGGTTCGGTAGCTGGTAAGCAGGTTTACTTTGTCGACGTTTGTCAGGTTAACTGACTGGAGGCTGGTGCTTGGCACAGATTGAACAAGTCTAAGTATTGGGATTGTCTCCGATAACTGCAGGTCAGTTTTGACGTTGTTAGCAACGGCGTCAAAAAATTGTTTGTTGAGGCGGGGGTCTAAGATTAGCTTCCAGTTGAGTTCGGCTTTGATGGCAGCAAAGACTTGTTGCTGGTTTTGGACGCGGTTAAAGTCGGACTGCGGGAAGCCGTATGATCCGGCGGTAGAGCCGCGGGCGCGGGTTAGGCGCAGCGCGGTTTGGCCGTCAATTTGCTGTGGGCCGTTGGCTAATTTGAGCGGGCCGCCTTCTTCGGGTTTAAAGTTCGGGTCGTATAAGCCGTCGGGGTCAGGGCTTTGAATAGTTACGGTGATGCCTCCAAGCGCGTCAACAATATCGCGCACCGCGCCGTAGTCTATAATTACGTAATAATGGATTGGAATGTTGAAATTGTCGCTGACAACCTTTTGGAGTAAGCCAACGCCACCGGGTGGATAGCCCGCTTCGCTAAAACCTTGCTGCTCGCCGGCTTGAAAGGCTTCGTTGATCTTGGCTGAGCGATAGTCGGGAATATCAACGTATAAGTCGCGCGGGACGCTGAGCATAAAACCAGTTTTATCGGCTTTATCGAGGCTAACAACCAAGATAGAGTCGGTTAGCAGAGCGCCGGCGTGGTTGGGGTCGTCAGCCGAGTAGCCGATCATCATAATGTTCGTCCGGTCAGCTGTATTTTTGAGCGGCGTTTGCAACAGGGCACCGCCGACGTTGCTAGTTCCAAACAGCTTTTGGCTGGCAGACGACGCATTGCGCAGGTCCCAGACGCCAATCACCAAAAGTGGGGTAATTATAAGAACGAATAATAACAATAAGGCTTTTTTAAAGCCAAACCGGCGCTTGCGTTTTTCTTGTATCGGTTTTTGGGTGGTGGGGCGGCTAGCGGCAGGGCGCGGCTGGCTGTACCCGTCAGTAGGCGTGCCTGGCTTATACGAAGTATACGACAAAGTTTGGTTGACGTCGTAGCGGCGGGGTTGTTGTTTTTTAGGTGGATTTGGTTGTTTCATAGATTTATCGACTCATACGTCGTACACTATATAGGACTTTCACACTTTTCTACAGTTCCAGGCTCTACCTGAGCGGCTACGACCTTTTATCTTTCTCTCGGTGTAGCTACAGCTACCCCTCCAGAAATCTAAAAGCTCTCGTTCGTCTCAGCTAAACCCTGGCACCTGCACAAAAGTGTGAAAGTCCTATATTGATAATACGGGACTATTATCAGAATGTCAGGTGAAATAGCAAAAGCAGAAGATTCGGGGCGATTTAGCCACCTCAGTCCAGCCAAACGCTGGCTGGCGGTTGCCGGTGCCATGGCAGCGACTGCCCTAGGCGGTGTCGTCTATCATGAAGTCGGTGATTACTTCGATAAATCAGGTATTGTCACGTCCAGTGACCCGATTGATCCGCAACCGGCCGATATCGACAGCATACATGCCGTTGGTAGCTGGAACATGCACAACGAAACGGCCGAGCGGCTTAATGAAATAAAATATTTCGCCGCTTCCAATCAGCTCGACGTGGTAGCACTGCAAGAAGTAAATGCCGAAGATTTTGATCTGCTAAAAACTGAGTTCCAGGATAATTGGTACTTACGCTACGTGCTGGCTGACACCAAGCAGGAGGTTACCTCTGGCGGTTTTGGCAATGTTCTGATGAGCCGACAACAGCCAAAGGATGTTACAACACTTTCGATTGAAGGCGACTCATTTGACGACACGCTCACAACTACCGTTGCCAGTGCCAGCAAAGATATTGTGGCGCTCGACAGTTCATTTAAAAATTCGCGCGAAGCGATGGTAGAGAACCGGGCGGCCATCGCCTTTACGGTTCAGGCTTACGACGGCAACCAGCTCCGTGATATTCGGGTTATGACTGCGCATATTGCCGGAAAACGAGCCGTGCACGGAGCGCAGCTCCAAAAAATTGTAGAATTCGTCAAGGAAAACACCAAAGAAGACCGACCGACTGTGGTTTGCGGCGACCTTAATGGCATAAAACGTACAGTTATTCCGGCTTTTGCTAAAATTGGCTTTATTACGCCGATAACTGGGCCAACGGCGGTTAGGCAGCACAAAACACTCGACTATTGCTCATATTCCGAAGCGGGCGTTATCGGTTTGCCAGAAGTTACAATTTCGCAAAAATATACAACCGATCATCACGCTATAGTTGCTCGTTGGACTCTTTATAACACCGACTGATTGTATATATAACCGTTTAGCAGTAAAATCACAGGCAAGATGCTGTTCAAAAAAACAAGTGAAATAAAAATTGCATGACAAACGCCGTCAACTTTGCACCGGCTGACACCAGACCACTAACAGGTGTCGCCAAACTATTGATGAGTTCACAGGCCCTGGTGTCTGTCTTTACGCTGGCCTTGGTTGTGGCGCGCTCTGTTAGCTTGCTTGGATAGTGTAAGAATAAGCAATTTTCTTTTCTCGTCGGCTTTGCTACCATGCATGCAATGAAGTTTCTTTTTATGCTGCTGCTCGTCGGTTTTTTGGCAGCTAGCCCGGTTTATTTACTCGACAATTTTGTATTACCCGAGCTGGATTCGCTGGCAAACAGTTACCGCAATGCTGATGCTACAGCGCAGGGCGTCGTTACTGCCAAATCCAATTAGCAATCTAAAAGCTCTCGTTCGTCTCAGCTAAACCCTGGCTTTGCACAAAAGTGTAAAAGTCCTGTATACTTTTAAACAGCCTTTCGTTTTAACAATTCAAATATAAAGAGCGCAGCGAGAGATCTAGCTTGATGACCTGCCAGCAACCAATTTGCCCGACGCGCCGAAGGCCGCAGACACAAATAACGGTGCTCCACCTAGTCCCGATAATGTCGGGGAAGATATTGCACATACTACTTAGTTTGCCCGTATCCCTTCCTCGAATAAATTCGAAGAAGGGATATTTTTATGTCAGAAACACTAACTATGAGTCGGGGCGTCCCGTCATTTGAGACAACGACGGAATTGCGCGAAGCGATGAACGCCAAGGCCAATTTTGTAAACCGCGATTTATACCCTCGCGATGGTTCGCGAACGCTTGGCGAGATAGAAGCAAAACTCGCAAACCTTGTGGGTGTTAGCGAGCACGAGGTGCTAGCTTATGGTTCTGGCATGTCTGCTACGACGGGTGCTATTGACATTGGCCTGCACCTCTCAGATAAGAACAAACCGTTTATTGCCTGTGCCCAAGAATCTTATAGCCAATCAAAACGCTATGTCGAGCATTTTCTAAATGGTCCGCGCAATAAGGTTACCTATATCGATAGTGGAGACCCTGCGCATGTTGAGCGTTTGCTACGACGCGACGATATTGACGTTTTGGTTAGTGAGACGATCTCTAATTACGTTAATATGCCTGTTTTAAACGTACAGCATTTGCTAGATGTCACACGTCAGCTTAAAAAGCCGCCAGTTGTAATTCTAGATAATACATTGCCACTTTCTACTGGTTTGCCGATTGGTGAAATGCTAGAACCTGACGATAGGATTATCGTTGTAGAGAGTGGCACCAAGTCATACAGCTTTAACCAAGACACCCTAGGAGTCAGCTATACAAAGAATGAAGAGCTATTGCACTGGTTACGGCGCTACCGACGAACCCGAGGAGATTTACCGGGCAGCCAGAGCCAAGAACTTATAGCAGATCTTTTACCGGACAGTCGCGAAAGTTTTGATGCACGAAATAAACGTCTCTTTAAAACAACCGGTAAGATTGCGTTGACCCTGGCTACTCGAGGCCAAGAAGTGGACGATGATCGATTCTATGTAGCCCATCCGGCTATTCCAACTCACGAAAATGCCGAACTTTATAACGTGCAGCACCCTGATGGCGGCGCGCCAGTGCT
This sequence comes from Saccharimonadales bacterium (SeqCode), assembly GCA_051005235.1. GTDB lineage: Bacteria > Patescibacteriota > Saccharimonadia > Saccharimonadales > 2-12-FULL-41-12 > JALQXV01. Next base: position 12,647 of record JBPCJO010000065.1, read on the forward strand.
ATATATTACAGCCACTCCATCAAGCCAGCTGGATCAACATGATGTTATTGAACGTCTGTGGTCCAGCCCGGACGTGCGTGAGCAGGCTCGACTTGGCCAGAGCTTTGGCTTTGACGACGCGCGCATTATTTATGATGAGTATCAGCCAGTTGTCCGGGTAGCTGGTGGAGCTAATAGCAACGGCAATGAACTTGGCGCGGCATTAGCTAACGCCCTCTACAATTAAGAAAGGAAATTTATGTCAATAAAACTATTTACCAGTGAGTCCGTTTGTGCCGGACATCCCGATAAAATTTGTGACGCCATCAGCGATGCCATTCTAGACGCCGCGCTTGCCCAAGACCCACGCAGTCGCACCGGCATCGAAACGGTCGCCGGTGCGAACCAAATTAGCCTGTACGGCGAAATCAAGACGACCGCCAAAATTAACTACGAACAAATCGTCCGCGACACGGTTAAGCGGCTCGGCTACACCAATCCAGCGTGGGGATTCTCTCAGGAATCAATTTTTAGCAATGACGTGCACCAACAGTCGCCCGAAATCGCTCTCGGCGTCGATCAAGATGGCGCCGGTGACCAAGGCATGATGTTTGGCTATGCCTGCACCGAAACCGCTGATCTACTGCCACTACCAATCGCGCTAGCACACGCTATCGCTCGCCGCATTGACGAAGTCCGTGAAGACGGAACACTCGGCTGGCTTCGCCCGGACGGTAAAACTCAAGTAACCATCCGTTACGAAGGCGATAAGCCAGTCGCAGTCGAGAAATTGGTCGCTGCAGTGGCCCACGACGAAGCCACCGACGCCAAAACAGTGCGCCGCGAAGTGATTGAAACTATTTTTACGCCAGTTCTCGCAACATTTGAGCTGGCCTTACCGGCCGACGAAGATATTATGGTAAACGGCACCGGCTTGTGGCATATCCCTGGGCCAGAGTCGGACGCCGGACTGACCGGACGTAAAATTGTAGTTGATACGTATGGCGGCTACGCCCGCGTCGGCGGCGGCGCATTTTCTGGCAAAGACCCCAGTAAAGTTGACCGTTCGGGCGCCTACGCCGCCCGCTACATCGCCAAAAACATTGTTGCCAAAGGCCTTGCCACCAAGTGCGAAGTCGGCCTAGCTTACGTTATCGGCCAACCGTTGCCGCTCATGCAGACTATCGAAACGTTTGGTACGGCCACCGTCAGTGACGAAGAGCTGGACGCGTTTAAGAATCAACTCATAGACACATCTGTAAAGGGGATTATCGACCATCTGGATCTAGCTCGGCCCATTTATAGCCAAACATCGGCCTATGGCCATTTTGGCAGACCCGAGTTCCCTTGGGAGCAAGTTGCTTAAGTAAAATTATCCACTAATGCTTATCTGTTTTATTGCTTAGTTTGATGAAACCCAGCTACAATACGTCTAATGATCACCATCTATCACAGTTCGGCGCGTGCCCGCGTGCTTTCGGTTATTGACGAGCCTAAGGCTGGTTCGTGGTGCCATGTAGTACAACCCACAACGAAAGAACTCGACCAAGTCGCCGAAATGTTTAGTTTGGAGCGCGACATTCTTAATGACGCTATTGACACTTATGAAGCTCCTCGCGTCGAAGTCGATAATGGCGCGACCTATGTCTTTGCCCGCTACTGCCGCCCCGAAGACGTTGACATTCCAACCGAGCCAATCCTTATTATCTACACCAACACCGAAATTGTCACTATCATGCGTTCTAACGACAACGTCCTGGAGCAAATTACAAACGGTGTCGTGCCTATTTTGACTACACAAAAAACTAAAACCTTTTTACACATACTAGAACAAATAAACCGTAGTTATCGCTTGCAACTTAACACCGTGGCCAAGCAAATTCTACAATTTCGCTCCCAACTGCGCCAACGAGAAGTGACAAGCGTCGAAATTCTCCGATTTATTGAACTGGAAGAGGACTTAAACGAGTATCTTTCGGCCTTGCAACCACAAGGATTGGTGCTTAAGGCCCTGGAGTCCGGTAAATACATGCGTTTATATGAGGACGACCGTGATCTAGTAGAAGACATTATGCTTAACACCAGCGAGTTGAGTGAATTAACCAAATCTCGCTTGCGTTCAATTATTAACATTCGCCAAGCCTACGACGCCATTGCTACAAATAACCTAAACGCCACCTTCCGTCGTCTTACCTCAATCGCTATTTTTCTCACCATTCCCACTATTTTCGGTGGTTTGTTTGGCATGAATGTATTGCTGCCGCTGCAGGATTATAAGTACGCGTTCGTGATTGTAATTGGTTTGATTGCGACCTCAACGTATCTGCTGTTTCGCTACTTCCGCAAGCGTAACTGGTTCTAGTAAGCGATACCGACATACTAATTCGTTACTATACCTGCGTTTCATTAAAATTTAATGAAACGCAGGTATAGTAATTAAAAACGAGAGAGTGACCTAGCCCGTTGCAAAAACTTGTCAACCATGCTATAATTAAGGTAATAATTACTTACTAAATGTAACTAACAAAAAGGTCTATTTATTTTGTCAAAGCAAGATCCTACTAAAATTCGTAATATTGCCGTTATCGCGCACGTTGACCACGGTAAAACTACGTTGGTTGACGGCTTGCTCAAGCAGTCTAAAACGTTCCGCGACAACCAGGCCGAAATGAGCCAAGATTTGATTATGGACAGTGGCGACCAAGAAAAGGAGCGTGGTATCACCATCACCGCTAAGGTTACCGCGGTGCAGCATGGCGACTATCGCGTTAATATTATTGATACGCCAGGGCACGCCGACTTTAGCGGCGAAGTAGAACGAACGCTTAATATGGCCGACGGCTGCTTGCTGATTGTTGACGCCCAAGAAGGCCCAATGCCACAGACTAAGTTTGTACTTAGCAAGGCACTGGCCGCCGAACTCAAACCAATCGTCATCATAAACAAAATTGATAAATCTGGCTCACGGGTTAAAGAAGTCGAAGACGAGCTGGCAGACTTATTTTTAGAGCTGGCCGTCCACGAAGACCAGCTTCATTACCCGGTCTATTACGCGATTGGCCGCGAAGGTAAAGCGTGGGACGCTATGCCAACTGATCCGACAGCCGAAGGTAACCTTGAGAATATTTTTGAAGCCATTGTAGAACACGTACCGGCACCAAACGTTGATAGTACCCAGCCATTTCAGATGCTGGTAACCGCCCTTAGCTGGGATAGTTTTAAGGGTAAATACGCGATTGGCCGGATTACGCGCGGCACCGTCCAGGCTGGCAGTCAGGTGGCGCTTTGCAAAAAAGATAGCTCCGTCCAAAAGGGCAAAATCGACCTCGTATTTATGAGCCATGGTGTCAGCCGATTTGAAGTGCCCGCTGGTGGCGTTGCCGGTGACATTGTGCAGTTAACCGGCTTACAAGAAGCCCAAATCGGCGAGACCATTACCGACGTTAATACGCCTGATGCTTTGCCAGTGCTCGAAGTCGAAGCGCCCACCCTTAAGATTTACCTTGGCCCAAACACTAGCCCGCTCAAAGGCACCGAGGCTGAGTTTAATACCAGTCGCCAGATCGGCGACCGCCTTAAAAAAGAACTCGAAATCAACGTGGGGTTACAAGTTGAAGAAGAGGGAATTGGCTTTCGGGTAGCTGGCCGCGGCGAATTACACCTAAGTGTCTTGATTGAGACCATGCGCCGCGAAGGCTTTGAGTTCGAAGTCGGCCGTCCGCAGGTAGTAACCCGCGAAAAAGACGGAATTATTGAAGAGCCGATCGAAGAGCTCATTGTTGAAGTCCCGGCCGAACATGTCGGAACCGTGCAACAAGAACTTGGTTCAAGGCGCGCAACACTAAAAGAACAATTCGCCAGCCCCAAAGGCGTTACTAAGCTAATTTATGAACTGCCAACCCGCGCCCTCTTAGGAGCCAAAGGCCTGTTACTAACCAATACCAAAGGTACGGTTATTATGCACAGCCTGATGGTTGGTTACGAACCGCAAGGTCCATCCTTGCAACAGCTACGCAACGGCGTGCTCATTTCATTCGAAGCCGGAATGACAACGCCTTATGCCCTTCAAAATGCCGAAGCCCGCGGCACCACATTTATTGGCCCTGGCGAAAAAGTCTATGCCGGCCAAGTCATTGGATTAAATACGCGGAACGAAGATATGGAAATTAATATCTGTCGCGCGAAACAGCTTACCAACATGCGTAGTAGCAGTAGTGACGGCGTCGTCCAGCTAACACCGCCAACCGTATTTAGCCTTGAACAGTGTCTCGATTTTATTGAAAAAGATGAATTACTCGAAGTAACTCCTTTAAACCTCCGACTACGCAAGCGTGAACTCGATCCAAACAAGCGAAAACGTCAAAAATAGTATTGTCATTTTATAAGCACAAGCGTACAGTGATATGTGGAAGTGTGAGGCTTCCCAAGAACCTGGCTTTTTTAGCCGGGTTCTATTTATTTATGGTGGTTTTTAGTTGGCAACTTTGGCAAATACCCTTGATGTCTAACTGATGGTCGGTGATAGTGTAGCCGTGCTTGGCAGCCAATTGTGCTAGCAGCGCCTCAAATGTTTCATCGTCGTGCGTGGCGTGAGTATCACCACATTGGCTGCACGTAATGTGATGATGGTGGCCATGAAAGTCGTCGCTTAGCTCTAATTTATACTTCCAGCCAATGTGCAAACGATGGATAACGCCAATTTCTTCTAGTAAGTGCACCGAGCGGTAAATACTGGCTCTGTCGGCGTACGCTTTTGTCAGGGTTATGAGCTTAGCCATCGAGAGTGGTTCGTGGTCGCTTTCGTATAATGCCGCAAAAACCGCCGAACGGGCAGCAGTGTTGCTCGCCTTGGCAGCCTTAAGTTTTTTATAATACAGATCGATTGCACGCTGATTTGGTTTTGCCATATTGCAATAAGCATATTAAAATTGCGACACTTTTGCAATACTGAATCGCAAAATATATAGTATTGGCTATGAATGACTATATATTGCTCATCTTCTTTGCCTTAATCGGCGGCGTGTTTTCTTTAATCGGCGGCATAATTTTATTGAGTCGCAAGAATAGCATGAACTCACTTGTTACCTATGCGACCCCATTTGCGGCCGGCGCGCTGCTGGCGGCTGTCTTTCTGGATTTACTGCCCGAAGGTATAGCAGAAGGTAACGCCAATACAGTCTTACTTGCAACGTTAATTGGGATTTTGCTTTTTTTTATCGCCGAGCGCTTTTTACGTTGGTTCCATCACCACCATGATGATGACGCCAAAACAGATCCATCGGTTAGCTTAATTATCGCTGGCGATACGATTCACAACGCGCTCGACGGCGTGGCTATCGCCGCCGCCTTTTTAGTGAGTGTCCCCACCGGTATCGTTACTACTATGGCGGTGGCCGCTCACGAAATTCCACAAGAAATTGGTGATTTTGGCCTCCTCTTAGCCAAGGGGGTCAGCCGGAAAAAGGTTTTGATTGTAAATATTTTAAGCGCCTTGGCAACCGTCGTTGCGGCTGTTATTACGTACGCATTGGGATCCGCCGATGACTTGCCGCTCGGCGTGTTACTTGGTCTGAGCGCTGGCTTTCTACTATACATTGCGCTGAGCGATATTATACCGACGATCCATGCCAAAACTGACGCTTCAAAGTTAATTCAAGTACAAACGGTCCTGTTGCTCGTCGGCGTGATAGTGGTTGGACTGGTGGTTCATTTGCTTCATGATTATATTGACGTTGAGCATGAGCCTACCCATAGTATCTCCGAACACGCTCACTAGCGTATACTAAGCAGTATATGGAAATCGTGATAGTAAGCTTGGTGACACTTAATGTTGTACTGGTCTTTTTAGTGTTGCGCGGCAAAAAGCCTGCCAATGACTCGTCCGCCGGACTCATTAAACAAGATATTACCGCGCTCTCCGACAGCGTCACCAGGCTCAAAGACAGCTTAGGCACGCAAATTAACGACCGGCTCGACCGCAACAACGAATTGATGCAAAAAAGCATCATGGGACAGTTCAAAGAGTCAACCAAAATTGTGGCAGATGTGACCGAACGGCTGGCCAAGCTCGACGAAACCAATAAGCGCGTTGTAGACGTCGCCGATGAGCTTAAGACACTTCAAAATGTGCTGCAAAATCCAAAGCAACGCGGTGTGCTCGGCGAGTACTATCTGAGTCAGGTGCTCGAAAATGTCATGCCGCCGGACCGTTTTCAACTTCAGTATAAATTTAATAACGGCGAGATCGTCGACGCCGTCATCTTTTTGGATAAAGGCAAAATCTTGCCGATTGACTCTAAGTTCAGTCTCGAGAATTATAATCGTTTAATTGAAGAAAAAGACAAAATCCGGCGCGAAGCATTAATGGTGTCATTCCGGAACGATCTTAAGGCGCGCATAGATGAAACCGCAAAATACATCCGGCCCAACGAGAACTGCATGGACTTTGCTTTCATGTTTATCCCCAGCGAAGCCATCTATTACGATCTGTTAATTAATAAAGTCGGCGGCGTTGGCTCGACAGCTCGCGATTTGCTTGAGTACGCCTTCCGAGACAAAAAGGTGATCATTGTCAGCCCAACCAGCTTTATGGCCTACCTGCAAACAGTTTTGCAGGGCTTACGCAGTCTGCAAATCGAAGATCAGGCCAAAGAAATACAATTGCGCGTTGGTCAGCTCGGAAGCCACATCGCCTCCTACGAAACATTCATGCAAAAACTCGGCGGCAGCCTTGGTACCACCGTCAGCCATTACAATAATGCTCATAAAGAACTCAAGAAAATCGATAAAGACGTCATAAAAATCGCTAAAACGACGCCAGCGATTGAGCCGTTGATTCTTGACAAGCCGCAAACTGATGAATAAGAGCTCTTTTTAGGATCTCGTTTTGCCCTGAAAATGTCCTTGTTGGCTACAATCCGTTACAATTTTCTAACCATATCTTAGATATGCTGATAAAATTGTAACGGATTGTAATCTCAACAATCATCATTTTCATCATCAAAACGAGATCCTGAAAGAGCCCTACTTAAGTAATGGATATATTTAAACGAAAAAAGAAAAAGCAAGAAAAAGACGTTGTTAAACGTAACCACGACGACATCGCCAAAGCACTCGAAATTTTATTTGCAACTAAATATATAGATAAAAAGAAGCTTTATTTTTATAACTTTCTACGCGGTATGGCCTTTAGTGCCGGCGGTGTCATCGGCGCGACGCTCATAATTGGACTGTTGATATGGGTATTGTCTGTATTCGACAACATTCCGGTGGTCGGACCGTTGTTTGAGGGTACCCGCAAGTCCATACAACAGGGCAGTAACTAAGGTTCGTAAAACGCTCGTGCTTGTGTTGTGATGCGTGTCTATTTATAGTTTGAGCTATGGCTCTCGAGATAATCAGCTCCAACTCTATACTTTTCGCTCCGGGCCCCTTTGACGTTCATATGCATCCGCGCGTAACAGACGGTATTACCGAAGATGCGTTCGTAGAAATTAATGGTGGTATCGAAGGCAAAGCCGGATTGGCTGCCTATACCGAAGCGGCTATGCGTTCTGGTATAACCGGCGGCGGCGCGATGCCAAATGAAGTTATGCGCAAATATGCTCCGTGGACAGACGAAAAAACAATCACTGTACCATATCCCATCTCTGACAGACGTTCGGTGGACGCCATGCAATCGGCTATTCAACAACATTCGTTGCTGCCGATGGCTGTATATGCCGGCATTGACCCGACCGAGATCTTTACCGACCCCACGCGTGAACATTTAAATATGGACGTGGTTGAAAAGAATTTTGCAGAAATTAAAGACGAAGTTATGGCTCTTAAACTATGGGGTGACAACAGCACGGGAGGTTATAATATTCCTAAGCAATTTATTCCTCATGTGGCGAATCGCTGGAATGTGTATAGCCCAGAAAAACCGGTCATTCTTCATGTCGAAGACGCCGGGGTTGGCGAGGTGCTGCAAGACATTGCCCGTCACCAAGGTAGCGAAATACCAATTCACATTGCCCATGTTTCGTCCCGCCAGGAGCTGCAAGCCGTAATCGATGCTAAAGAAGCTGGCATGAACGTAACCTGCGAAGTCACGATTCATCACTTATTTTTAAATGCCGATGTACGCCAGCAAATCGGTGGATACGGTTGCATGAAGCCAAGCCTAAAACCTCAGGAAGATGTTGATTTCTTATGGGCAAACCTCAAACATATCGATATGTTTGCCAGTGACTGCGCTCCGCACCGGCGCAGTGACAAAGAAGGTGAAAACCCGGCGTTTGGCGTTACTAATCACAGCGTTATGTTGCCGTTGCTGCTCGGTGCCGTTACAAAAGGCCGACTGACCGTGACTGACATCTATAAAAAGTTCTGTGTGAATACGCGTCAACGATTTAATATTCCATTTGAAGACGGATCCGAAACCAGTGTTTTGCTAGTTCCCACCGACATGGCTACGCTTGAGCACGTGGTAAACCCCCGCTATGGCCATAATCCTTTTACTCGCACTAATGTACAGGCACCACTGATCGGCCGGATTATCGGTGTCAAAGCCGGTGCTTCAGACCTTGCCCAGAAGCGCTTGCGACCAAGCTACAGTCACATCATCACACCTCGTACGGTGGGCATGGTAGCACTAAAATAAGTATATGAGTGAATTTAGAATCGGACACTTAGAAGTAGACAGCCCATACGGTAATGCCGGCGGTGTTATCAAAGGTGTACATGAGTTGGGAGTGATGGCACAGACGGGCGTCGGCTGGATGGAGCCCGGCTCGTTTACGCTAGAAAAACGAATTGGTAACTCCCCAGACGGTGAAGTTGTGTACCTCCATGATCCGGTAACGGGCGAAACCTATAACTCGCTCGGCATGCCAAATAAAGGCATGGATGTGGTTGAAACAGAGATCCCCGAGATGGCTGTTATTGCCCATGCCGCCGGAAAGCAGTTAGTCGTTAATGTAGCACCAGTTAGTGACAATCCAGTCGCAGAAAGCGTGGAGTTGGTTACCAGAGCGTACGAAGCCGGCGCAGACGCTGTTCTGCTCAATGCAGGTTGCCCCAACGTGGTTACCGCAGACGGCGGCCGGCACGAGATTTTAAGCCATAACGCCGGCGCGCTACTGCTGGTACTAGAAGGCTTAAAAGCAGTTACCGAAAAATTTCACCCAGTTTTTATTAGAACCTCCCCGCTGGACTCTATTTCAAAAGTCCATGCCATTGCCGAGGCGATTAAGGCCAGCCGAGCGGTCAGCGCTGTCTTTCCTCCAAATACGTGGCCCGGCCATCGGCCGCTTGACGAAGCAGGTAACCCGATACTAGAAATACCGGGCGGCATGGGTGGTAAAAGCGGCCCCGCTACCAGCCCCGAAGCAGCCGAACAAACTGCCTGGATGAAATACTGCCTGTTCGCCACCAATATAGATGTGGTCAGCTCTGGTGGCATAACTACCGGCAAGGAATTAGCCCACCGAATGAACGTCAATCGAGCCAGCGCCGGTGCCGGCACAACCTTCTTCTATGAATCAGGCGACTGGAAACATGACGTCGATAAACTACTGTGGGAATTTAGCGAAAGTTTGTAAACTCGAGCGGAAAATCGAAGTCTTGCGACTTTAGTAATTGCATCACGGCCTGTAGTTCGTCCTTTTTAGCACTGGTAACACGAACTTCTTCACCTTGAATTTGCGGTTTAACTTTAGGGTAGTGCTCACGCACCAAGCTGCTGATCTTTTTAGCGTTTTCGCTGCTTAGGCCTTTGCGAAAGGGAACTTCTTTGGTGGTTTTAAGATTGCTGACGGTTACTTCTTTAGTGACATCAAGTGTTTTTTGGCTCTGCCCACGACTCGCCAGTTTTTTACGGACGATATCAAGGATAGCGTCAATGTGGTAATCGTTGTCGCCGGTTACCTTAAGGCCAGTCTTCTCGCTGTCGAGCCAATCGAGGTCCGCCTGAGTGCCTTTTAGGTCATAGCGACTGCCAAGTTCTTTGCGCGCCTGCTCAAAAACATTGTTCATCTCGGCCTTGTCATAATCAGAAACAATATCGAATGAAAAATTTGCCATACCTTGATTATAGACTATCTTCATGATTGTTCAGGATATTAAATTACCTACCCTCAAGATCCCCGCTAACACCAGCATGCAATAGACAATATGGATTTGGCACCAATAGGGGCATATCGGTGCCAAATCCATATTGTCTAAATAACCATTGTCCGAGGTTTGAGCGACCGGTTTAAGTGATTTTGACGGTTACATCTTCGAGATACTCAGTTCGCTTGAGAATTTTATCTGATGTCAGCAGCATGAAGTCCTGCAAAATGTTCAAAATGTCCTGGTTCGTAACGCGTTTTTTAGTACTCATATACTCTAGCGTACACACTAATTATTAAATTTTGATTAACTAGCGCCATTTTATGAAGTATTTTTTGATACGGAGGGTCATCTGGCTGTGTATCTGCCCAAAACTGCCAAAGTCCTATACAATATATGAAATGGGTTCAAATATGATCGACCAAACTATTGCTGAGGGCCTGCGAGCTCGTGCCCAAGACGGTGACCAGACGGTTTTGCGGAGCACCGAACTTAGAAGCTTATTCGACCAGCTAAAGACATTGCCTCCGGAGGAGCGCGGCTCGTTTGGCAAAGCAGTTAACGAGTTACGACAAGAACTACAGGCCACCCTAGAGTCATGCCAAGAGACCCAGGAGCAAATGCCGGCCATTGATGTTACTGCTCCGTGGTACGTAAATACCGCGCCGACCGACCGACCGACTGTTGGCCACGCACCCGATGGATCCCTACATCCTCTAACGCAAGAAATCACCTGCATTTTAGATATCTTTGCCCGCATGGGCTTTGCGGCGATTGAATCGCGCCAAATTGACGACGATTATCATATGTTTGGCAGCCTCAACTTTCCCGAAGGTCACCCCGCCCGGGACGATTATGACACCTTTATGACCGAAGACGGTTTGGTCGCGCCAGCCCATACCAGTACCATGCAAAACCGCATTATGTCGGCTAATAAACACTTGCTTGAACGGGGAGAAGCGATCGCCTATGTCATTCCTGGCCGTGTTTTTCGCAATGAAGACCTTGATGCCACCCACGAACACACCTTTCACCAGCTAGAAGGTGTTTATGTTAGTAAAGACGTCCATGCTGGTGTCTTGATAGCCGTGCTTCAAACCTATCTTAATGAATATTTTGGCGAAGAATTACAGACTAAGTTACAACCTTTTTATTTTCCGTTCACCGAGCCCAGTTTTGAGATGGCAGTAGAACGGCCCACGATGTTACGCAAAGACAACTCCGAAGAGCAAAAATGGCTCGAATTGCTGGGTTGCGGCATGATTCATCCCAATGTACTGCGAATGGCTGGTATTGACCCAGAAGTTTATACCGGTTTTGCCTGGGGTCAAGGCATTGAGCGGATGGTAATGATGAAAAACGAGATCGAAGACGTCCGTCACTTTAATAGCGCCAAATTAGATTTTTTGAGGCAGTTTTAATATGAAAGTCAGTTTAGATTGGGCTCAGCAATACAGTAACGTCAACCTTAACCCGAATGGCGTTGAGGATTTAGTGACTAAAATTGGCGCTCAGCTTGGTGCCGTCGAAGAAGTGACTGAGTGGGGACCACGCTACGACGGTGCGGTTGTAGCTCGGGTTGTAACGTGCGAAAAACACCCAAATGCCGATAAATTAAACGTCTGTTGGGTTGATGATGGCGGAGTAACCTCAGGCATAGATCGTAACCCCGAGGGCCAGGTACAGGTAGTTTGTGGGGCTCCCAACGTCCGTGCTGGCCTAAGCGTCGTTTGGCTGCCGCCCGGCGCCACCGTTCCTAGTACGTACGGCAAAGAGCCGTTTGTGCTTGGTGCCCGCGAACTCCGTGGAGTTGTTAGCAATGGCATGTTAGCCAGCGCTAGTGAACTAGGAATCAGTGACGACCATACTGGAATCCTCGAAATCGATCCCAACGAAGTTGACGAAGAGCTTGTCAAACCCGGTACACCGTTTAAAAAACTGTATGGACTTGATGACGTGATTATCGACATTGAGAATAAAATGTTTACCCATCGGCCAGACTGTTTCGGTATTCTAGGCGTGGCCCGCGAAATTGCCGGTATTCAGCACCAAGCATTTCAATCATCAGATTGGTACCTACAAAATCCTGAGTTCGCTGAAGCAAACCAGTTATCGTTGGCTGTAATCAATGAAATACCAGAGCTGGTACCGCGTTTTATGGCGGTAGCTATGAGCAATGTGCAGATTAAGCCAAGTCCAGTCTGGCTGCAGGTCGCGCTGGCTAAAGTAGGTATTAAATCAATTAACAATGTCGTTGACGTAACTAACTACCTGATGCATCTAACCGCCCAGCCGTTGCATGCCTACGATTATGATAAAGTCGCGGCTCGCAGCTCGAACGGGGCCGTATTGTCCGCCCGCTTGCCAAAAGAAGGCGAGACGCTAGCGTTACTCAATGGCAAAACGCTGGCGCCGCGCCCAGAGGCGATTATGATTGCGACCGACCAAGAACTCGTCGGCGTCGGTGGCGTGATGGGCGGTGCCGGCACCGAAGTCGACGAAAACACTAAAAATATTATTATCGAATGTGCCAGCTTTGACATGTACTCAATTCGGCGAACCAGCATGGCCCACGGGCTATTCACCGATGCAGTCACCCGTTTTAATAAGGGCCAGAGCCCGCTTCAAAACAACCGGGTAATTGCTAAGGCAATGAAGTTTATGGGTGAGCTTGCTGGCGCAGAGCAGGCAAGTAATGTTATTGACGATGAGCATCTTACCAACAACCATGACCCTGTATTAGTAGATGTCGAATTCATTAACGCCCGTCTCGGATTACAACTTGATGCCGCGCAAATTACCGACTTGCTCACCGGCGTGGAGTTTGAAGTTGATCCTGCTGCTGGTCCGCTGTCCGTGACAGCGCCGTTTTGGCGCACCGACATTGCGATTCCCGAGGATATCGTCGAAGAAGTCGGCCGCTTGTATGGATTCGAAAAGCTGCCATTGGAGCTGCCAAAGCGTAGTGCGACGCCGACCAAGCTTGATCCTCAGCTGGCATTAAAACAGCGGCTTCGGCAAACTTTAGCCAGCTTTGGTGCCAACGAAGTGTTAACCTATAGCTTTGTTCATGGTAATCTGCTCGAAAAAGTGGGCCAGAATAAAGAGCTAGCCTTTAAGCTCACCAACGCCCTAAGCCCAGATCTCCAGTATTACCGCATCAGCCTAACACCGAGTTTGCTTACGCATGTTCACCCGAATGTTAAAGCCGGTTACGATCGGTTTAGCCTGTTCGAAGTTAACAAAACCCATATTACTATCCACAAAGACGACGATAGCGGCGTACCAAGTGAAATTAGCATGCTTACCCTAGTAACAACCGATAAATCCCGCACCGATGCCGCCTACTACACGGCCCGGACGTATCTTGATAGGCTAGTCGAATCATTTGGCGCGCGTCTGCACTACGAGCCAATTAAAGATGTGCTCGACCACCAGGTGACTGCTCCATTTGACCATACCCGCAGTGCTCTCGTCAGTGTGGCCGGCACCGATATCTTCTTAGGCATCGTCGGCGAGTACAAACAAACTGTTAAAAAATCGCTTAAACTGCCAGTTTTTAGCGCTGGTTTCGAGATTAATCCCGACCAATTGCTCAAAATTAAGCCGGCCAGCAGCTATACGCCACTTTCTCGTTATCCGAGTATCTCCCAAGATATCTGCTTAGAAGTATCGAGCACCATGCCGTATGGACAGTTAACTGACGCTCTCGAAGAGCAACTTCAATCGCAAGCCAGCCTCGACCAAGTCATCAAGCAACAAGCCCTTGATATATATCAGAGCTCAGATAATCCTGAGCGTAAGCGCGTCACCTATCATATAACGCTCACCAGCTACGAACGGACGCTCACCGACGAAGTGTTATCAAAGCTGCTGACTGTGACCGCAGATGCGCTGGGTCAATCTTTTGGTGCTCGCCGAATCTGACTAACTCTGAGTTTCTATAGAATCCATAATTGTGCTAGAATAATCTTACTATAAGGAAGGGACAGAAACATTGAGTGCACAAAATAATACCCAGCGAGTATTTATTCTCGTTATTGTTGCCGTCTTTTTTCTGACATCCGTGGCAATCACGGCGTCGGTAATTATTGACGCGGCAAAAAAAGACAAACCAGCAGCTACTAATACACAGTCAGAAGATTTGCAAAAGCAACTCGACGCGCTGCAACAGCAAACTAATCAGCCATCAGCCGAAGGAGGCACCGTGGAATCAACCGACATTGTAGCAGGAACCGGAGCCGAAGCAGTCGCCGGCAAAAGTGTAACCGTAAATTACGTCGGTACACTAAAAGATGGCACTAAGTTCGATAGCTCATTCGACCGCAACGAGCCATTTACCTTTAATCTTGGCGCCGGCCAGGTCATTAAAGGCTGGGATCAAGGTGTTGTCGGCATGAAGGTCGGTGGCAAGCGTAAACTGGTTATCCCAGCCGCATTAGCCTATGGAGAACAGTCTCCGTCTCCCGCCATTCCAGCCAACTCTGACCTCGTCTTCGAGATCGATCTCCTCAACGTTCAATAGTCAAAAACACTACATATAGCGTACTTGACGCAGCCGTAAACGCTACATTATGATGTGATAACCATAAAAGGAAACGTCAGAATGCCAAAGAACATTACAATTTTTACCACTAATACTTGCGCCTACTGCGTAATGGTCAAGCGATGGCTCGGCACCAAAGGTATGACGTACGACGAAGTTAACCTAGACGAACACCCAGAGCGCCAAAAAGAAGCATTTGAACTAAGCGGGCAACTGGCAGTACCGGTAACAGTAATTACTAAAAACGACGACACCAAAGAAGTAGTTGTTGGCTATAACTTGGCTAAACTCGCGCCAGCTGTCGCATAAGTGTCAGCGGATATTTTACACATATGGAATTAGAACAAAAAGTCTACGACGTCGTGATGGTTGGAGCGGGCCCAACCGCCCTGTCGGCCGCCATTTATACTACCCGCGAAGACCTCACCACCGTCTTATTTGAAAAAGGAGTGATTGGAGGCTTGGCTTCAATCACTGATTGGGTCGACAATTATCCCGGCTTTCCGGACGGTATTGCCGGCCTTGAGCTCGGCGAGAACTTACGTAAACAGGCAGAGCGTTTTGGTGCTCAAATCGAGCTTGGCGAGGTTAGCCAAATTGCCAGCGACGGAAAGCTTATTAACCTCGAAACGACGAGCGGCAAGGTTCAGGCAAAAACCGTTTTGATTGCGACGGGCAGCGATTACAAAAAGATCGGTGTACCCGGCGAAGCTGAGTATTTTGCCCGCGGCGTGCACTATTGCGCAACGTGTGACGGTGCTTTTTACCGCGAAAAACGCCTGGTGGTAATCGGCGGCGGCAACTCAGCCGTACAAGAAGCAATGTTCCTAACCCGTTACGCTACCCACATTGACTTATTAGTCCGTGGTCCAAAAATGCGGGCCTCAGAAGTCTTGCAACAAGACCTCACCAAACATGCTGACAAAATTACGGTTCACTTTAATACCCCAACCGAAGAAATCGTGGCCGAAGACAACAAAATTGTAAAAGTAGTCGGCACAAAGAATGGCGTTAAAACCGATTTCTTAACCGACGGCGTATTTGTCTTCGTCGGGTTGCAGCCAAACACTGGATTCTTAAAAGGACTCATTGAACTCGATGATATTGGTTTAATTAAAACCGACGCTAATCTTCAAACCAGCATTACTGGCGTTTTTGCGGCCGGTGACGTCCGCAGCGGCGCAACCATGCAGATAGCCAGTGCGGTCGGCGAAGGCGCCACCGCCGCGCTTACCATGCGTAAATACTTAGAAGAACTCGAACGCGAACCAGTCGAAACCGTTCTTTAGCCCTAACTAGTTTTGTGGCGACAATGCTTTTTAATCGGCATAAGCTTATCTGGAACATTAGAGATAATAGCCGCCGACGGATAGAGCAGATGCAAAAAACGCGCTAAAAATAAGTTATCGACCGTAAAGATCATAAACTTTTTCTTATTGCGCTTGGCATACCAATAAACCAGAGGACTCAGCACCCAAAAATTAAGTGACAAGCCGGTAAAGCCGAGCAATTTGGTTTTATAGACTGCCTCAAACGGATTGGTTAGTTCCGAGACATAGGTTTCGATATCTGGGTCTAGTTTTGCGAACAACAGTAGCTCGGCAGTATCAATAGCAGTTACCAACGGCGTTGGCCCTTTGTGTTTTTTTAACGCTTCGTGTAGTAACTTGGCCCAATTTTTGCCTTTGCAATCGAGTAATAACGGTGTCTTACCGGCTGCCTCGAGTGCTTCGGCAAACGTTGGTATTGGTTGGCCACTCTTAGTTACGGTGGTACTTATTTCGGCCAGAGTCATGTCGCTGACGGTCTTATTAGTACCCGCTATGCGCAGTAAATTAGAGTCATGCACTAAAACGAGTTGCCGGTCTTTGGTTGCCCGCAGATCAAATTCGATTATATCGACACCTACGTTGACAGCAGCTTCGATGGCCGCAATAGTGTTTTCAGGTTCTATTCCGCCAGCACCACGGTGTCCAATTAAAATCATATAAAATCGGTTCTCATGGTATAAAGTATAGAGTACTTTTGCATTTAAGAGATAGACGATTGTTGCATAAACGAAAAAAGGAAACCACAATGCCAGATTTTAATAAAATTGTAACCCCAGGTGACGTTGCCGGTGGTGTCATCAATACCGTTATAGAAATTTCCCAAGGCTCAAGCCTCAAAATTGAATGGAACCGCCAACTGGCCTGCTTTGAACTCGACCGAGTAGAGCCAAAGATTTTTGCAAAACCCTGTAACTACGGTTTCATTCCTGGTACTTTGGACGAAGATGGTGATGAGCTGGACACCTTGGTAGTTGCACCCGAGCCATTACCAACTGGGCTGCTCGTATCGGTACGGGTAATTGGCATTTTGAACTTTATTGATGACGGCGAAGCTGACCATAAGGTCGTGGTTGTGCCAGCCGACGACCGTCATACCGGTGACAGCATCAACTCACTCGACGACCTCGGCGCCCGCTGGAAAGAACAGATTGTCCACCATTTTAGTCACTACAAAGACCTCAAAAAACCAGGCAGTACCGTCGTTGAGGGTTGGGGCGATATTGACCATGCAAAAAAGATCATCGGCGAATGCATCGACCGCTATAACTCACAAGCGTAGTCATTCACAAAACCACAACATTTTTTAACCAAAAGTTAATAACTGGTCGCTACAGTTAGGACTATGAAAGAAGATCAACTCACTAAACAGGACATTCGCGACCTATTGGCAGAGAACACTGAGCGAACGATTAAACCATTAATTAAGCAGGAGGTTCGAGATTTACTCATAGACCATACAAAAAACGTTATCAGGCCGCTAATTAAGCAGGAGCTTGAGGATCACACCGAACAAGTCATCAAACCTCTGATCTCTTTAGAAGTTAGCGGTGCCATTGCCCGTTCAGAGAAGAAGCTACAAGATTTAATCGAAGAATCGGCTCAAAAAACTATCGAAGATTTAACAAAAGTAACCCACACTTTCATGGACCAGGTAGACCAAAAGTTTCAGGTGTTAGAAAACGACATCAAGCATATAAACAAAGATTATGTAACTCTTAACCGCAAAGTAGCGTACCATCTAAACCGTGTGTAATGCCTCTGCTCTTGAAACTGCTCATGTTTATTGCCATACTACTTACAACAGCTATATAAAGAGGTGGAAAATACATGAAAACACGAGTTGCAATTAATGGCTTTGGACGTATCGGACGGGTTTCATTTCGGGCGGCATTCGACAGGACCGATCTAGAGATCGTCGCCTTAAACGATTTAACCGACACAAAAACACTGGCGCATCTGCTTAAACACGACAGTAATTATGGTGCCTATGCGCAC
>JBPCJO010000066.1:0-1206 GCA_051005235.1 Saccharimonadales bacterium (SeqCode)
ATATAATAGTTAGTAGTAACCAAATATAGTAACCGAGGGAGTTCTTTTGAGCCAGTTGAATCAGTCTGAAATACAACCAGAAACAAATAATAATCGGCGTCAAAACCCCAGAGTTAAAAGTATAGCCCGAACGGGCACTGCCATCATAGTGTTAGCCGGCGTACTGTTTTTAGGCATTGGTATTGGTAATGGTACGGTCACATTTGGACCGGATGCGCCGTTTAGAGATTCTATTCAACGTACTAATGGTGAGTTGAGTTTAGACGGAGTCGAAGAGCTTCATAACGATCTGAAAGACAGCTTCGACGGCCAACTTGATACGGCTAAACTAGAAGATGGCATTAAAGAAGGTTTAGTTAAAGCTGCCGGAGACCCGTATACCGAATATTTGACCAAAGAAGAAAGCAAAGAGTTCGACGAGCAGCTGAGCGGTTCATTTGAAGGGATCGGCGCTGAACTTAATAAAGAAGACAACATTATTGTCATTATTGCGCCTATTGCTGGCTTTCCGGCTGAGCGGGCAGGTTTGCGGGCAGGCGATAGCATCAGTAAAATCGATGGCGAGACAGCCTTCGACATAAGTGTCACCGACGCCGTCAAAAAAATCCGTGGCCCTAAAGGCACCAGCGTAAAACTGGAGGTTATCCGCGACGGTAAACCAGTTACGCTTGATATAACCCGCGAACAGATTAGTATCCCTAGTGTTAAATGGGAAATTGCCGACGGCAACATTGGCATTATGAAGATTAGCCGTTTCGGCGAAGACACCGCAGCTTTGTCGCAGCAAGCTGCCCAGGAGTTTAAAGACAAAAACGTTACAGGCGTCATACTCGACATGCGCGGCAACCCCGGCGGATTGCTAGATGCCTCTGTCCGCGTCTCCAGCCTGTGGCTACCAAACGGCAAAACCATTTTACAAGAGAAGCGTAACGATAAAATTATCAAGACCTACACCGCCAGTGGCCGGGCACTGTTAGTAAATATACCAACGGTAGTATTGGTTGATGGCGGTAGTGCCAGCGCCAGCGAAATCACGGCCGGTGCCCTCAAAGACAATGGTGCCGCCACCATCATTGGCGAAAAGTCGTACGGCAAAGGAAGTGTCCAGGAGCTGCGCAAATTAAGCTCTGGCGGCGTCCTCAAAGTTACGATTGCCCGCTGGTTTACTCCAAACGGCCGCAACATCGACAAAGAAGGTATCGAACC
>JBPCJO010000067.1:0-10692 GCA_051005235.1 Saccharimonadales bacterium (SeqCode)
GCACCATCTGATACGGGGTAGGCCCGCGGTGTTCTTTATAGACGGCTTCTTTTTCGAATAAACGTATTTTAATACGGTCGAAACGCTTGTATAGTACTTCGTCGTAATGCATCAGATAGGTTGAAACGGCGATGGTAATAACAGCTACTAGTGTAATAATACTGCCGAGCTCAGGCCGGACCATGCGCTCACTCACCGCCAGCACCATCAAGATAATCGAGAACTCGCTTATCTGAGACAGATTGATACCGGTTTTAAAACTGACCCGTTTGGTGTAGCCGAGTAATCCCATGGTGGTAATTACGATAATCGGCTTAGCGATAATGACAACAGCTGACAAAATCAGCGCTATAAGCAGGCTGGAGGTAATATTGTTTAAGTCCATGCTCTGGCCGAGCGTAATAAAGAACAGCACGATAAAGAAGTCACGCAGCGGCCGCAGGCGGGCGGCAATTTCTTGGACGTAAGGCGAGGCAGCCAGGGCAACGCCGCCAAACAGCGCACCGACTTCGATCGAAAATCCGGCTATCTCGAACAAAGTGGCAATGCCAAAGCCCCAGGCGATCGCCGATAAGAACAGTAGTTCCTGCGTTTTTGCCATATAACGCGAAACGTGCGGCAGAATTTTAATGCTACAAAATGCCAAAAAGCCAATCAAAAACGAGCCCTTGGCAAGCAATATAGCCATCTGTTGCAGGTCGATCGAGCCGTCTTTACCGGCCACAATGAACAGCAGTGCAAAGGTAGCGACAATATCTTCCAGTAAAATAACCCCGATGGCGAGCTGGCCGTGCAGGCGGTTTTGCTCTTTTTTATCAGACAGGATTTTTATGATGATAATAGTACTGCTAAAGAAGAGCGCCAGGCCGATGATAAACGCCTCTGAGGTAGTAAAACCAAGCAACGAACCGCTAGCCAGCCCAAGCAGGAGCATGCCAAATAATGAGGCTGTAGCAATTAACAGAGCCGGCTTACCCATTTTCTTGAGTTCACCGACGTTCATGCCAAGCCCAATAATGAACAGCAGCAAGGTGATGCCAATACTCGAAAACGCTTCAAACAACTCGGTTGAGTGGATCAGATTAAATACAGAGGGTCCAGCCAGCAAACCAGCCAAGATATAGCCAAGGATCAGTGGCTGCCGGATCAACATCATCATAACCGAAACAGCAGCAGTCACCACAATTACCAGACTGAGTTCGCCAAAAATTGATTCGCCGTGCATTTTATATATTTTTGTTTAAGGTTTACTTAAGTTTTATTATAGCACTTCTTACTTGAAAGCTTTAAAGTGACGTATAATCAGCCTCGTACAATGTCTCGCAACACTATACCTGCGTTTCATTAAAATTTAATGAACTCGAAGTATAGTACGTATTATACTTGTACGAAAGCGCACCCAGCGAGAAACAAAGCAAAGACAAACCTTTATTCAAGCTGACATATCAATAACTAGTTTTTAGCGAGTTCGTCGTCGAGCAACTTCTTAAATTCGTCTAGGCTTTGTGGGTTTTTGTCGATTTTGCTGCCGTTAAGCACGAAGGTTGGTGTCGAATTGCCGCCGGCGGCTTGGGCGGCACGGGCGTCAGCATTAATAGTGTCGGCCACTGCCGCGCTGTTCATGTCGGTTTTAAACTTTTCAACGTCGAGCTGAAGTTCTTGGGCGTAGCTTTCAAACAAGGTATTGGCGTTCGCAACTGTTAGGTTTGCCCAGTTATCTTGGTTCTCGTAGAGCAGGTCGTGCATTTCAAAGAATTTATCTTGTTTACCAGCAGCCTCGGCAGCTCGCGAGCTAATAAAGGCGTTCGGGTGGATCTGTACTAAGGGATAGTGCCGGAACTGAAAGGCTACCCGGTCGCCATAGGTGTTTTTTAATTCTGTAACAAGCGGGAAGTAGCTTTTGCAAGCCGGGCACTGAAAATCGCCGTATTCGATAAGCGTTACTTTGCTATCGGCCTTGCCGGCTATATGGTTGCTAGTTGTCGCGGCTTTATCGCCGCCTCCGCCTGCTTGCTGTCCGACATCTTTGCTGGTCAGCGCAAAAACGCCCACCAATGCCAAAACCACGACTATAATAATTCCAAAAAACTGTTTGTTCATATTTCCCCTGCCAATTCAGTAATAGTATTACTATAATAGCAAAATTTGACGCAGGTGGAGTATTATTTATGCATATGCTTTCGTTGTTCGCCATTACGATACTAGTAGCACTGTCAATGTTGGCTGCTTCGCTTCGATCCGTCTACGGCTTTGTTTCGGCCCACGAGCTAAAACGCCGGTCGCAGAAAGGTGACCAAGTGGCCGCTACGCTTTATCAGGTGGTACGCCATGGGTTAACTGCCGACCTTTTTTTGCTGTCAGTATCGATAATCGCCTGCGCGCTAGCTGCTATATTTATTAGTGAGCTCTTTCCGTCGGTTTTTGCCGTGCTGTTGATCGCTATTTTATTGGGTTTGGTTTTTATTGTGTTACCAAAACGAACTTCAAAGTCAACTCGCAAGTTGGCACTAAGGGTTAGCCCATACCTGGCAAGAATCCTCCGCAAAATCCGGCCGACTTCAAACAAAATAGCCAGCTTTGTGCGCCTCCGCCAGCCCGTCGCCGTTCACACCGGGTTGTACGAAAAAGATGACTTACTCGAACTGTTACAACGCCAAAAAAAGGTGATCCAAAATCGTATCGAAGAATCAGAGCTGGATTTGGCTATCCATGTACTGACATTTAGCGATAAAAAAGTCAGTGATTGCATGGTTCCCAAACATGCCGTCCATTTTGTGTCGAGCGAGGAGCCAGTTGGGCCTATTCTTATGAGCGAGCTATTCGATAGTGGATTTTCACGATTTCCCGTTAATAATCACGAAGGTACGGTCGTCGGCACGTTATTTTTAAAAGATTTGGTAGATAAGCGCACCACCGGCATTGTTAGCAATGTAATGAGCCCGACCGTTTCATATGTAAGCCATGACGCTCCGCTCGAAGAAGTTTTAATCGCCTTTGTGGCCACCAAGCAACTCATGTTTATGGTGACTGATGCCACCGGCGAAGTCGTCGGCATTGTCACAATCGAGGACGTCCTCGAGCAAATGATTGGCCGCCAAATTACTGCTTGATCTGGCGGTTCTTAGTCTCTTGCGCCAGGTTAATTATCCGTAACGTACTGGTCGTATCAGTCGGTAATCCTATGCACGTGTAATGTGCCGAGCGCAGGCTCAAGCCAGATTGAGTAAGAGGACTAGCCGTATAGCGCAGTTGGGTACTGCTTGATAGTTCGTAAAGCAGTGTCGAGGGGAGGGTGTTTTCGCACTGATAGGCGCGAGCCGCATCGGCTGCCATCGGGCTAAATGAATAACGCTGGACACTGTTTTGGGGAGTCTGCAGACGAGCCAGCATCGTGCTGGCCCGGGCGTAGCCATAGCCAAGTTGGTTGGTCCGCGGTGCGGCGGCGGTAAGTGTACGTTTGTCGGCGTTTTCAAACATGGCGCCCGTTATTTCGGTCCAGTTGGCATTCGGTTGATAGGTTCGGGCTAATCCAAGTAGTCCGCCGATAAATGGTGTCGCAAATGAGGTACCGGCCAAGTTATTAGCGTAGGCGCTGGCTCCATTAGTGTTGCTCCAGGTACTACTCGTCATGCCTTGCCCAGGTGCGATAATATCGAGATTTGCTCCGTAGCTGCTAAAGCTGGCGGTTGTACCATCGGGCTTACTGGCACCGACGGCGATTACCTCGGGGTAATTTGCCGGATAAGATATACAGTCACAGCCGTCGTTGCCAGTTGCAGCAACGACTACTGAGCCCTTAGACAGCGCGTATCGGACAGCTTCATGCATGTAAGCGTCATCGGCGCTCGTACCCAGGCTGATACTAATAACATCGGCGCCCTGGTCGGCCGCGTAGTAAATTGATTGTCCAACCGTAAAACTATCGCCGTAACTGTCATCATTGAGTGCTTGGACGGGCAAGATTGTGCTGTACCAGTTAACTCCAGCAATACCGACACCATTGTTACCGGTCGCGGCAGCGACGCCAGCTACCATGGTGCCATGCTTTGTGCCGGTGCCCGCTGGATTAGTCTCGCCGGCTTGCGAACTGGCGTCAGAATTTACAAAGTCCCAGCCGCGGTAGTCATCAATTAGGCCATTAGCGTCATCATCAATTCCATTACATGACTTATCAAGTGGCAGAGCTTGGGTGGTACAGTTTGGTCCGGCTAGGCGTTGGTTGGTTGTGGGTCCGGATTCGCCGCCGTTAATCGCCCAGCGTCCGCTAAACTCTTGATGGTTGAGGGCAAAGCCTGTATCGATAATTGCTATTTTGCTGCGCAGTGCGCTAGCCGGTATATCCCAAACTTGCGTCATGCCATTCGTTGCAACCCACCATTGGTTCGCAGAGGGATCATTAGGCATACCAAACGTTTTATAGGTATGGAGAGGGAAGACTCGGCCATCTTTGGTGATGATTTGCCCGTTCACTTTGCGGTCGCCAGTATAGAGCTGTTCACCGATAACAGGGTAGCTTTTGTCCGCTAGGCCTACAGCAGGGCTATTGATATCTTGAGTCTGGCTGCGGGGAGTTAAACCTGGAGAAAACGGCTTACTCGTTTGGTAGGCCACATTGTCAGCTTGAGCTTCGGCTTGAGGGGGTGTCTGCGCTGTCGGCTCCGCAGGACTAAGTTGCCCGGTTGGCCATAAACTAAATGTCACCGCTAAGCATAATAATGACATCGGTAAGGCGTAGGGCTTGATAAGATTAAATTTCATTTTTAAATTGTATTTTTGTTTTTACGTTTTCAAATACTATAATAGCAAAAAATTGCCAAAAAGTCAACCCTATTTTTTGTATTTAACATTCTGAGGTGGTATGATTATGGTCAAATGACTAATATGCGCTCTGATATGAATCAAAGGACCAATACGCCCAGCCAATAATGCGACGCTGGGTGGTGCCAAGGTCCACTCCGAGCATACAAATCATCGATTTAAACAAGGAACAGTAAGTATGCGAACCCTCAGTTCACAATTAACAGATCATATTGGCGAAGAAGTAATCGTACAGGGCTGGGTGCAGGTGCGGCGTGATCATGGAAAATTAATCTTTATCGATTTACGGGATCGTTCTGGCATTGTGCAAGTTGTATTTTGGGGCGGCGGTGACCAAGAATTGTTTGCTCAAGCCGAGCAACTCCGCTCAGAATTTGTAATTAGTATTACAGGTAAGGTTAAAAAACGCGGCGAAAAACAGATTAACCCGGATATTCCATCAGGCACCGTTGAACTCGCCGCCGAAAAAGTAGAGATACTAGCCGAGTCAGAGGTTCCACCATTTCCGATTGACTCAGGTCGTGATGAAGTCGGCGAAAGTATCCGTTTACAATACCGTTACCTCGACCTGCGGAGCGAACGAATGCAAAAGAACATCCGTATGCGTCATAAGTTCATAAAAGAAGTCCGCAACTTCTTAGATAATGAAGATTTCGTCGAAATTGAAACTCCAGTTTTAGCAAAATCAAGCCCCGAAGGTGCCCGTGACTTTTTAGTTCCATCACGTTTAAGCCCGGGTAACTTTTACGCCTTGCCTCAGGCGCCACAGCAGTTTAAGCAAATCGCAATGATTGCCGGTTTTGAGCGATACTACCAGATCGCCCATTGCTTCCGCGACGAAGATTTACGCGGCGACCGCCAGCCAGAATTTACCCAGCTTGATATGGAAATGAGCTTCGTTGACCAAGAAGACATTTTAGACATCAACGAGCGTATGTTTAAAGAAGTTATTGGCAAACTATTCCCTCAAAAACGTATGCCCGAAACATTCCCGCGAATGACTTACGACGAAGTCATGGAAAAGTACAATAGTGATAAGCCCGACATTCGTGAGAATAAAGAAGATAACGATGAATTAGCCTTTCTTTGGGTAACTGATTTTCCGGTCTTTGAAAAAGGTTCTGATGGCAAGCTGACGTTTGCCCACAACCCCTTTGCGATGCCGAAAGACGAAGATCTTGAAAAGCTATTTACCGAAGACGAAGCCAAACTCTTATCGATCCGTGCTAAGTGCTACGACTTAGTACTTAACGGCTACGAACTTTCTAGCGGTTCGATCCGAATTCACGATCAAAAGATTCAAAAAAGAATTTTTGAGATGATGGGGCTCAGTGACGAGCAGGTTCAAGAGCGATTTGGTAAATTCCTCGAAGCCTTTAAGTACGGCGCACCACCCCATGGTGGTATGGCACCTGGTCTCGACCGCGTTTTGATGATCCTGATGGAAGAACCAACTATCCGAGAGGTTATTGCCTTTCCAAAGAACGGTGAAATGCGCGATCTCATGTTTGATGGGCCAAGTAGCGCCACTACCAGCCAGCTTAAAGAACTTGGTATCAAGTTAGGCTAACATCTAGCCATGATTTCTGATATGCTTATTCTTAAGGAAATCAAATAAAAACATGGCCGCGAAACAAAAAGCATCTGACAAAAATGATGCGATTGACCCCTACTTGGAATCGAGTAAAGATCCTGAGTTAGAGAAAAAAGTTGATGCCATGTTGAGCATGGAGTCGCCAACAGAGGTAGACCCCGATGAAGAAAACGGGGCACCGGCGTTACCTTCAAAAAAGCAGTCAATTCCTGTACTACATGATGAAGCGGACGAAGAAATACCGCTTGAGTCAATCGAAGAGAGTAGCGTAGACAGCGCGACACCGCTATTGCCCGAGGAGCTGGCACCTGACGACCCCGAAGAAGAGCCTCTTGACGCGATTGAGGCGCCGCCCGCAGAAGTTGAGTCAGTCGCCGATGAACCTCAAAAGGACGAATTGGGCCTAGAAGAGGACAGTACTGCCCATGCTGTTGATGAGATTATTGCCTCAGAAGCAGACGAATTATTGTCGGCGCACGACCGTGAGTTGGAGGCAGCAGCAGAATTACCAACAAAATCTCATGCCTCGGCTGCTGTAAAAAAGCCCAATCTATTTAAGCGGTGGTGGCGTTCTAAACGAGTGCGAAATAGTACGTTGGTAGTGTTGCTGCTGGCGCTAATCGGTGCGGCCGCTTTTCCAACTTCGCGTTACTTTGTGCTTAATACGGCTGGTGTCCGTTCGGCAGCCTCGCTTACGGTTCTCGACGAAACCACTGGTCAGCCACTTAAAAATGCTGAATTTTCAATCGGTACTAACAGTGGCAAGACCGATAATGAGGGAGCAATTAAACTGGCTAACTTGCGCTTAGGTCCGCAGACGTTAGCAATTAAAAAAGCCGCCTTTGCCGATGTCTCGCAGCCCGTAACCCTGGGCTGGGGCAGTAATCCGCTTGGCGAGTTCCGGCTTAAGGCGGTTGGTAGCCAGTATAATATTACGGTTACTGACTTTATTTCTGGTAAGCCAGTCGCCAAAGTGGCTGCTAAAAGCGGTGAAGCCGACGCCCGTGCCAACGAAAAGGGCGAAATTGTACTAACCGTGCCTGTTTCGGACGTCGACCAAGAGGCAATTGAAGTGCAGCTCACGGGCGAGGGTCTGCGCACCGAGACAATTCGACCTGCTTTGGGTAAAAAGGACACCCAGGCTGTTAAAATGGTGCCAGACCGCAAACATGTGTTCATCTCGAAGCGCAGCGGCACGTTTGACGTCTATAAAGTTGATGTTGATGGCAAAAACGAAGAAAAAGTACTAAGCGGAACGGGCAGCGAGCGTCCAGAATCCATAGCATTATCGATCCACCCGACAAAAAATATTGCCGCTTTAGTATCATCGCGGGATAACTCAAAAAATAAAGACGGTTTTACACTCAGTGACCTAACAATTATTGACCTGAACGATAACACCACCAGTAAGGCTACCCAATCCGAGCGTGTCCAACTTATAGGCTGGATTGATAACAAACTGACTTATGTAAAAATTGCCGAGGGAGCCAGTGCTGCCAGCCAGGATCGCCACCGCCTAATCAGCTACGATCTTGAAGGTCAGACCGAAAAAGAACTGGTTAGCACGAACTACTTTAACGATATACTGGCTGTTGATAAATCGATTTACTACACGCCGGCTGCTTATAACGTCAATGGGTCAGTTGGTTTGTTTAAGATAAGCAGCGATGGTAGCAACAAGAAGATGGTTTACGACAAAGAGGTCTGGAACTTGTTCCGAACTTCTTACGACAAGATAAGCGCCTCGATTGGACAGGAGTGGTTTGACCTTAATTTGAACACCGATGTGATGACTAGGGTCAGTGCCGCGCCGCCGATTTTAAAAACCAGGGTATACGTTAATAACAGCGATAGTTCATTTAGCCTCTGGACCGATGAGCGGGACGGCAAAGGCGTACTGTTAAATTACAACCTGGCTGAAAAAACCGATAACGTATTGCAGTCACAGAGCGGTCTTAAAAATCCCGTCCACTGGTTGACCGGCAAACACGTCGTGTACCGCGTTAGCAACAATCAAGAAACTGCCGATTACATTCTCAATACCGAGGGCGGACAGCCCCAAAAAATCCGTGACGTCACCGACACTGCCGGCATTGACCGCTGGTACTACTACTAACATCAGCGCACTCTGCGTTTTGAACCAATATGTACACAACGGTTCAAAACGCAGAGTAACCCATAAACACCTTGCAACACTAGAAGTTCAAATTTCGTAATGTTGCATGATATACTAAATTGAATACGCTTATGCAAAATGACATTGTAAGACAACAACCAAAAACTGCGCCCGAGACTGAACAGCCCGCTGATGGGTCCGAAGCGGCACATTATCAAGAAACGCCGCCTCCGACTGCCGAAGCTCAGCAACCTGTTCAAGCCATCGCCACAACAGCTGTTGCTCCGGCTGCGCCAAAGATTAAGTCTAACGAACCTATTGGTATTATTTTGACAGCTGCTATCGTCTGTTTAGTGCTGGTTAGCCTTACTATCTACGGTGCGATGACCCAAGTCAACTAAGCCTTTGCAGTCCGCGACACTTTTTTCTTAGCCTCGTGGACGGTAATTTGGGCCGTCGGTATTTGAATATTAGAACTACGCAGTTCGGTAAGTAGGCGCTTGTAAAATTCACCGCGGACTTCCCATGAATCATTTGGGGTCGTTGTACCGACAATCTTAACTTCGATACCGTTGGGTGTAAAACCAACAATTCGTTCGAAACGAGGTGGTTCCAATATTTTTGTGGCAAACCAAGGGTCACGTGCTAGGTTTTTACCGACCCGATTAATAAGCAAGGTGAGTTTAGAAATATCGACGTCACGGTCAAAGGTGATATCTTCTTCGATGCCGCCGTAGCTCATCGTCATGTTAGCGGTTGCGGCGATACTGCCGTTTGGTACATGGTATAACGTACCGTCGAGCGCCCGCAGTACGGTGGTACGAATCGTAATCGCTTCAACCCGTCCGGCTATTTTGTCGAGTTTTACAATGTCACCGACCCGATATTGGTTGTCGATAATAATAAATATGCCGCTGGTTAAATCTTTAATGAGGCTCTGGGCACCAAAACCAAGCGCGATACCCAGCACGCCGGCGCTGGCGATAATAGGGGTCGTATTAACCCCCAACTCGCTGATAATCATGATACCGGCAATCACCACCACGCCAACTCTTAAGATAGCGTCGGTTATGCTGTCGATTGTCTCGAGGCGCTTGACGCGGTCGCTCTTAGTTGGATACAGGTCAGCCCGAATGGTACTGTGGAAGATACGGCTCAAGAACTGAGTGCCAAAACGTTTTATGAAGTACGCGGTCAAAAGTATGACAAATATCTCGAAGCCATGCTGACTAAGCCAGGTTTCGGTATTGGCAAGCAAGCGATCGAACAGCCCACTCACATATTCAAAGATTTGCTGATCCATATATACTTAAGAGTATACGGCGGATAAGCATAAACAGTAAAGGACGATTACACCATGACATTTGACGAATACCAGAAACAGGCTCTAACAACCGACGTATTTGCTAACCAGCCCGGTATGCGGGCCGTCACCAATCCGGCCTACATCGCTAAAATTCTTGGCCTCGTCGGTGAATCCGGCGAAGTAGCCGAAAAATATAAAAAGATTATCCGTGACAGCCGGGAAGTCAGCCAAGACGACCGCCGCGAACTGCTCAAAGAACTTGGCGACGTCTTGTGGTATATCGCGACCCTGGCTCATTACCTTGACTCTGATTTTGACTCGGTGGCTACAAACAACCTTGCCAAGCTCGCTGACCGCCAAGCTCGCAACGTTATCAAAGCAAAAGGGGATAACAGATGAAGTACGACACGGCCCAACCGTATATTGCGAGTTACGTAATTGTTAAGAAAGATAATAAATTAGCATTTGTGCTCCGCAAAAACACAGCTTGGATGAATGACTACTATGGTTTGCCAACAGGTAAAATTGAGAAAAAGGAAAACTTCTCAACTGGCGCAATGAGCGAACCCCTCGAAGAAATTGGCATACGTGTGCAGCCAAAAAACATGAAATTCGTACACGTTGTCCACCGTATCAGCGCCGAAGGTATGGACTGGGTCGATACCTATTTTGAGGTACTTAAATACGAGGGCGAAGCCTAGAATGCCGAACCTCATATACACGCCGAGTTAGCCTGGCTTGACCCAGAAGATTTACCCGAGAACGTTATTCCATCGGTTCGCGAGGCCTTACAGCAGATTGCTGCCGGGCAAACATATAGTGAATACGGCTGGCAAGCAGGCTCTTAAGTTTTGATTT
>JBPCJO010000068.1:0-15029 GCA_051005235.1 Saccharimonadales bacterium (SeqCode)
AACGGACCTTCGCTTAGCATGCGGTAGCCTTCGGCCAGCGACTCCATCATGCCGTATTCAATGGCGTTGTGGACCATTTTGACGTAGTGGCCAGAGCCGGCCGGGCCGAAGTGCTGGTAGGCACCTCTCGGTTGAGCGAGCGTTTGAAATACCGGCTCGATCTGGGCGAAGACTTCTTGCCCGCCACCGATCATCATCGAAAAGCCATTTTCGTAGCCCCACACTCCCCCGCTGGTACCACTGTCTAGCAAAATCGATCCGGCTTTGGCGACTTTTTTGGCACGCTCGCGCGTTAAACGAAAATCGGAGTTTCCGCCATCGATAATAATGGTGCCTTCGGGCACCAACGCCAGCCACTCATCAAGCTGTGCATCAATCGTATCGGCCGGGACCATAATCCACAGTACAACCTGTTCGCCCTCGAATGCGCTAACGACATGTTGTTTTTCGTAGGCCGCCGTGGCGCCGTAACCAACGGCAGTATCGACTTTGTCACTGCTACGGTTATGAGCGATAACATCATGCCCGTCTTCGGCTAACTTGCGGGCAATTTGCATCCCCATGCGCCCTAATCCTGCTATTGCTATCTTCATACCTGATCTCCTTTTACTACTCTACATCTTACGTCATTTTGGGTACTTCTGAAATCTACGCCCCCCTTAATCCTCGTAATTAGTGCTGACTAGCAACATGTCTTAACGCTAACAATTATTCGTATATAACGCGTATGTACTCGGTATATACGGCTAACAGGGGTAGGGGGTATATACGAATTATATACGATCAGTAGGTTGTTAATTAACAAGGTATAACGTTAGAATTTGTCGGCGAGCAGCAGCTCGTGTTATCCAGCCCTACCCACTCTGGGCTGCCAGCCGAACGGATTACTCAAGTCGTGTAAACGGTCTTTATTGTCGGACATTCCGTACACAATCGCGTAATCGCCCGGTACTTCCGCGGCATCGATGCAGGCTTGAACCAGCGCCACGCAGTCCTGGTGGCTAAACCAGACTTGTCGCTCAGAATAAGGCTGAGCCGGCGGCTGATCGGATTTGTTAACGCCGCCAAAACGAATACAGACCACTTCCAACTCTTTCGCGTCAGCGTAATAGCGGCCAAGCGCTTCCATCATGCATTTGCTGGCGCCGTACGGGCTGTCGGGAGTTGGCAAGTTATACGGCTGCAGGAGCGGGCCTTCTGGATTTCGGCCGGCAAACTTATCGGCATGAACCGAGCTGGCAATAATCACCCGCCGCACTCCGGCTTCTTGGGCAGCTTGATAAATATTAAAGTTCTGGGCTATGTTTTCTGGGTCAAGATTTTCGCTTAGCCAAGTCTCGTGGGTTGAGTCCCATGCCAGGTGCACAATAACATCGTGGCCACGGACTTTCTCGAGTAGTTGCTGGTAATTCTCAACGTTGTATTCTGGCAGGTCAAAATCAGTCATTTCGTGTGATAAGCCTGCTTTTAGTACACTACCGATTACCCCGCCACTGCCCGTAATTAATACTCTCTTCATATGTTTAAGTATGCTTTAAAAGAGGTGTAATCTCAACTTATACCTTTATTCGTACTATACCTCAACTTCATAATAATTTAATGAAACGCAGGTATAGTACGAATAAAGGTATGTACTGAGCTGATGGGAGTTATGCAACGAGTACGAAGTAGGGTTTTAGAGGTAGTTTACGTTGACTTAAAAATCACCCTAAGGTATACTCTTAAGTATAACTTTAAAGGATACTTTATGACAATTATCGGACTCAAGGAACTACGCCAAAACGCCAGCCAAATTGCCGAACGCGCCCAAAACGGCGAACGTTTTACGGTGGTCAAGCGCTCTAAACCGGTTTTTGACATCGTTCCAACCACCCAAGCCAACTCTCGAGTTGACGATACTGAAGTCTGGACAAGAAACCTCGTAGCTAAACATCGCCCCGCATTTGAGGCACTCGCAAAGAAATAAGGTTAGAGCACATGCATTATTTGACAGTAGAAGAGATCATAACTATTAACCGCGTTGTGATCGAAGAATCAGGCGGAAGCATCGCCGTCAGAGAGCCGGGGCTGCTTCAGTCTATCGTAAATAAGCCCCGAAGTGGGTTCGGCAATCATGAATTGTCCCCAGGAGTTTTTCTTAAAGCAGCTGTTTTATACGAAGCAATCGTCAACTATCATGTATTTATAGACGGTAACAAGCGGACTGGATTCGCGGCAATGGCCCGCTTTTTGTCTATCAAAGGCTACGAAATCCAAGTAACCAACAAAGAACTCGAGGATTACACCATCTTAATCGCCACCACCAACCCCGACCTAGCCGATGTTGCAGCCTGGATCAAAAAACATAGTAAGAAAGGTACATTATGAGCTTATTAATAGCCATCGTCGGCCTCCCTAACGTAGGTAAATCAACCCTGTTTAACGCGCTGACCAATAACAACATATTGGCGGCTAATTATCCGTTTGCGACGATTGAGCCTAACACCGGCATCGTGCCGATTCCTGACCCGCGGCTCGACGCGTTGGCCAAATTATATGGCTCCAAAAAAATTGTGCCCGCCACGGTTACTTTTGTTGATGTTGCCGGACTGGTTAAAGGCGCTAGCCAGGGCGAAGGCCTTGGCAACCAGTTCTTGAGCCATATTCGTACCTGTAACGCCGTCTGTCAGGTGGTGCGCGGCTTCTCCGACAGCAATGTGCTGCACGTCGACGAACAGCCCGATCCACTCAAAGATATCGAAGTAATCAACACCGAGTTAGTGCTAGCCGACCTGCAAACCGTCCAAAAGCGCCTGCCCCGAATCGCCAAAGAGTCGCGGGCCAATCCAAAACTCAAGCCAGAAGCCGATTTTTTAGAACTGGTGAATAACGTACTAGACAGTGGGACGCCGCTGCACGCCGACCCGGCGGTAGCCAGCCACAAGCTCGCCGACTGGCTGCAACGCGAGCTGCAACTGTTAACACTGAAACCAATTATGTATCTGTTTAACGTCGATGACGAAACTCTGTCCGACGATGCCCGCAAAGCTGAGCTGAGCAAGCTAGTTGCACCGGCGCGCGCCCTGTTTGTGAGCGCCAAACTCGAAAATGAGCTTCGAGAGCTCCCGCCCGAAGATGCCGCCGAACTCCTCGAAAGCTACGGCGTTGCCGAATCTGGTTTAATCCAGGTTATACACCACGCCTACGATGTCCTTGGCTTGCAAAGTTACCTAACAGCTGGCGAAGCCGAAGTCCGCGCCTGGACGATTTTTCGCGGTGCTACCGCCCCCCAAGCGGCCGGTGTTATTCATGGTGACTTTGAGCGCGGTTTTATTGCCGCCTCTATTGTTAACTACGACGACTTGGTGACCGCTGGTTCCGAGGCAGCAGCTAAATCTTCCGGTAAAATACGCACCGAGGGCAAAGATTACGTCATGCAGCCCGGCGACGTAGTCGAGTTTCGCTTTAACGTCTCCAAGTAACTTATACTGAGTTGCTTGCCGCAAATCTTTACTTTGCACCACGCCAAATAACAACATAAATGATCGTATATAATTCGTATATACTCCCCGCCCCTGTTAGCGATATATACCCCGTATGCATAAATTATATACGAATAATTTATTAGCTTTAAGCCATGTGCTAACTAAATTTCAGTATGACGTGCAAAATCCAACAGTAAAAGCCACTTACGATAAAGTATAATTAAAAATTATGCAGGGGAAGAATAAGAGAATAATAGTTAGGGGCGGAGTACTGCTCGCTGCGCTAGTTATCGTTTTTGTCGCGATCCTCGCAAACCGCTCAGACAACAACAAACCGGTGAACACAAATCAGCAAACGAGCGATACAACCAGGCAGTCAGATGAACAAATAAGTGAGCAGACAAGGCAACAACAGGAGAGTTTAAGCATGCAACCAGACATTAATAACGAAGAATTTACACTAACAGGATCAACCGTTAACTGCTCTACGACCGAAGTAAATGGGGCGGTTAGTCAGAGCTGCAGCGGCAATATCCGCATCGTTCCAACGACGAATCAAGGAATGAGTGCCGGACTGTATAAAATAAATGAACAGACCCGGCTTTTACAAAATGGTGAGGAGCGGGACCTCGCTACCCTTCAGCAATTATCGCAAAATCAAACGCTTGTGCGACTGACGCTGGTTGATGGTTCCAGCGAAATGCTCAAAGAAATTCGCTACTAAACGCACAGTCAAATTGCTTGACAATCTCAAGTAATTTTTAGTAGGCTGTAATCATGACGAACCCATTTCATATCTCCTTTCCGCTTCAACCCACCTTGGCGGCACCAGCTGCCCGTTTTATTCGTCAGTGTACCTACAGGTACACTTTCTCACAACAACGAACACCTGGCACTCACCAAGCTGACTTTCACTTGCGAAAGGAGATATGAAATGGGTTCGTCAGCACTTCATGTAAAGAACCTACGGAAAACCTATGCCAGCGGGACCAAGGCTCTGCAAGGCATTAACCTTGATATCCCAGAGGGTTCTTTTTTTGGTTTGCTCGGGCCTAACGGAGCTGGTAAATCAACCTTAATTCACTGCCTTATGGGTCTGGCTATGCCTACTGGCGGTAAAGCCGAAGTCTTTGGCCACGACGTAGTCGCCGACTATCGGGCGGCGCGGGCGCAAGTTGGCCTGGCACCACAAGAGGTCAACCTCGACTGGTTTTTAACCGTTGAAGAAACGTTAGACTACCACGGCGGCTACTACGGTATGCCTAAAAAAGAACGCCAGACCCGGATTACCGAATTGCTCGAGGCCTTCTCGCTCACCGAAAAGCGCGGAGTGAATAGCCGAATGCTATCTGGCGGCATGAAACGGCGCGTCGTGCTCGCCCGGGCGCTAATGCACCGCCCGAAGATGTTGATCTTAGACGAGCCAACGGCTGGCGTCGACGTAGAACTACGCCTTGAGCTATGGAAATACATGCAAAAAGTTAACAAAGAAGAGAAAACAACTATTTTGCTCACCACCCACTACATCGAGGAGGCCGAACAATTGTGTGACAACCTAGCTCTCATTAACAGAGGTAAAATAATTAAAACCGGCACTAGCGACGAACTCAAGAAGTTCTATAAAAAGAAGACGCTCGAAGACGTCTACCTAGAACTAATCGGCAGAAGCGAACTAACAAGGAGCAGCCGAGACGCAGCAAGAGAAATAGTCTAATGAACCCATTTCATAACCGACTTCTGCCCTTTTGGACGGTATTGCGCCGTGAACTATCCCGCTTTTGGGGGATCAAACGCCAAACGATCCTCGGGCCGGTACTCGAAACGTATCTGTACATCAGTGTTTTTGGCGCGGCGCTGGGTAGCCGCATTAGCGAGCTAGATGGCTATAGTTACATTATTTTTATCGTTCCGGGTTTGCTGATGATGAGTTTTGCCATGAATACCTTCTCTAATAATGCTTCGTCGATCATGCAACAAAAGCTCCAACGCTCCATCGACGACCAATTGGCGTCGCCTATCTCTAACACGCAGCTGTTGCTGGCCTACGGCTTTGGCGGCTTTGTGCGGGCCTGTGTGATCACCAGCATCACCTACGTTACCGCGCTGCTGTTAATCAAAGACCTGCCGATGGTTCACCCGTTCTTATTCCTACTCAGCTTCTTGCTGATTGGCTTGTTTTTTGCCATGGCTGGCGTGCTGGTTGGCCTGCGCTCCGAGAAATTCGATGACCTTAGCCTATACCAAACCTTTATTTTGCAACCACTAATCTTTCTGGGCGGTGTTTTTTACTCAGCTTCGTTGTTACCCGAAACGTTTCGGATACTCACTCAGTTTAATCCGATCTACTACATGATCAACACCGTCCGCTACTCAATGCTGGGTAGTGCCGACGTAAACGTCGCGATCAGCCTCAGTGTCATCGGGGTCTTCGCGCTGGGCTTATTCGCGGTCAACTACTTGCTGTTCCAGCGCGGTTATAAGTTAAGAGCCTAACAACTTACGGAACTAGCGCTTCGACTTCTTGCTGAACATACGCTGAGACGTCAGCAATCTGGCTCCAGCTGCCATTGTTGGTCATAATAACAACGACGTACTGCGCTTTACCGACAGTCACAATGGCCGCGTCATGGCGCACCGTCTTGCCCTCACCGGTAATATTAGCAACCAGACAGCTCTGTGCCGCACAACTAGCCGGGACGCCTTCGCGTTGTTTTTGTCCATATAAGCCATCAAACACTACGCGACGGGCTTTATCACTCAATAGTTGGCCGTTCTGCAGCCGGTAAAGCAGATCGCCTGTTTCACGAGCGGTCGTTTGTGGGTTATCTTTTACTGAAGTCTTTTTAAAGCCAGCGCCGTTTAAGACACCTTCGGAGTTCTTGCGGTCGGCATACTGGGCAACCGATCTTGAACAAGTAGCATCGGCACTTTTTATGATTGATTCTACACATTTGGCAACGGTTGACTGCCCGGCCCGGTAACCCCAGTTGGAGGATGGTAACTCAGCCTCCAGTGGCAATGTCACAAAGAGACTGCTCAGGTTGCCTGCTTCAAAGCCATTGTCAGCGTTAATACTGGCCATCCGGTCAGATTTAAGGTCGCGAATATAGACTGACCACTTTTGGCCGCCTGGTATATTTTTTAGCTTACCTTTTACGTTCTTTGCTAACTGCTCGTCTTCACTGGCTTTTTTATTAGCATCTTTAAGTTTATCTTCTTCACTTGCTTTCTTAGACGTATCAACCGGGCTAGCCTCGCGCTGCAACGAGGCAGTCGGTGCCATTCTTTCTTGGCGGTACGCCAGCACTTGATTGGTCGCCATACCGGCGCCTCCAAAAATAAATAAAGCTACCATGACACTAGAAAATGTCCGGGTAACTGACCTTGTTTTATTTTTTAGGACACCATTACGATGCTCAAAATAGTAGACTTTTTTACCGCGCTTGTGCGGTGCAAATTTGATTTTCACTTTTTATATCTCTTTTGTCTCTGCTTTTGTGTTGGGCGTTTGGCAGCTTTATTTTTAGTGCCGCCCGCTTATTTACTTTTAGCTTTTAACGTTTGTATTATGTTTTAGATTTATGATTTAGAATTTATTTTAGTGATTTTTAATTTTTGCATTTAGTCTTTGTTCGCTGCAAGAAACCTGCTGCACAGCGCATTTGTTTGGCGCTCGTTTTTGTGCCTCGATTCCTAAACGTACAAATAACTATCCTGAAGGTAACACACTTTTTTTGTGCTCTGCAAGCCCATTTTGCATGTTATTTTTAGGCGTACTTTGAACACTGTTACTAGTGTTGCACCGTCTGTTTGAGTACAAGATTTTTAATATTTTTACCCCTGTTTTTATGATTCGCTAGCGTCTTATAAATTTTTAATGGCGCTGTGTAAGCGCAAAGGTTATCCACAGTATTCAAAAATGTCGCCAGCTACTTTTTGAGTTTTAGGAGAACGTAAAAACGTTCTTTATTGCCCTTCTCCCCACTCACTTGGCTGTCGGCTTTATTGCTAATTTTAAAATGTTGCATAGACCACGACTCAAAATCTTTTAAGATATCGCGGCGCACCTTTTCGTTTTTAATGACGCCTTTGTGCTTAAGCTGGCTATTGCCCGCTTCAAACTGAGGCTTTACCATAGCAATAATTTTAGTTTGCTGGCCCACCAGCCGGGCAATATGCGGCAGCACATCGCGCAGCGATATAAATGAAACATCAATCACCACGTAGTCGGCTGGCTGGCTCAACGATTTTATATCCCGAATATCAGTTTGCTCATGCAGCTCAACCTTTGGATTCTGGCGAAGGCTGGGGTGAAGCTGGTTTGTCCCGACGTCCACGGCAATCACTTTGGCCGCTCCATGCCGGAGCGCGTAATCGGTGAACCCACCGGTACTACTCCCAACATCGAGCACGGTTGTATCTTTAAAGTTAAGCTTAAATGTTTGCGCAATAGACGCCAGCTTTAAGCCCGCGCGCGAGACATACTGCTCTTTAGCAGTCAGCGTAACGACGTCTTGTTCGCCTACCATATAACCGGATTTGGTGACCGGATTCTTGTTAACAAGTACCGAACCCATTCGGATAAAGCTCTCGGCCTGGCTACGAGTTACAATTAAGCCGCGTTCTACTAGTGAACGATCGAGGCGCTGCTTCACCGCTGCATCAATCTTTCTTGCGTTCGCGGTAGGCGCCGTTAGTCGTATCAACACTAATGATGTCACCGGTCTTAATAAAGGCCGGGA
The DNA here is from genome assembly GCA_051005235.1 of Saccharimonadales bacterium (SeqCode). Lineage (GTDB taxonomy): Bacteria > Patescibacteriota > Saccharimonadia > Saccharimonadales > 2-12-FULL-41-12 > JALQXV01. The sequence continues at coordinate 8,207 of JBPCJO010000068.1, forward strand.
CTTTTACGTTGACGCCTGTTTCGAGCGTGGCGGCCTTGGTAATTGACGAGCTAGTGTCGCCTTTAACGGCGTCTTCGGCGTAGGTTACTTCTAGATACACATTTTTGGGTAGTTCAACGCTAATAATCTGGTCGTTAAAGCTCTGGGTCTGAACCCGGTCGCCCTCTTTTAAGAAGCGGGCTTGGTCGCCGACGATATCGGCGGCCACTTCATGCTGCTCATAGCTGGTTTCGTCCATAAAGAAGAAGGTCGTCGTGTCGTTGTACAGATACTGTGCGTTGCCATTACCAACATCTGCTGCTTTAATCTGTTCGTTGCCTTTAAAGGTTTTTTCGAGCACTTTGCCATCGATCAAACTTTTAATCTTAACGTTCACGATAGACCCTCCCCGCCCCATTACTTTTTGGCCATACTCAATAACCCGGTATGGAATGCCATCGAACTCAAAGATAGTACCTTTTTTTAAATCAGTTACGCCTAATGCCATATGATTGCTAAGCTAATTTTTGGAGCTTTTTACGGAAGTCTTCGCACTGGCGAATTAGCTCATCAGCATGGTTATGACTCATGACGTTATTGTCGCCAGCCTGGTGTAAAAGGCGCATGACAACCTGAACTTGATCTTCGATGCTGTGCGGGTTTTTTTGAGCCTGTGCCTCGTCTTCGAGCCGCTGTACTTCTTTTTCTAAAGAGCGGCCTATCGGATGTGAGCGGTCGTCCATATCGTCTTTGCAACGGTGCTGAAATGATACGATTTCTTTATATAACTGATCCATATAAAACTCCTTTGATATTCACTAATTTGATGCGACAAACGGCAACATTGCCAAATGTCGGGCGCGCTTAATGGCGACCGACAGGCGGCGCTGTTGGCTTTCGGTCAGGCCGGTCTTTTTGCGGGTTTCAATCTGGCCGTATTGGTTTACGTATCGCTGCAAGGTTTTAAAATCCTTGTAGTCAAAAAACGCGATATCGGTCTTATGTTTAAAGATCTTTGCCATGGTATGTATTCTCCTTCGGCTAAGCCGTTAAAATGGTATGTCGTCTAAGTTAATTGGTTCGTCGCCGACGTCTTCGATAGCAACGTCTTTTTTGGCTTTCTTGCTAGATGGTGGAGCCGAATCGCTATTGTCACTGCTACCGCCTTCGCGCCCGCCTAAGAAGGTTACTTCGCTGGCGAGAACCTCGAGTTTATTGCGTTTCTGACCCTCGTGCTCCCACTGGCGACTTTGCAGACGGCCGCTGATGAGCACCGGACGACCTTTAGTGACATATTGCGCGACGCGTTCGCCAAGTGGGCCCCACGCGACTATATCGACGAAATCAGTGACCTCTTGCCAATTATCGTCTTTGTCTTTATATGACCGGTTTAGCGCTAAGCTAAAGTTGCAAACGCTTTGACCACTAGGAATCTGGCGTAGATCTGGGTCTCGGGTAAGGTTACCCATTAATGTTACTTGGTTAAAACTTCTGGCCATGGTGGCTCTCCTCTTCTACGTTATATTAAGTATTGTATACCTATCGTAAATATCAAAAGTTAACTATTTATTAAATTTGAAAAGATTTTTTTACTCTTCGGTCTTTGAGTCATTTCTTTCGTTTCTTGCCTCTTCTCTTGAATCTTCGGCGCGGTCACCACGGGCTTGCGCCTTAGCAGCTTTTTCGGCGCGCAACGCCTCGGCCTTAGCGATTGCTTTGAAATCAAGGCGCGTGATGAGGTAACGAATCACTTCGTCGGTAATATTGAGGGTGCCTTCGATTTTACGAACAGCTTCGGCTGGCAACTCTACCGTATAAAAAACATAGACAGCTTGGTCTTGCTTAGCAATCTGATACGCCAGTCGTTTTTTGCCCCAGTTATCGGTTTTTGTGATCTTACCTCCGTTGTCGGTAAAGATCTTTTCAATTTTAGCCTGTGGTTTGCTCAGATCAATTTCTAGATCTGGGTGAAACAACACCGCAATTTCATACGTATGCACGTGTGCCTACTCCTTTGGTTACTGCCTGCACGCTCTCTATGGCTGCAAGCTGAGTTAATAGTAACTGTATTTTACTGTATTTACCTCTGTTCGTCAACTATTTATGCTCGTTGTTCATTCTGTTTGCGGCACTTTTTGAAAGTATGTATTCAGTATGCCTTAAGTTCATACTTTGATTAGTTGAAAGTATGAACTTAAGGCATACTTTCAAAAAGTGCCTTTAATACTGCAAAGAAGCTGGATCTTAGGTAGCGATCAACCGGTGAGTAACCGCTTTGCTGTAATGCCCGAGTGAATGGCAGCGAATTAAGCGCTTGGCTACCGCCCGAAAGGTTTCTGACCGGGATCGTAAGTAACCTTCTTTTTTAAAACCAGCATAGGTTTGATTAAGTTCTTCTAAAGAAAGGTTGAGGGCCTCTGTTAGCATCATTCTCGCCAGCTCCTGTTTTCGAACTTTAGGTGTGTTCCGATTAAGAAATTCATCAATAATAATGTTATCTAGGGAGCCTTGAATATCTTGTTTGGCGGCGTATTCTGCCAAGAATAGGGCTAAATTACCGGGCTTATCAACCCCAATAATTTTAGGACGCGATAAAAAGGAGTGGTCGTAGTTATTGAGTCGAACCTCGCGCCATTGTCGGGGTTTACTGACATCGATTGCCGACCGTGGAACAACGCCCGACGCACTCAGGACCGCAATACGAAAGGCGTCGTCTTCGTTCTCGGGTAATTCCGGGCCGGTAAATAAATTGTGGTAGTTGGTGTGGAGCGCATAACTAATATGCTGTACCCGGCTGCCGCGCACCGCCAAACCTGCTACAGTTTGCAGAGCCGGGCTGCGTTCGGGATGAAAATGATGATGATAATTCTTCTGAAAAGAAAAAGGAGCCCCGTTTGTAGGGGGTTCCTTATGGAAGATGGGTAGCGGTAAACCAGTCACCTCGCACATTGGCGTTTTCTCTAGCGCGGCTGCCACGTTATCTCCTCCATTGTTTTGGTCTTTGTATAGATACGCTTCTTGAGTTTTTGTCTGCGTATATTGTTACTATATGAACAATACGCAATAAGCTCAAGTTTTTTATAGTGTAGTTATCACATCAGTGTCGCGCGTGCGTTGACATGAGCCGTTGCTTTTATTAATATAACTATTGAAGACCTTCGGCCCGTAGTTTCTAGGCTACCCTGCGGAAGGCCTTTTTCTTTTAGGGAGTTCTTCGCCAGGAAAGACTGATATAAAATCTTTTCGGCCACTCTTTTTATTTTGCTTAACCTGTACGTAAAAAAGTTCACCATCTTTAGATTTACCTGCAAATCGGTGAAGTAACTCATCTAACTTCTTCGCTTTAAGTATGGTATCGGAGTCAAATCGGGTATGGCGCAGTAAATCTATTGCGCATGGATAAAATTTTAAACGACGAACTTGGTCACTGCGTCGTTTTTGTGCGAGGTGATGCCAAAAAGTATTAATGAATATCTTATCTTTACGAAAGTAGACAGATCGCACGTACGGCTGACGTTTCGTATGTTTTTGAATTATATGATACGTTTTTCGGGCATCTTTCATAACCTCATCTCGAGATGTACCGGACAACTTATCATACTTAGACTGGTAAACTTTCACCGCATCATAGTAGCAATGAATAATTAACTATTTATTAACTAACCGGGCGCAATAACTTTTAACGGGCGAGTTAGTCGTCTTTAGGGTCATCTGCCATGTCGTCGTAGACATCGCCACCACCGGCTTCGGCGCCGGCCGGAGCACCAAAGACGTCGTCCATGCTGCTGATGAGGACCTCGCGCGGGCGTGCACCATCGGCTGGGCCGACGATCCCCTGCTCTTCCATGTTTTCGATCAGTCGGGCGGCGCGGGCATAGCCGACGCGCAGGCGGCGTTGTAACAGGCTGGTGCTTGCCTTGCGGCCTTCTATAATTACGCGGATGGCGTCGCGCCAGAGGTCGTCGTCGGCTTCGCCGCCACGGTCCATGTCGGCCACAATGCCGCCTTTACCATTGAGCTGTACCGGCTGGCTGACGACTTCGTCGTCGTACTGTGGCGGCCGTTGTTCTTTAATAAAGTCTACTACTTTGGCGGTTTCGCCGTCAGATATAAAGGCCGCTTGGACACGCTTTGGCTTAGGCATTTCGCTGGTCAGCAAGAGCATGTCACCGCGGCCTAGTAGCTTCTCGGCTCCGACTTGATCAATAATCGTCCGCGAGTCTACCTGACTCTGGGTCGTAAAGGCGATCCGCCCCGGCACGTTGGCTTTAATAAGGCCGGTAATAACGTCGACCGACGGGCGCTGTGTAGCCAGGACTAAGTGAATACCAGCCGCACGCGCCTTTTGGGCCAGGCGCACAACCAAGGCTTCGACGTCACGGGCAGCCATCATCATCAAGTCGGCCAGCTCATCAATTACAATCACAATGTAGGGCATGCCCTCCTCTTGCTTGAGCTCGTTATATTCGATGATGTTACGTTTGTTGACTTCGGCCATCGTGCGCAGTCGGCGCTCCATCTCGGCGACCGCCCACTTTAAGGCACTGATGCATTTTTCGGGCTCGTTAATAACCGGAGTTAATAAGTGCGGCAAGCCATTATACGGCGCCAGCTCAACCTGTTTTGGATCTACCAGAATTAGCTTTAAATCTGATGGCGAATTACGGTACAGCAGGCTCGTTAAAATATCATTAATCATGACTGATTTACCAGAGCCAGTTTGACCAGCGACTAATAAGTGAGGCATCTTAGCAAGGTCACCGACAATAGGTAGCCCGGCAATATCACGGCCAATCACAAAGCCCAGTGGGCTTTTAACGCTAGCCCACTCACGCGAGGACAACATGCCGCTCATACGAACCATGGCTGGTTTTACGTTTGGTACCTCGACACCGACTAAGCGCTTGCCGGGAATCGGCGCTTCTATACGAATCGAGTGCGCCGCCAAGTCGAGTGCTAAGTTATTGTCTAGCGCGGTAATCTTGGTTAGTTTTACCCCTGTTGGCGGCTTAAGCGTATACTGTGTGACCCGCGGGCCGACGTTGGCACCCTCCATCTCTACATGAATGTTAAAATTAGTAAACGTTTCTTGGATCGTCCGGGCATTACCCTCGACGTCGCCGGCGTCGGCTTTATCTTGCTTTTGCTCGAGCAGCTTGAGGCTCGGGAACTCCCAGTTTGGGTCACTGGCGGTCGTCAGTGCCTCGTGCGTTTCACCGGCCGACATTTTATGGGCGGTGTTTTTTAGACTCGACAGGCGGAGTGGCTTCTCTTCTATCGGAGCTGGCACAACTGGTGAGTTTACGGTTGGAACACCTTCATTAAGCTTAAATCGGTTGCCAGTCTTCTCTTTAAGAGCTTCGAGGTCGGTATCTTCGTCTTTTTCGCGACGCTCAAATGGTTTAGCCAGAATTTTTAATGAGATATTAAATGACAGAAAGAACATTAAGATGCCGATCACGGCGAATAGAATGCTCGCCGGAATTTTATCGAGCGCCGTCAGACTCAAATTACCCAGAAAGGCGCCAATTGACCCGCCGTTGCCGCCACTCGATACTACCGTATTCATTTCGGTTGTCATAAACAAGGTATGCATTAGGGCTGCGGCGGCCGCTAAAAAAGTCAGCATGCTAAAAAGTTTACTAAACGGCACTTTGCGATCGTCATCTTTAAATTTAACGACACCAAAATAAACAAGTGCCAGCGGCGCCAGATAGGCTGCATAACCAAGTGACCATTCAACGCCGTCAAACAGATTGATCGGTAATGGTCCGCCGGTTTCAAAGCCGCCCAGCACCAAAAACAACGCCAGCAAAAACAATGAAATAGCGCCCGCCAGCGGCCAAAAAGTAGAACGCTCGCGCTCTACCGGTGCGGCGGTGACTTTTCGGGTTCTAGATTTAGTTTTTTTCTTTTTTGATTTTGCCATTGTTTTTCTTATTCTACCAGCTTCTCTGTTATAACGCTAGTGTTATTCTCTAAATTGTAGCACAAATTACTACAAAAGTCAACCGATTTTTAATTGCAGTTCTCAAAAGTCTAGCTAATATACCGAATGTTGGCAGACACTACGTATTTGACACTGATGTGTACATATTCGTGTCAAAACTGTAGTGTCTGAATATAACTGTAGCTTGTGGGGTTTCGTGTTTCAGGTATTATGCTCAAGGGGACGTGCGAAAACAACAACCGCAAGCACTTTTTAAATTGCTGCGCTAAGAGTAGTATGTGACCCATGGGACGAATTAAACAATATCTAGATAACCGGGCCGAACGTAAAATTGAGCGTGAGGCCAAACATGTCGCCACTATTATTGCAATCGCTGTTGATAGTAATGAACTCGATGCGCCACTATACATACAGACGAAGCATCCTCCTTTTATATTGTCCGAAGACGAATACCTCCACGCTGTCGTGGCGCGTACAGACCAGAAGTTAGGTCAAATTGGCATGGCTGGCCTGGTGGCTTACGGCGAACGTGCGACTCAAGAACAAGCGGTAGCGCTCAAAACAGATGACCACACGCTTCTTGAAGGAAGCATAAATTTTTTACCTCCGGCGAACTCAAAACCGGTACTCGTTTTTAAGCCTGTTGAGAGCTAGCTTAGTCGGTGCGGGCGTCTTGGTTCAGAAGCTTGGCGCGCATCGTTGCGAAGCGGGTCTGCATTTCTTGAGCTTCTTGCTCGGGAGTTTTCTGGTCTGGCGCTGGACCATCTGAACTATCGCTCCGCGCGTTACCGCTGTTTGAATTGTTGCGGAAATTTCCGCCGCCACCACCGCTACCACTACCTTGCGAACCGCCGCCTTGCCTACCACCAACCACATTAACCACCGGGATTACAA